>NZ_JBSFVC010000026.1:0-161987 GCF_053592095.1 Streptomyces sp. NPDC002787 | reverse complement strand
CGGGGGGGGCTGGGCGCGCAGTTCCCCGCGCCCCGGAAAAGCAGGGGCTGCGCCCCGTGCTTTTCGCCCCTGGGTGGCCGCAGGCCCTCAAGGGGCGCGGGGAACTGCGCGAGAAGCCCCACCGGACGGTCAGCTGGGGGTCGAAGGGGCGCAGCCCCTGGTGGGGGAAGGTCGGGTAGGGGCGGTGGGGGCGAGCAGAAGACGGAGCCGCACCCACCGCCGCTAGGAGGACCCACCCCCCTGTCGTTAGGATCGCCCCTCGTGACCGCCACCCTCGTCGTCAAGAACCTCGCCGCCGGCCACGGCGACCGCTCGCTCTTCTCCGGCCTCGACCTCGTCGTCGCCCCCGGGGACGTGATCGGGCTGGTCGGCGCCAACGGCGCGGGCAAGTCCACACTGCTCCGGCTCCTCGCGGGCCTGCTCCCGCCCGAGCAGGGCGAGGTGCGGCTGTCCCCGCCCACGGCGACCGTCGGTCACCTGCCGCAGGAACCGGAGCGCCGGGAGGGCGAGACCGTACGGGAGTTCCTCGCCCGGCGCACGGGCGTGGCGGAGGCCCAGCGGGTGATGGACGAGGCCACCCAGGCACTCGTCGACGGCGCGCCGGGTGCCGACGATGCGTACTCCACCAGCCTGGAGCGCTGGCTCGACCTGGGCGGCGCCGACCTGGACGAGCGGGCGGCGGAGGTGACCGACTCCCTCGGTCTCGGTGTCGGCCTGGACCAGCCCATGACCGGCCTCTCCGGCGGCCAGGCCGCCCGCGCCGGACTCGCCTCCCTCCTCCTCTCCCGCTACGACGTCTTCCTCCTCGACGAGCCCACCAACGACCTCGACCTCGACGGCCTGGAACGACTCGAACGCTTCGTCTCCGGTCTGCGCGCGGGCACGGTGGTCGTCAGCCACGACCGCGAGTTCCTCACCCGCACGGTCACCAAGGTCCTCGAACTCGATCTCGCCCAGAACCGGATCAGCCTCTACGGCGGCGGATACGAGGCCTATCTGGAGGAGCGCGAGACGGCCCGCCGGCACGCCCGCGACGACTACGAGGAGTACGCCGACAAGAGGTCCGCGCTGCAGGACCGCGCACAGATGCAGCGCTCGTGGATGGACAAGGGTGTCAAGAACGCGCGGCGCAAGGCGAACGACAACGACAAGATCGGCCGCAAGTTCCGCAGCGAGGCGAGCGAGAAGCAGGCCGCGAAGGCCCGGCAGACCCAGCGCATGATCGAACGGCTCGACGTCGTCGAGGAGCCGCGCAAGGAGTGGGAGCTGCACATGGAGATCGCGACCGCGCCGCGCTCCGGCGCCGTCGTCGCCACGATGCGCGACGCGGAGGTGCGGCGGGGCGGCTTCGCCTTCGGGCCGGTCTCCCTGCAGATCGACTGGGCGGACCGCATCGCCATCACCGGCGCGAACGGCGCGGGCAAGTCGACGCTCCTGGGCGCGCTGCTCGGCCGGATCCCGCTGGACGCCGGCCACGCCGCCCTCGGCTCCGGTGTCCTCGTCGGCGAGGTCGACCAGGCCCGCGCCCTCTTCCACGGCCCCGAGTCCCTCCTCGACGCCTTCTGCGCGGCCGTCCCCGACACCGAGCCCGGCGAGGTCCGCACCCTCCTCGCCAAATTCGGCCTGAAGGCCGATCACGTCCTACGCCCGGCGGTGACCCTCTCCCCGGGCGAACGCACCCGCGCGGCCCTCGCCCTGCTCCAGGGCCGAGGCGTCAACCTCCTGATCCTCGACGAACCGACGAACCACCTGGACCTCCCGGCGATCGAGCAACTCGAATCGGCCCTGGACTCCTACGAGGGCACGCTGCTCCTGGTCACCCACGACCGCCGCATGCTGGACGCGGTCCGAGTGACCCGCCGCGTCACTGTGGAGGCAGGCAAGGTGACGGAGAGCTGAGGGCGAGGGGGTTGGTCGCGCCCCTGCTTTTCAGGGGCGCGGGGAACTGCGCGACCAGCCCCCACCGGACGGACGTCTGGGGGTCAAAGGGGCGCAACCCTTGAGGATGGGACGGGTAGGGGCGGCGGGGGCGAGAGAACCCCCGCCGGAAAACTCAGCCGCGCTTCTTGTCCACCAACCCCGCCCGCCGCAATGCGTCAGCCATCGCACTGTTGGCAGGAGCCGGCGCCGCACCCCCCTGCCGGGAACCACCGCCACGCCCCTGCTGCCGAGGCGGCTGCCCCCCACGTGCCCCCCGCTGAGGCCGGGTTCCCGCACCCCCCTGCCCCTGCGACGCCCCCTTGGACGCCGCCTCGTCGTCCAACCGCAACGTCAACGAGATCCGCTTCCGCGGAATGTCGACGTCGAGCACCTTCACCTTCACGATGTCCCCGGGCTTCACCACATCACGCGGGTCCTTGACGAACGTCTTGGACAGCGCGGAGACATGCGCCAGCCCGTCCTGGTGGACACCGATGTCGATGAACGCCCCGAACGCCGCCACGTTCGTCACGACCCCCTCCAGGACCATCCCGGAGACAAGGTCGGAGATCTTCTCGACGCCCTCCTTGAACGTGGCCGTCTTGAAGGCCGGCCGAGGGTCACGCCCCGGCTTCTCCAGCTCCTTCAGGATGTCCGTCACGGTCGGCAGACCGAACGTCTCGTCCACGAAGTCCCCGGCGCGCAGCGACCGCAGGACCCCCGTGTTGCCGATGAGGGCCGCCACCTCCTGACCGGAGGTCTTCACCATCCGCCGGACGACGGGGTACGCCTCCGGGTGCACACTCGACGCGTCCAGCGGGTCGTCGCCGCCCCGGATCCGCAGGAAGCCCGCGCACTGCTCGTACGCCTTGGGGCCGAGCCGTGCCACCCCCTTCAGCTGGGCACGCGACTTGAACGGGCCGTTGGCGTCACGGTGGGCCACGATGTTCTCGGCGAGCCCGGAGGAGATGCCGGAGACACGGGCCAGCAGCGGGGCGGAGGCCGTGTTCACATCGACGCCGACGCCGTTCACACAGTCCTCGACCACCGCGTCCAGCGAACGCGACAGCTTCACCTCGGACAGGTCGTGCTGGTACTGCCCGACGCCGATCGACTTCGGGTCGATCTTCACCAACTCGGCCAGAGGGTCCTGGAGCCGGCGCGCGATCGAGACGGCGCCGCGCAGCGAGACGTCCATCCCGGGCAGCTCCTGTGAGGCGAACGCTGACGCCGAGTACACCGACGCGCCCGCCTCGGACACCATCACCTTGGTCAGCTTCAACTCGGGGTGCTTGGTGATCAGTTCACCGGCGAGCTTGTCGGTCTCGCGGGACGCCGTGCCGTTGCCGATCGCGATCAGCTCGACCGCGTGCTCCTTCGCGAGCCGCGCCAGCTTGGCGATGGCCTCGTCCCACTTGTTGGCCGGAACGTGCGGGTAGATCACATCCGTGGCGACGACCTTGCCGGTCGCGTCGACCACGGCGACCTTGACGCCCGTCCGGAAGCCGGGATCGAGACCGAGCGTCGCGCGGGTGCCGGCCGGAGCGGCGAGGAGCAGGTCGCGCAGGTTCGCCGCGAACACGTTCACCGCCTCGTCCTCGGCGGCCGTCCGCAGCCGCAGCCGCAGGTCGATGCCGAGGTGGACGAGGATGCGGGTCCGCCAGGCCCAGCGGACCGTGTCCGTCAGCCACTTGTCGCCGGGTCGGCCGCGGTCTGCGATCCCGAAACGATGGGCGACCATCCCCTCGTACGACGAGGGGCCGGGCTGCTCGGAGGGCTCCTCCGGCTCCAGGACGAGGTCGAGGACGTCCTCCTTCTCGCCGCGCAGCATCGCCAGGATGCGGTGGGACGGCAGCTCGGTGAACGGCTCGGCGAAGTCGAAGTAGTCGGCGAACTTGGCGCCCGCCTCCTCCTTGCCGTCCTTCACCTTGGCCGCCAGCCGGCCCCGCACCCACATGCGCTCGCGCAGCTCGCCGATCAGGTCGGCGTTCTCCGAGAACCGCTCGGTCAGGATCGCCCGGGCACCGTCCAGCGCGGCCTGCGGATCGGCGACGCCCTTGTCGGCGTCCACGAACGCGGCAGCGGCGGCCAACGGTTCGACGGTCGGGTCGCCGAGCAGGCCCTCGGCCAACGGCTCGAGACCGGCCTCGCGCGCGATCTGCGCCTTCGTGCGCCGCTTCGGCTTGAACGGCAGGTAGATGTCCTCCAGCCGCGCCTTGGTCTCGGCGGCGCGGATCTGCGCCTCGACCTCCGGCGTCAACTTGCCCTGCTCGCGCACCGAGTCCAGGATCGCCGCCCGCCGCTCCTCCAGCTCCCGCAGATAGCGCAGCCGCTCCTCGATCGTGCGCAGCTGCGCGTCGTCGAGCATCTCGGTCGCTTCCTTGCGGTAGCGGGCGATGAAGGGCACGGTCGAACCGCCGTCGAGCAGTTCCACCGCGGCCTTCACCTGCCGCTCCCGTACGCCGAGCTCCTCGGCGATCCTGCCTTCGATGGACCCTACTTCGATGGACCCGGGTGTCGTCACGATCCCGTACCGCCTTCTCCACTGAGGTTGCGCGGCAATTGTGGCAGGTGGCGCCGACAGTGGGGGATCAGGGCGCGAAACGCGCCTTGGCCCGGTACGCAGGAGGAGCCGGACGCGTGGTCGCGTCCGGCTCCTCCGTGGTCTGTGCTCGGCCTTCCTCAGGCCCGGCGGGCTCGCCCGGTGCGGCGCGTCGAACTGGACGCGCCGCCGAAGAGCCGGGCAAGGGCCCGGAACGGCAGCGTGACCACCGTCGCGATGGCCCCACCGATCTGCCGCAACACGTCTGCGATCGCACGGAACACGTACTTCCCCTTTCGTCTCCCGGCTGGCTGGGCCAGGAACGATCGGGTACCGCACCCCGCACCGTTCATGCCTGAACCATCCCGATCAGCGCTCGCCGATCACCCCGCCGGGACCACGCCCGCGCCGAACAGCGTCGTCATCGGGTCCGTCCTCGACGCCGTTCCGGTTCCTCCGGTGGCAGGAAAGGTGGGGTACTCGTCATTGCGGTCATGGTCCGCCCGCCCAAGAATCGAGGGCATGCGAACCGTCCTGGTCGTCCTCTTCGACGGCGTGCAGAGTCTCGACGTCACGGGCCCGATGGAGGTCTTCGCCGGCGCGGAGCAGTACACGCCCGGGACGTACCGCATCACCACGGCCTCCCTGGACGGCGCGCCCGTACGCACCTCCAGCGGCCTCACCCTCGTCCCGGACCACGCCCTCGCCGACACACCCACCCCGCACACCCTGCTGGTCCCCGGCGGTCAGGGCACCCGGAACCCCGCCCCCGAGGTGGTCGCCTGGCTGCGTGCGCACGGTCCGCGGGCCGAGCGTCTGGTCTCGGTCTGCACCGGCGCGATCCTGCTCGCCGAGGCGGGCCTCCTGGACGGCCGCCGCGCGACCACCCACTGGGCGTACAGCGACAAGCTGGCCCGCGACCACCCGGCGATCGAGGTCGACCCCGACCCCATCTACATCCGCGACGGGCACATCGCCACCTCCGCCGGCGTCACCTCCGGCATCGACCTCGCCCTCGCGCTCGTCGAGGAGGACATCGGCCGCGACGCCGCCCTCGCCATCGCCCGCCATCTGGTCGTCTTCCTGCGCCGGCCGGGGAACCAGGCCCAGTTCAGCGCCCAGCTCGCGGCCCAGACAGCCCGGCGGGAACCGCTCCGCGAGGTCCAGCAGTGGGTCACCGAGCACCCCGGCGACGATCTGAGCGTCGAGAACCTGGCCGCCCGCGCCCGGCTCTCACCCCGCCACTTCGCCCGCGCCTTCCAGGCCGAGACGGGCATGACCCCCGGCCGGTACGTCGACCGGGTCCGCCTCGAACACGCCCGCCGCCTCCTGGAGGACACCAGCGACGGCATCGAGAAGATCTCCCGCACCTGTGGCTACGGCACCTCCGAGGCCATGCGCCGCGCCTTCGTGAAGAGCCTCGGCACGGCCCCGGCGGAGTACCGCCGCCGCTTCCGTCCCGTCCTGGCCGACTGAGCCGACCCCAACGAAAGGACCTCCGATGCAGATCGCCATCGTCCTGTTCGACCGTTTCACCGCCCTCGACGCGGTGGGCCCCTACGAGACCCTCGGTCGCGCCCCGGACGCGGAACTGGTCTTCGTCGCCGAGGAGACCGGCCCGGTCCGTACCGATCAGGGAGCCCTGGCGATCACCGCCGACAAGACCCTGGCCGAGGTGCCGAGCCCCGACATCGTGATCGTCCCCGGTGGCCCCGGCCAGAGCGCGCAGATGGAGAACGAGGCACTCCTGAGCTGGCTGCGCACGGCCGACACCACCAGCACCTGGACGACCTCGGTGTGCACCGGCTCCCTGCTGCTCGCCGCCGCGGGCCTGCTGGAGGGCCGCCGCGCGACCTCGCACTGGCTGGCCCTTGACGAGCTGAAGAGGTTCGGGGTGGAGTCGACGGGGGAGCGGGTGGTGTTCGACGGCAAGTACGTCACCGCGGCGGGTGTCTCCTCCGGCATAGACATGGGGCTGACCCTGCTCGGCAGGATCGCGGGTGACGACCACGCCCGGGCCATCCAGCTGGCGACGGAGTACGACCCGCAGCCGCCGTACGACGCGGGCGCCCCGGAGAAGGCGCCGGCCCACCTCGTCGAATGGTTCCGCGAGAACAGCCGCTTCGTTCTGCGGTGAGCCAAGGGGGAGTCAGACGCTCCAGGTGAACCGGGGCTGTCGGCGCTCCAGGAACGCGGCGACGCCCTCCGCGGCGTCGCCGCTGCCGCGCGCCTGCTCGGCCCAGTGGGCGTCGCGGTCCGTACGGCCGTTCGCGAACTCCTTGGCCGCCGCCTGCGTCAGCCGGGAGCGCGAGACCAGCACACGGGTGAACTCCCGGATCCGCTCGGCCAGTTCACCCGACGGCAGCACCTCGTCCACCAGCCCCGTACGGAGCGCACGCTCCGCGTCGATCAACTCTCCGGAGAACAACAGGTACTTGGCGGTCCCGGGCCCGACCAGCGACACCAACCGCCGGGTGGAGGAGGCTGGATAGACCAGGCCCAGCTTCGCCGGGGTGATCCCGAACAACGACCCCTCCTCCGCGAACCGCAGATCGCAGGCCGCCGCCAACTGCGCTCCGCCGCCCACACAGTGCCCTCGGACCGCGGCGAGGGTCGGTTTGGGGAAGTCCGCGAGGGCGTTCTCGGCGCGCAGGGCCAACCCCTGGGCCTCGCCCGGTGACTGCCGTAGCGTGGAGATGTCGGCCCCCGCGCAGAACGTCCCGCCCTCCCCGGTGAGCACCAGTGCCCGTACGGCGGGGTCGGCGGCCAGCCGGTCGAGAAGCGGCGGCAGCGCCCGCCACATCCCGGCCGTCATGGCGTTGCGCTTGGCCGGGTGGTGGACGACGACGGTCGCGACCCCGTCGGCGACGGTGTCCAGCAGCTGAGGCTCCATGCACGGGATGCTAGCCACCCCCCGCGCCCATACGATCAAGAAGGGGCCCGGAACCGCGAGGAGGCCCCCATGCTCGGATCCAGGAAGACCAAGGACACACGCCCCGCGAAGGGCGCGGCCCCCGCGACGGGCGTGCGGGCGGGGACGGGTGTCTACGCCGCCGAGGACGTGGCCGCCGAGACCGCCAGGCTCAGCAGGGACTTCGGCCGGCTGACCGCGCTCGGCGTGATCCTGGTGATCGCCGGCCTCGTCGGACTCGTCTACGTCGGCTTCGCCACCCTGACCTCGATGATCCTGTTCGGATGGCTGCTGCTGGTCGGCGGAGCGATCGGCCTGCTGCACGCGGTCCAGGCGCGGGGCACCAACTTCTTCTGGCTCGGCGTCGTCGTCGCCGCGCTGAACATCGCGGCCGGAGTCGTCGTCATCAAGAGCCCCGAGGCGGCGGCCGAGGCGCTCACCATGTTCGCCGCGCTGCTCTTCCTGACCGGCGGGGTGTTCCGGCTGGTCGGCAGCCTCGTGGTGCGCGGCCCCCAGTTCGGCTGGACGCTGGTGTAGGGCGCCTTCGGTATCCTCCTCGGCATCCTGGTCCTCGCCTCCTGGCCGAGCAACAGCGAGTACGTCATCGGCACCTTCTTCTCGCTGGCCCTGCTCTTCGACGGCCTCGGCCTGATCGCCACCGGCTTCGGTGGCCGCCGCGTCGTGGGGCTGGTCTCCGAGCGGCTCACGGAGAGTGAGCGACCGAGGGGGGAAGCGGGCGGGTCGGGCGCCGCACCCGTACAACCCGAATAGTCCGAAAACGGCACGCCCCGCACAGGAGTGGTCATGCGACTGCCCGGTTCGGACACGGGCGATCCGAAAGTCGTCGATAAGTGCTGACTTCTGTTCAGTCCTGCGTGGGCAGCGCCGAGTTACCAACACTCGACATGTGGTGACAATCGAGCGCAAGGGTGGCGACCGGACAATGGACGACCATGGGCGCGGGGGCGACCCACGCCCGGGAGGCGGCGGGCACGCACCCGACGACCCCCAGCCGCCGGGACCACTGCCGTACGAAGGGGTCTGGCGGTTCACCGCTGCCGCCGTCGACGCCTCGGTGCCGCAGGCGCGGCGCGCCGTCCGGGACCTGCTCGCCCGACAGGGTGTGCCGATCTCGGACGACCTCGTCCAGGGACTTCTGCTGATCGTCTCCGAGCTGGTGACGAACGCCGTCAAACACGCGGCGCTCCTGTCGCCCACACTCGCCGTCGAGGTCGCCGTCGGCGCGGAGTGGGTACGGGTCTCGGTGGAGGACGACCACCCCTACCGCCCGACCGCCCTGGAGACCGACCACGGCCGGCTCGGCGGTCGCGGTCTGCTCCTGGTGCGCGAGATCACCTTGGAGGCGGGCGGGGTCTGCGACGTCGAGCACACCGCGAGCGGCGGCAAGGTGATCTGGGCCGCCCTGCCGCTCAAACCCGCACACGTGATCTAAGGGGCAGGGGTCGCTGTCCCAGGGCCGGAGGTCACCGGTCCATGGACCCAGTGGCCACCGATCCACGGACCGGAGGCCACCGATCCACGGACGGGAGGCAGCGGTCACCAGCCCGCGGCCTGGCCCGTCAGCTCCCTGACCGCGGGCCGGGCCGCGTCCAGGACCGTCATGAACCAGGCCGAGAAGGTGTCCTTGGCATGCCGCTCCGCCAACTCGGCAGGGGTCACGAACGCGGTGGCCCCGACCTCCTCCGGATCCGGCCGCAGCGGGGCCTTCAGCAGCCCGACGAACAGATGGTTGAACTCCTGCTCCACCAGACCCGAGGCCGGGTCCGGGTGGTTGTAGCGGACGGTGCCCGCCTCGCCGAGCAGCGCGGGGGAGACCCCCAGCTCCTCGTGCGTCCGCCGCGCGGCCGCCGCGAAGGGGGACTCGCCCGGGTAGGGGTGCCCACAGCAGGTGTTGGACCAGACGCCGGGGGAGTGGTACTTGCCGAGGGCCCGCTGCTGGAGCAGCAGCCGCCCGCGCTCGTCGAACAGGAAGACGGAGAACGCCCGGTGCAACTGTCCGGGCGGCTGATGAGCGGCCAGCTTCTCCGCGGTGCCGATCGTGGTGCCGTGCTCGTCGACCAGTTCCAGCAGGATCGCTTCCGTGACGCCGTTCGGTGAACTGTGCATCGCGGTGGCAGGTGTGATCGGCATGCCCATCCTTCGCCTCGTTCTTCGAGCCTCAAGTCTGCCGCACGAAACCGGCACTCCCGGGACTTCGCGTCGACCCGCATGTCCTACCCGCACACCCCACCGGGAGACACACGCCGCCCGCGTCTCAGACCCCGAAAGCTGCCGGGTACCTGATCGTGCCGGATGCCACCGATGAGGAACCGTCCAGCACCAGGGCCATCATCGCCGCGTCCGGCACGTCGAAACCCGGCCGGATGCCGTACTCGGATGCCCGTACGAAACCGAAGCGCGGGTAGTACCCGGGATGCCCCAGGACGAGGACGAGCCGCTCCCCGGCCGTGCGTGCCGCCTCCAGCACGGCGCGGACGACGGCCCCGCCCGCTCCCTGCCGCTGATGGTCCGGCAGCACCGCTACGGGGGCCAGCGCCAGCGCCGGCACCTCGTCCACATGGCAGCGGGTGATCAGGGCGTACGCCGCGATCGTGCCGTCCGGTGCCTCGGCGACGTACGACAGCCCGGGCAGCCAGGCGTCGGGGTCCTCGCGCAGCGCGTCGACCAGCTCGGCCTCCGCCTCGGTCTCGAAGGCGGCGGCGTTGACGCCGTACACCCCCTCCCGGTCCGCGGGTGTCTCCGGTCGTGTCGTCCAGACGGTCGTCAGTGACAAAGCTTCGCCTCGTGTTCCGCGTGGCCGCTCGGCTCCAGTTGGAAGGTGCAGTGCTCGACGTCGAAGTGGTCGCCGATGCAGCCCTGGAGGTCGTGCAGCATCTTCTCGTGGCCTATGGAGTCCAGCGTGTCCGAGCCGACCACCACATGGGCGGAGAGCACCGGCATGCCGGAGGTGATCGTCCAGGCATGGAGGTCGTGGACGTCCTCCACACCGGGCAGGGCCAGTATGTGCGCTCGCACCTCGGCCATGTCGACGTTTTTCGGCGCCGCCTCCAGCAGGACGTCGAGGGTCTCACGGAGCAGCTTCACCGTGCGCGGGACGATCATCAGGCCGATGACCAGCGAGGCGATCGGGTCGGCGGCCTGCCAGCCGGTGAGCAGGATGACGGTCGCGGAGATGATCACCGCCACCGAGCCGAGCGCGTCCGCGGCAACCTCCAGGAAGGCGCCCCGTACGTTCAGGCTCTCCTTCTGGCCCCGCATCAGCAAGGTCAGCGAGATCATGTTCGCGACCAGGCCGACCGCGCCGAACACGACGGTCAGGCCGCCCTGGGTGCCCGCGGGGGTGAGGAAGCGCTGGATCGCCTCGTAGAGCACATAGCTGCCGACGCCGAGCAGCAGCAGACAGTTGGCGAGCGCCGCGAGTATCTCGGCGCGGGCGTAGCCGAACGTGCGGTTGCCGGTCGCGGGACGGTTGGCGAAGTGGATGGCGAGGAGCGCCATGCCGAGGCCCACCGCGTCCGTCGCCATGTGTGCCGCGTCCGCGATGAGCGCCAGCGAATCGGCGAGAACGCCGCCGACGATCTCGACCACCATGACGGTGAGCGTGATCGACAGCGCGATCCGCAGCCGCCCGCGGTACGCCGCTGCCGCCGTACCGCTGGTCGGCGCGTGATGCGCGTGATGCGCGTGCCCGTGATCGTGACCGGCCCCCATCGATCCGCCCTTCCCCTGCGTCCGGGTGTTCGGCTCCGGATCACAGTGAACTACGGGTGGGGGGTATCCGGCAACGCGGCACTGAACACCGTTGTCATCTGCTCTGACCTGCGGAAACGATGCGCAGGTCAGAGCGTTGCCATGATCGTGGACTGGTCAGAGGCCGTGGTGCCGCCGCCAGCCCGCCCAGGCCGACTCGACCATCTCGCGTACCCCGCGTCGAGCCGTCCAGCCGAGCTCCCGCTCGGCCAGCGCGGCCGAGGCGACCGCGCGCGGCGCGTCACCGGGACGGCGCGGCTCGACGAGCGCGGGTCGCCGGTCGCCGGTGACCTCGCCGATGAGGTCGACGAGTTCGCGGACCGAAACGCCTTCCCCGCGGCCGATGTTCACGGTCAGGTCACCCGTGACGCCCTCGGCGGTGAGGTGGCGGGCCGCCGCGAGGTGCGCGTCGGCGAGGTCGGCGACATGGATGTAGTCCCGGACACAGGTGCCGTCCGGGGTCGGGTAGTCGTCGCCGAAGATGCGGGGGGCCTCGTCGCGGGTGAGCCGGTCGAAGACCATCGGGATGACGTTGAAGACGCCGGTGTCGGCCAGCGCCGGGACGGCGGCGCCCGCCACGTTGAAGTAGCGCAGGCACACGGTGGCGATGCCGTGCGCCCGGCCCGCGGCCCGGACCAGCCATTCGCCGGCGAGCTTGGTCTCGCCGTACGGGCTCATCGGGGCGCACGGGGTGTCCTCGGCGATGAGGTTCGCGTCCGGGTTGCCGTAGACGGCGGCGGAGGAGGAGAAGAGGAAACGCCGCACGCCGGCCGCGGCGGACGCCTCCAGGAGGGTGGCGAGACCGCCGACGTTCTCCTGGTAGTAACGGGTGGGCTGGGCGACGGACTCGCCGACCTGCTTGCGGGCCGCGAGGTGGACCACGCCGGTCACGCCGTGGTCCGTGAGGACGCGCTTGAGCAGGTCGCCGTCGAGGGCGGAGCCGTGGATCAAGGGCAGGTCCTCGGGGAGGCGGCTGCGGACTCCTGAGGAGAGGTCGTCCAGCGCGACGACTCGCTCGCCGGCGTCGGTCATGGCCGTCGCCACGTGTGCGCCGATGTAACCCGCCCCGCCTGTGATCAGCCATGTCATGGGGCCACCTTATTCGGGCATGGGGTTGTGTCTGTTCGCCGTGGGGCGTGTGCAGGGTTGGAGGGTGCGGCTGTGTCCGTGGCCGGTCGCGCCGTCCCCCGCGCCTCCTCGGAGCGCGGACCGCGCCCTCTTGATGAAGAGAGCGCGCCCCTCTCTCCGCCCCCTATGTACCGATATGTGGATGGCGGTTTGTGGCACAACCCTCAAATCCCCGATGATGATCGCGGCGGAGGGCCGACGGTGTGAGCAGGTCGAACTGATCGGGCCGTGAACGGGCGGTGAACGCCCGCTTCCCTTCATCCGATAACCTCTGCCGACACGCCGCCGGGTTCCAGGGCCGCGGCGCCTCCACCACGTACATGTCCGGCGCGGTCGCGTCGGCACCCAGGGAGTGAGTTCGTCTGTCGACCGCCATCCTCACCGGTCAGCCGGTGCCCGGATCGTCGCTGGAGGGCGATCTGCGGTCGCTCGGCTTCGACGTGCGGGTCGCCTCCGACGCCGGTGACTCCGAGACGCTTCTGGCGACGGTGCCCGCGGACCAGCGGGTCGCGATCGTCGACGCCCGGTTCGTGGGCCATGTCCACGCCCTGCGTCTGGGACTGACCGACCCCCGCTTCGAGGCCGCCGCCCTGCCGGGCGCCGTGACCGTACAGGCAGCCGCCCGCCAGGCGCTGACCCGGGCGCTGGCCCGCGAGAGCTCCGCCGCGAGCGGCACCACCGCGGTCGCCGTCGAGGACGTCGCCGACCGGGTCATCGCCGCCCTCGACGCCGACGGCGTCGGCCTGCACCGCCCCGAACTCGGCACCCTGGTCGCAGCCGTCCCCGCCGACCCACAGGCCCGCAACGAGGCCCGCCAGGCGGTCGCCGCCGTCGACGACGAGGCCGTACGGCTGCGTACGGCGGTGAAGTCCCGCGACGGCTTCTTCACCACGTACTGCGTCAGCCCGTACTCCCGTTACCTCGCCCGCTGGTGCGCCCGCCGGGGCCTGACCCCGAACCAGGTCACCACGGCCTCGCTGATCACCGCCCTGATCGCGGCCGGCTGCGCGGCCACCGGCACACGCGGCGGCTTCGTCGCGGCCGGCCTGCTCCTCCTCTTCTCCTTCGTCCTCGACTGCACCGACGGCCAACTGGCCCGCTACTCGCTGCAGTACTCGACGCTCGGCGCCTGGCTCGACGCCACCTTCGACCGCGCCAAGGAGTACGCCTACTACGCGGGCCTCGCCCTCGGGGCCGCGCGCGGCGGTGACGACGTATGGGCGCTCGCGCTCGGCGCGATGATCCTGCAGACCTGCCGCCACGTCGTCGACTTCTCCTTCAACGAGGCGAACCACGACGCCACCGCCAACACCAGCCCCACCGCGGCCCTCTCGGGCAAGCTGGACAGTGTCGGCTGGACGGTCTGGCTTCGCCGGATGATCGTGCTGCCGATCGGTGAGCGCTGGGCGATGATCGCCGTCCTCACGGCGGCCACGACCCCTCGTATCACCTTCTACGCGCTGCTCATTGGCTGTGCCTTCGCCGCGACCTACACGACGGCGGGCCGTGTGCTCCGGTCGTTGACGCGCAAGGCGGAGCGCACCGACCGCGCGGCAACGGCGCTCGCGGACCTCGCGGACTCCGGTGCGCTCGCCGAGCTGGTGGCCCGGGCCGGACGACGACCGCAGGTCCGTCCGTTCTTCCGCTCACCGGTGCTGATGGCGGCACTTGGGGCGGCGTTCATGTTGCTCTTCGCATGGATGGAGCCCTTTGGCAGCCCGCTCACGAGCATGGCCGCCGTCCTCTACGCGGTCTTCGCGGGCGGTGCCGTCGCACGCCCCCTCAAGGGCGCCCTGGACTGGCTCGTTCCCCCCTTCTTCCGCGCCGCCGAATACTGCACCGTTCTGCTGTTGGCGGCCAAAGCCGATGTGAACGGAGCCCTTCCAGCGGCTTTCGGGCTGGTGGCCGCGGTCGCCTACCATCACTACGACACGGTGTACCGCATCCGCGGCGACGCCGGAGCGCCACCGCGGTGGCTGGTGCGGGCGATCGGCGGACACGAAGGCAGGACCCTGCTGGTCACCGTCCTGGCCGCGCTGCTCGCGCCCACAGATTTCAAGGTCGCGCTCACGGCTCTCGCCGTGGCCGTGGCGCTGCTGGTGCTCGTCGAGAGCATCCGCTTCTGGGTGATCGCCCATAAAACAGGCGCACCCGCCGTACACGATGAAGGAGAACCCGCATGATCGGCCTCGTGCTGGCGGCCGGCGCCGGACGGCGTCTTCGCCCCTACACCGACACCCTGCCCAAGGCTCTGGTGCCGGTCGGCCCCGAGGGCAACGAGGACAGCCTCACCGTTCTCGACCTCACCCTCGGCAACTTCGCCGAGATCGGCCTGACCGAGGTCGCGATCATCGTCGGGTACCGCAAGGAGGCCGTGTACGAGCGCCGCGAGGCCCTTGAGCAGAAGTACGGCCTGAAGATCACCCTGATCGACAACGACAAGGCCGAGGAGTGGAACAACGCCTACTCCCTGTGGTGCGGTCGTGACGCCATCAAGCACTCGGTGATCCTCGCCAACGGCGACACGGTGCACCCGGTCTCCGTCGAGAAGACCCTGCTCGCCGCCCGCGGCGACGGCAAGAAGATCATCCTCGCCCTCGACACGGTGAAGTCCCTCGCCGACGAGGAGATGAAGGTCGTCGTCGGCCCCGAGGGCGGCATGACGAAGATCACCAAGCTGATGGACCCGGCCGAGGCGACCGGTGAGTACATCGGCGTCACCCTCATCGAGGGCGAGGCCGCCGACGAGCTGGCCGACGCCCTGAAGACGGTCTTCGAGACGGACCCGCAGCAGTTCTACGAGCACGGCTACCAGGAGCTCGTGAACCGCGGCTTCCGCATCGACGTGGCCCCCATCGGCGACGTCAAGTGGGTCGAGATCGACAACCACGACGACCTCGCCAAGGGACGTGAGATCGCGTGCCAGTACTGACGAGGCTCATCCCCTCGCCGGTCGTCGTGGACATCCGTCCAGGCGCGCTCGATGATCTGGCGGCGATTCTGTCGGACCAGCGCATCGCGCCGTCGGGCCGGCTGGCCTTCGCCATCAGCGCCGGCTCAGGCGCGGCGCTGCGCGACCGGTTCGCCCCCGCGTTTCCGGAGGCGGACTGGTTCTGCGACGCCGACGGCACCATCGACGGCGCGGTACGGCTCGCCGACTCGATCAAGAAGGGCGGTCACTACGACGCCGTGGTCGGGCTCGGCGGCGGCAAGGTCATCGACTGCGCCAAGTACGCGGCCGCCCGTGTCGGCCTGCCGCTGGTCGCCGTGGCCACCAACCTCGCCAACGACGGCCTGTGCTCGCCGGTCGCCACCCTCGACAACGACGCGGGCCGCGGCTCCTACGGTGTGCCGAACCCGATCGGGATCGTCATCGACCTCGACGTCATCCGTGAGGCCCCGGTGCGCTTCGTGCGGGCCGGCATCGGCGACGTGATCTGCAAGATCTCCGCCGTCGCCGACTGGGAGCTGTCGAGCCGGGAGACCGGCGAGAAGGTCGACGGACTGGCCGCCGCCATGGCCCGCCAGGCCGCCGAGGCCGTGCTCCGCCACCCCGGCGGGGTCGGCGACGACGACTTCCTGACGACCCTCTCCGAGTCCCTCGTCCTGTGCGGGATCTCCATGTCCGTGGCCGGCGACAGCCGTCCCGCCTCGGGCGCCTGCCACGAGATCAGCCACGCGTTCGACCTGAGCTTCCCCAAGCGCAACGCCCTCCACGGTGAACAGTGCGGTCTCGGCGGCGCGTTCGCCACGTTCCTGCGGGGCCACCACGAGATCGCGGGCCAGATGGCCGAGGTCCTCCGCCATCACGGTCTGCCCGTCCTCCCGGACGAGATCGGCTTCACCGTGGAGGAGTTCGTCCAGGTCGTGGAGTTCGCCCCGCAGACTCGGCCGGGCCGCTACACCATCCTCGAGCACCTCGAACTGAGCACCGACCAGATCAAGGACGCATACGCCGACTATGCCAAAGCCATCAGTAGCTGAGCTCCGCCCGGTCGTTCACCCCCCGGGTGTGAAGGACCGGCGGAGCGGCGAGCACTGGGCCGGCCGGCTCTACATGCGCGAGATCTCCCTGCGCATAGACCGGCACCTGGTGAACACCCGGGTCACGCCCAACCAGCTGACCTACCTGATGACCGTCTTCGGCGTCCTCGCCGCCCCGGCCCTGCTCGTGCCGGGCATCTGGGGCGCCGTCCTCGGTGTGCTGATGGTCCAGCTGTACCTGCTGTTCGACTGCGTCGACGGAGAGATCGCCCGCTGGCGCAAGCAGTACTCGATGACCGGCGTCTACGTCGACCGCGTCGGCGCCTACCTGTGCGACGCGGCCGTCCTCGTCGGCTTCGGGCTGCGCGCCGCCGACCTGTGGGGCACCGGCCGGATCGACTGGCTGTGGGCCTTCCTCGGCACGCTCGCCGCCCTCGGCGCGATCCTGATCAAGGCCGAGACCGACCTCGTCGGCGTCGCCCGACACCAGACCGGGAAGCCGCCGGTCCAGGAGTCGGCCGCCGAGCCGCGCTCCTCCGGCATGGCGCTGGCCCGCAAGGCCGCCGCCGCCCTGAAGTTCCACCGGCTGATCCTCGGCGTCGAGGCCTCCCTGCTGATCCTCGTCCTCGCGATCGTGGACCAGGCCCGGGGCGACCTGTTCTTCTCCCGGCTCGGCGTGGCCGTACTCGCCGGCATCGCGCTGCTCCAGACACTGCTGCACCTGGTGTCGATCCTCGTCTCCAGCAGGCTGAAGTGAGCGGCGGCATGAAGGTCGGCGCGGTGATCATCACCATGGGCAACCGCCCCGACGAACTCCGCGCCCTCCTCGACTCGGTCGCCAAGCAGGACGGCGACCGGGTCGAGGTGGTCGTCGTCGGCAACGGCTCGCCCATCCCGGACGTCCCCGAGGGCGTGACGACGGTCGAGCTGCCCGAGAACCTCGGCATCCCCGGTGGCCGCAACATAGGCATAGAGGCGTTCGGCCCCAGCGGCCGGGACGTCGACATCCTCCTGTTCCTCGACGACGACGGCCTGCTCGCCCACCACGACACCGCCGAACTGTGCCGCAAGGCCTTCGAGGACGACCCGAGGCTCGGCATCGTGAGCTTCCGCATCGCCGACCCCGACACCGGCGAGACCCAGCGGCGCCACGTGCCCCGGCTGCGGGCCTCCGACCCGATGCGCTCCTCCCGGGTGACCACGTTCCTCGGCGGCGCCAACGCCGTACGCACCCAGGTCCTCGCCGAAGTCGGCGGGCTTCCGGACGAATTCTTCTACGCCCACGAGGAAACCGACCTGGCATGGCGGGCACTCGACGCGGGCTGGATGATCGACTACCGGTCCGACATGGTGCTGTACCACCCCACGACCGCGCCCTCCCGGCACGCGGTCTACCACCGCATGGTCGCGCGCAACCGCGTCTGGCTCGCGCGCCGTAACCTCCCGGCCCCGCTCGTCCCGGTCTACCTGGGCGTCTGGCTGCTCCTGACCCTGCTCCGCAAGCCCTCCGGGCCGGCTCTGAAGGCCTGGTTCGGCGGCTTCAAGGAGGGCTGGACGCGTTCCTGCGGCCCCCGCCGGCCCATGAAGTGGCGTACGGTGTGGCGGCTGACCCGACTGGGCCGACCTCCCGTCATCTGACAAGCTCGAAATCTGAGAGCATTCGGCCGTACCCGGTCCAGGTTTCCGCCTCGGCCCGACCAGGCTGCGCACTTTGAGGACGAAAGTTTCCATTTGTGAGTGAGACAACGCATGACGGCAGGGTTGTGGTGAGCGACCGTCCGTCGCCCGACGACGGGCTCTCCGCGACGGAACTGGCCGCCAAGTACGGGCTCGCCGTGAGCGGTGCCCGGCCCGGACTCGTGGAGTACGTCCGCCAGATGTGGGGGCGGCGCCACTTCATCCTCGCCTTCTCCCAGGCGAAGCTCACCGCGCAGTACAGCCAGGCCAAGCTCGGCCAGTTGTGGCAGGTGGCCACCCCGCTGCTCAACGCGCTGGTGTACTTCCTGATCTTCGGGCTGATCCTCAACGCCGACAGAGGCATGCAGCGCGAGGTGTACATCCCGTTCCTGGTCACGGGTGTGTTCGTGTTCACCTTCACGCAGAGCTCGGTGATGGCCGGCGTCCGCGCGATCTCCGGCAACCTGGGCCTGGTGCGGGCCCTGCACTTCCCGCGCGCCTCGCTGCCCATCTCCTTCGCCCTCCAGCAGCTCCAGCAGCTGCTGTTCTCGATGATCGTGCTGTTCTGTGTCGCGGTCGGCTTCGGCAGTTACCCACGCCTGTCCTGGCTGCTGATCCTCCCGGTGCTGGTGCTGCAGTTCCTGTTCAACACCGGCCTCGCGCTGATCATGGCCCGGATGGGCGCCAAGACCCCCGACCTCGCGCAGCTGATGCCGTTCGTGATGCGGACCTGGATGTACGCCTCCGGCGTCATGTTCTCCATCCCGGTGATGCTCGCGGACCACCCCAAGTGGATCGCCGACATCCTCCAGTGGAACCCGGCCGCGATCTACATGGACCTGATGCGCTTCGCGCTGATCGACGGCTACGGCTCGGAGAACCTGCCTCCGCACGTGTGGGCGGTCGCCGGCGGCTGGGCCGTACTGATCGCGTTCGGCGGCTTCGTGTACTTCTGGAAGGCGGAGGAGAGGTACGGCCGTGGCTGAGGCACCCATTCCCACCGTCATCGCGGACGAACTGCACATCGTCTACCGCGTCAACGGCGCCAAGACCGGCAAGGGCAGCGCCACCGCCGCCCTCAGCCGCATCCTCAAGCGCGGCGAGGAGCGCGGCGTGCGCAAGGTGCACGCCGTCAAGGGCGTCTCCTTCGTCGCCTACCGCGGCGAGGCCATCGGTCTGATCGGCTCCAACGGCTCGGGAAAGTCCACCCTGCTGCGGGCCATCGCCGGTCTGCTCCCGGCGGAGAAGGGCAAGGTCTACACCGACGGCCAGCCCTCCCTGCTCGGCGTCAACGCCGCCCTGATGAACGACCTCACGGGCGAACGGAACGTCATATTGGGCGGCCTCGCGATGGGCATGTCCCGCGAGCAGATCAAGGAGCGCTACCAGCAGATCGTCGACTTCTCCGGCATCAACGAGAAGGGCGACTTCATCACCCTGCCGATGCGCACCTACTCCTCCGGCATGGCGGCCCGTCTGCGGTTCTCCATCGCGGCCGCCAAGGACCACGACGTCCTGATGATCGACGAGGCGCTCGCCACCGGTGACCGGAACTTCCAGAAGCGCTCCGAGGCCCGCATCCGGGAGCTGCGCAAGGAGGCCGGCACCGTCTTCCTGGTCAGCCACAACAACAAGTCCATCCGCGACACCTGCGACCGCGTCCTGTGGCTGGAACGCGGCGAACTGCGCATGGACGGCCCGACCGACGAGGTGCTGAAGGAATACGAGAAGTTCACGGGCAAGTAGCCCGAATGACCCGGGCCCCGCCGGAACTGCTCCGGCGGGGCCCGGCGTCTGCGAGGGAAACCGGGACACGGCGCTCGGGCCGGCTCGGGCCGGTGTTCGCAAAGGAAACGCCAACTCCGGCAAGGAAGGGTCAACTCCGGCCACCCATAGGAATCTTGGGGGCAATCGGTGCGTTCTTGTGATGTGCAGGACACCCCGACGGAGCATGGTGCGTTGTAGAACGTAAGCTGTACCGGTGCCGAATCGCGGCAAGTAGGTCCATAATGCGCGACACTCGGCATCCGCCGCAGACGCCGTCCACTGGGCGGCGTGTCCGAAATGGTGCGTATTGGGTCGGCAGTGTAGAACGGGAGATGTGACGGCCATGGCTCTGGAGACTCCCCTGCTCGACGACGCTTCTGCCGTTCCCGCGCCGGGTGACGGGTGGTGACCGAAGCCGGGACGGCGCGCACGGACCCGGAGCGCGACACCCTCGACAAGGCCGGGGCCGAGAACTTTCCCGTCGCCCCGTTCTTCCTGCCCAGGCCCTGGCGCGACGACCTCATGGCCGTCTACGGCTTCGCCCGCCTCGTCGACGACATCGGTGACGGCGACCTCGCCCCCGGCGGCGCCGACGCCCGCCTCCTGGGCCTCTCCCCGCGGGACGCCGACGACCGGCTGCTCCTCCTGGACGCCTTCGAGGCCGACCTCCGCAAGGTCTTCGACGCCACCCCGAACCACCCGCTGCTGCGCCGACTCCAGCGCACGGTCCGCCGCCGCTCCCTCACCCCCGAGCCGTTCCTCGCCCTGATCGCCGCCAACCGCCAGGACCAACTGGTCAAGCGGTACGAGACTTACGACGACCTGCTCGCCTACTGCGCGCTGTCCGCCAACCCGGTCGGCCACCTGGTCCTCGCCGTCACCGGCACCAGCACCCCCGAGCGGGTCCGGCACGCGGACGCGATCTGCACGGCCCTGCAGATCGTCGAACACCTCCAGGACGTCGCCGAGGACCTCGGCCGCGACCGTGTCTATCTGCCCACCGCGGACATGAAGCGCTTCCACGTCCAGGAGGCGGATCTCGCCGCGCCCACCGCGGGCGCGTCGGTGCGCGCACTGGTCGCGTACGAGACCGAACGCGCCCGGAATCTCCTGAATGAGGGCACCCCCCTCGTGGGTAGCGTCCACGGCAGGCTGAGGCTGCTCCTCGCGGGGTTCGTGGCGGGAGGAAAGGCGGCCGTCCACGCGATCACCGCCGCCGGATTCGACGTACTTCCCGGCCCCCCCAAGCCCGGCAAGCTCCGGCTGCTGCGCGAGGTGGGCGCGACCCTGCGAGGAGAGGGGTGATCCGGACCGTGGAGTCGGAACCACACCCGTCCGCACCGGTACTCGCCGCCTACAGCTACTGCGAGGCCGTCACCGGGCGGCAGGCCCGCAACTTCGCCTACGGCATCAGACTGCTGCCGACGCCCAAGCGCCGCGCGATGTCCGCCCTGTACGCGTTCTCCCGGCGCGTCGACGACATCGGTGACGGCGCGCTCGCGGTCGAGGTCAAGGCGGCCCGGCTGGAGGAGACCAGAGCCCTGCTCACCCGCGTCCGGGACGGCTCCGTCGACGAGGACGACACGGACCCCGTCGCGGTCGCCCTCGCCCACGCCGGGGCGGCCTTCCCGATCCCGCTCGACGCCCTCGACGAACTCATCCACGGCGTCCTCATGGACGTACACGGCGAGCACTACGAGACCTGGGACGACCTGAAGGTCTACTGCCGCTGTGTCGCCGGCGCCATCGGACGGCTCTCCCTCGGCGTCTTCGGCACGGAGCCGGGGGCGCGCGGCGCGGAACGCGCTCCGGAGTACGCCGACACCCTCGGGCTCGCGCTCCAACTCACCAACATCCTCAGGGACGTTCGGGAGGACGCGGAGGGCGGACGCACCTATCTGCCCTCCGACGACCTCGCGAAATTCGGCTGCTCGGCGGGGTTCGCCGGGCCGAACCCGCCGGCCGACTCCGACTTCGCGGGTCTGGTGCACTTCGAGGTGCGCCGGGCCCGCGCCCTCTTCGCCGAGGGCTACCGGCTGCTGCCGATGCTCGACCGGCGCAGCGGCGCCTGTGTCGCCGCCATGGCGGGCATCTACCGGCGGCTCCTCGACCGCATCGAGCGCGAGCCGGAGGCCGTGCTGCGCGGCCGGGTCTCGCTGCCCGGTCGCGAGAAGGCCTATGTCGCCGTACGCGGTCTGTCCGGTCTGGACGCCCGCCATGTGTCGCGCCGTACCGTCAGGAGGCGCGTCTGATGGACAATCTGCGCCAAGGTGAATCCATCGGGGAAAAGTGGTACGCAACCCTCCGCGACATGAGGGCGTCCCTGACTGCGACGGCCCACCGCGGACCGCTTCAGCGGCTCGGCGGACCGGCAGGGGAGGGTGCGCGATGACCGACGGCACACAGTCCGGGGGACTGCCGGCCACCGACCGTACGGGCCGCCCCCGGAGCACGGCCGTGGTGGTCGGCGGGGGCCTGGCGGGCGTCACCGCCGCGCTCTCGCTCGCCGACGCGGGCGTAGGCGTCACCCTTCTGGAGGGACGGCCCCGCCTCGGCGGGCTCGCCTTCTCCTTCCAGCGCGGCGACCTCACCGTCGACAACGGACAGCACGTGTATCTGCGCTGCTGCACCGCCTACCGCTGGTTCCTCGACCGCGTCGACGGGGCCGCGCTCGCACCGCTGCAGGATCGTCTCGACGTGCCGGTCCTCGACGCCGGGGGCAGGCCCGGGCAGCGGCTCGGCAGACTGCGGCGCGACGCGTTGCCCGTACCCCTGCACCTGGGGCGCAGCCTGGCCACGTACCCCCACCTCTCACTCGCCGAGCGCGCCAAGGTGGGGCGGGCCGCACTGGCGCTCAAGGCGCTCGACCTCGCCGACCCCGCCCTGGACGAGCGGGACTTCGGCGGCTGGCTGGCCGCGCACGGGCAGTCGGCGCGTGCCGTCGAGGCGCTGTGGGACCTCGTGGGGGTCGCCACCCTCAACGCGGTCGCTCAGGACGCCTCCCTCGCTCTCGCCGCGATGGTGTTCAAGACGGGCCTGCTGTCCGACCCGGGCGCGGCCGACATCGGCTGGGCCCATGTCCCGCTGGGTGAACTGCACGACCGGCTGGCCCGCAAGGCGCTCGACTCGGCAGGCGTCCGCACGGAACTCCGTACCCGCGTCACCTCCATCTCCCCCCTGGCAGACGGGAGTTGGCGGGTCGAGGTGCCCGGCGAGAGCCTCGGCGCCGACGCGGTCGTCCTCGCTGTACCGCAGCGCGAGGCGTACGACCTGCTGCCCGAGGGCGCGCTGGACGACCCCGGGCGGCTGCTGGAGATCGGCACCGCGCCGATCCTCAACGTCCATGTGGTGTACGACCGGAAGGTGCTGAGCAGGCCGTTCTTCGCGGCTCTCGGCTCGCCGGTGCAGTGGGTCTTCGACCGGACCGAGGCGTCCGGGCTGCGCGAGGGCCAGTACCTGGCGCTGTCGCAGTCGGCCGCGCAGGGCGAGATCGACACGCCCGTGTCCGACCTGCGCGAGCGGTATCTGCCCGAGCTGGAGCGGCTGTTGCCCGGCGCGCGCGGCGCCGAAGTGAAGGACTTCTTCGTGACCCGGGAGCGCACCGCGACCTTCGCTCCCGCCCCCGGCGTCGGAAGGCTCAGGCCCGGCGCCCGCACCAAGGCACCCGGCCTGTACCTGGCCGGAGCGTGGACCGCCACCGGGTGGCCCGCGACCATGGAGAGTGCGGTCCGCAGCGGTATCGGTGCGGCGGCCGCCGCGCTGGCCGCTCTGGGCCGGCCCCGAGATCACCTCTTCGACTATGAGGAGGCGGCGTGACGCTCGAAGCGCACCGGACCGGTTCCCGCACTCTCGGCAACGCGAACACTTCGACATCTGGAGAGACTGTGCCCACTGTGCCCCCGGCCGTGACGGCCGCTGCGAGGACCGCGGTGGACGTGACCGCGCTCCTGGAGCGCGGGCGGACCCTGGCCACGCCCGTGCTGCGGGCGGCCGTCGACCGGCTGGCGCCCCCGATGGACACCGTCGCCGCCTACCACTTCGGCTGGATCGACGCCCACGGCAACCCGGCGGACGGCGACGGCGGCAAGGCCGTACGTCCCGCACTCGCCGTCATGTCCGCCGAGGTCGCCGGCGCCGCACCCGAGGTCGGCATCCCCGGCGCGGTCGCGGTGGAGCTGGTGCACAACTTCTCGCTGCTGCACGACGACCTGATGGACGGCGACGAACAGCGCCGCCACCGCGACACCGTGTGGAAGGTCCACGGCCCCGCCCAGGCCATCCTCGTCGGCGACGCCCTGATGGTCCTCGCCAACGAGATCCTCCTCGAACTGGGCACCGCCGAGGCGGCCCGCGCCACCCGCCGTATCACCACGGCGACGCGCGCGCTCATCGACGGGCAGGCCCAGGACATCTCCTACGAGCACCGCGAGCGGGTCACCGTCGAGGAGTGCCTGGAGATGGAGGGCAACAAGACCGGCGCCCTGCTCGCCTGCGCCTGCTCCATCGGCGCCGTCCTCGGCGGCGCGGACGACCGCACCGCCGACACACTGGAGAAGTACGGCTACCACCTCGGCCTCGCCTTCCAGGCCGTCGACGACCTGCTGGGCATCTGGGGCGACCCGGTCTCCACGGGCAAGCAGACCTGGAGCGACCTGCGGCAGCGCAAGAAGTCCCTGCCGGTCGTGGCCGCCCTCGCGGCCGGCGGCCCGGCCTCGGAGCACCTCGGCGAGCTCCTCGCCGCCGACGCCAAGGCCAGTGACTTCGAGAACTTCTCCGAGGAGGAGTTCGCCGCGCGCGCCGCCCTCATCGAGGAGGCGGGCGGCCGGGGGTGGACCGCCGAGGAGGCGCGCCGCCAGCACGGAAAGGCCATCGAGGCGCTCGACTCGATCCGGATGCCCGCACGGGTCCGGGACCAGTTCGCGGCACTCGCCGACTTCGTCGTCGTACGGAAGAGATGATCACCATCCCTCAGAAGCCGACCGCTAACGGTCGCATAGCCCTCGCGTAGTCGCCGGCCGGTGCCTCGTCACCGGACACGCACCGGCCGACGGCTGACCCACCGCAGAGAGATCCGTCCACTGCACGAAGGGGAAGCCATGACAGCGACGACCGACGGAAGCACCGGGGCTCCGCTGCCCCGCGCTGCCGCGGCCAGCGACACCGACCAGGACACCCCGGTGGCGGCAGGGGTCCGGGATGCCGCCGCGCACGCCATACGGCGTGCCACCGACTTCCTGCTGTCCCGGCAGGACGCCCAGGGCTGGTGGAAGGGCGACCTGGAGACCAACGTCACCATGGACGCCGAGGATCTGCTGCTCCGTCAGTTCCTGGGCATCCGTGACGAGAAGACCACGCGGGCCGCCGCCCTGTTCATCAGAGGCGAGCAGCGCCCGGACGGCACCTGGGCCACCTTCTACGGGGGCCCGCCCGAACTCTCCGCCACCGTCGAGGCGTACGTCGCGCTGCGGCTGGCCGGGGACGATCCGGGCGAGCCGCACATGGCCAAGGCGTCCGCGTGGATCCGGGAGCGGGGCGGGATCGCCGCCGCCCGGGTCTTCACCCGCATCTGGCTGGCGCTGTTCGGCTGGTGGAAGTGGGACGACCTGCCGGAGATGCCACCGGAGATGATCTGGTTCCCGAAGTGGATGCCGCTGAACATCTACGATTTCGGGTGCTGGGCCCGCCAGACGATCGTGCCGCTGACGATCGTCTCGGCCAAGCGTCCCGTGCGGCCCGCCCCGTTCCCGCTCGACGAGCTGCACGCCGACCTCGGTCGGCCCGCTCCGCCCAAGCCCCTCGATCCGCTCGGGAGTTGGGAGGGCGCCTTCCAGCGGCTGGACAAGGCCCTGCACGGCTATCACAAGGTGGCGCTGAAGCGACTGCGCAAGGCCGCGATGAACAGCGCGGCCCGCTGGATCATCGAGCGGCAGGAGAACGACGGCTGCTGGGGCGGCATCCAGCCACCGGCCGTGTACTCCATCATCGCGCTGCATCTGCTCGGCTACGACCTCCGGCATCCCGTGATGCGGGCCGGGTTGGAGTCCCTCGACCGGTTCGCGGTGTGGCGCGAGGACGGGGCCCGGATGATCGAGGCCTGCCAGTCCCCGGTGTGGGACACCTGCCTCGCCACCATCGCGCTGGCCGACGCGGGCCTGCCCGCCGACCATCCCCAACTCGTCAAGGCCGCCGACTGGATGCTCGGCGAGGAGATCGTCCGCCCCGGCGACTGGTCGGTCAAGCGGCCCCAACTGCAGCCTGGCGGCTGGGCGTTCGAGTTCCACAACGACAACTACCCCGACATCGACGACACCGCCGAGGTCGTCCTCGCGCTGCGCCGGGTGAGGCACCACGACCCGGAGCGGGTGGAGAAGGCCGTCCGGCGCGGGGTGCGCTGGACCGTCGGCATGCAGTCGAGGAACGGGGCCTGGGGCGCCTTCGACGTCGACAACACCAGCCCGTTCCCCAACCGGCTGCCGTTCTGCGACTTCGGCGAGGTCATCGACCCGCCGTCCGCCGACGTCACCGCCCATGTGGTGGAGATGCTCGCCGTCGAGGGCCTGTCCCACGATCCGCGCACCCGGCGGGGAATCGAGTGGCTGCTCGCCGAACAGGAGCCGAACGGCGCGTGGTTCGGCCGCTGGGGCGTCAACTACGTCTACGGCACCGGCTCGGTGGTCCCCGCCCTGGTGACCGCAGGACTGCCCGCCTCCCACCCCGCGATCCGCCGGGCCGTCGCCTGGCTGGAGACCGTGCAGAACGACGACGGCGGCTGGGGCGAGGACCTGCGCTCCTACCCCGACCCCGCCGAGTGGGGCGGCAAGGGCGCCTCCACCGCCTCCCAGACCGCGTGGGCCCTGTTCGCGCTGCTGGCGGCGGGGGAGCGGGACGCCAAGGCCACCGAGCGCGGCGTCGAGTGGCTGGCCCAGACCCAGCGGGAGGACGGCGGCTGGGACGAGCCGTATTTCACCGGCACCGGCTTCCCCTGGGACTTCTCGATCAACTACCACCTCTACCGGCAGGTGTTCCCGCTCACCGCGCTCGGCCGGTACGTCAACGGCGAACCGGCGCTTGTGAAGGCCAAGGGAAGCTGATGAACCCGCCCGCCGCCCCGGCCCCGCTGCTGATCGCCTGCGCGCTCGGCATCGAGCAGCTCGCCCTGCGCAGCGGCTACCGGGGCGGCGCCGGGGGCCCGGTCACCGTCCTGCGTACCGGCATGGGGCCGCGGGCCGCCGAGCGGTCCGTCACCCGGCTGCTCGCCGACCCGGGGCTGCGGGACGCGGCCGTGCTGGCCACCGGGTTCTGCGCCGGACTCGCCCCGGGCATGCACCCCGGTGACCTGGTCGTCGCCGAGGAGACCCGGGGGCCCGACGGCGCCGTCACGCCCTGTGTGGGCACCGAACTGCTGGTCAAGGAGCTGGCGAGGGCCGTGCCAGGGCGCACGGTCCACACCGGCCCGCTCACCGGATCGGATCACGTCGTACGTGGTCAGGAACGGTCGGACCTGTTCGCGACCGGCGCGATCGCGGTCGACATGGAGTCCGCGGTCACACTCCACTGCGCCGTGAGACCGGACGCACGCCCGGTTGCGGCCGTCCGGGTGGTCGTGGACGCTCCAGAACATGAACTGGTCCGGATCGGCACGGTACGCGGTGGAATATCAGCCTTCCGCGTCCTTCGTGCCGTCCTTCCCGCTTACTACGAATGGCACCGTTCTTTGCTGCTCCCCAGGAGGTGAGCCAGATGGCCATGCCGCTCCGCCAGTCCATCAAAGTGGCGACGTATCTCGCTGAACAGAAGCTCCGCAAGCGGGACAAGTTCCCGCTGATCGTCGAGCTGGAACCGCTCTACGCCTGCAATCTGAAGTGCGAGGGCTGCGGCAAGATCCAGCACCCGGCGGGTGTGCTCAAGCAGCGCATGCCGGTGGCGCAGGCCGTCGGCGCGGTTCTGGAGTCCGGGGCGCCGATGGTGTCGATCGCCGGCGGCGAACCCCTGATGCACCCTCAGATCGACGAGATCGTACGGCAGTTGGTGGCGCGGAGGAAGTACGTCTTCCTGTGCACCAACGCCATGCTGCTGCGTAAGAAGATGGACAAGTTCAAGCCCTCGCCGTACTTCGCGTTCGCCGTGCACATCGACGGACTGCGCGAGCGGCACGACGAGTCGGTGGCGAAGGAGGGGGTGTTCGACGAAGCCGTGGCGGCCATCAAGGAGGCCAAGCGGCGCGGCTTCCGGGTGACCACCAACTCGACCTTCTTCAACACCGACACTCCGCAGACCGTCATCGAGGTCCTCAACTACCTCAACGACGACCTGAAGGTCGACGAGATGATGATCTCGCCCGCCTACGCCTACGAGAAGGCGCCCGACCAGGAGCACTTCCTCGGCGTCGAGCAGACCCGCGAACTGTTCAAGAAGGCCTTCTCCGGCGGTAACCGCCGGCGCTGGCGCCTCAACCACTCGCCGCTGTTCCTCGACTTCCTGGAGGGCAAGGTCGACTTCCCGTGCACGGCGTGGGCGATCCCCAACTACTCGCTCTTCGGCTGGCAGAAGCCCTGCTACCTGATGAGCGACGGGTACGTCACGACGTACCGGGAGCTGATCGAGGACACCGACTGGGACGCGTACGGGCGGGGCAAGGACCCGCGCTGCGCCAACTGCATGGCGCACTGCGGCTATGAGCCGACCGCCGTCCTCGCCACCATGGGATCGCTGAAGGAGTCCCTGCGCGCCCTGCGCGAGACGGTCTCCGGCAACCACGGGAACCAGGGGTGATGTCATGACCGCCGTGTCCCTGGGTGTTCCCGGGATGCCCGCCCGACCGGTAGCGGAGCGCCGCCCCTCGCGGCGGATCCAGGTCGGGTCGGTGGCCGTGGGGGGCGGGGCCCCGGTGTCGGTGCAGTCGATGACGACGACCCGTACGTCGGACGTCGGCGCCACCTTGCAGCAGATCGCGGAACTCACCGCGTCCGGCTGCCAGATCGTCCGGGTCGCCTGCCCCACGCAGGACGACGCGGACGCCCTCGCCACCATCGCCCGCAAGTCGCAGATCCCGGTGATCGCGGACATCCACTTCCAGCCGAAGTACGTCTTCGCGGCGATCGAGGCGGGCTGCGCGGCGGTGCGGGTGAACCCCGGCAACATCAAGCAGTTCGACGACAAGATCAAGGAGATCGCGCGGGCCGCGAAGGACCACGGGACCCCGATCCGGATCGGGGTCAACGCCGGCTCGCTGGACAAGCGGCTGCTCCAGAAGTACGGCAGGGCGACGCCCGAGGCGCTGGTGGAGTCCGCGCTGTGGGAGGCGTCGCTGTTCGAGGAGCACGACTTCCGGGACATCAAGATCTCCGTCAAGCACAACGACCCGGTCGTGATGATCGAGGCGTACCGGCAACTGGCCGCGCGGTGCGACTACCCGCTGCATCTCGGGGTGACTGAGGCCGGTCCGGCGTTCCAGGGCACGATCAAGTCCGCCGTGGCCTTCGGGGCGCTGCTCGGCGAGGGGATCGGCGACACGATCAGGGTCTCGCTGAGCGCCCCGCCGGTCGAGGAGATCAAGGTCGGCATCCAGATCCTGGAGTCGCTGAACCTGCGGCAGCGTCGGCTGGAGATCGTCTCGTGCCCGTCGTGCGGGCGGGCACAGGTCGATGTGTACCGGCTGGCGGACGAGGTCACCGCAGGTCTCGAGGGCATGGAGGTCCCGTTGCGGGTGGCCGTCATGGGCTGCGTCGTCAACGGACCCGGGGAGGCACGTGAGGCGGACCTGGGGGTCGCCTCCGGCAACGGCAAGGGGCAGATCTTCGTGAAGGGCGAGGTCATCAGGACCGTGCCCGAGTCGAAGATCGTGGAGACCCTCATCGACGAGGCGATGAAGATCGCCGAGCAGATGGAGAAGGACGGCGTCGCGTCGGGGGAGCCGGCGGTCACCGTGAGCTGACAACACGGGCTGAGAAGCACGGATCGAGAGGGGGCCCGACGTGACGATTCTGGAGAGCATCCGGCAACCGCGCGACCTGAAGGCGCTGACCGAGGCGGAACTCGGTGAACTGGCGGAAGAGATCCGGGAGTTCCTGGTGCACGCTGTCGCCAGGACCGGTGGTCACCTGGGGCCCAACCTGGGGGTGGTGGAACTCTCCATCGCGCTGCACCGGGTCTTCGAGTCACCCGTCGACCGCATCGTCTGGGACACCGGTCACCAGAGCTATGTGCACAAACTCCTGACAGGTCGTCAGGACTTCTCCAAGCTGCGCGGCAAGGGCGGCCTGTCCGGCTATCCCTCGCGCGAGGAGTCCGAGCACGACATCGTCGAGAACAGCCACGCCTCCACCGCTCTCGGCTGGGCGGACGGCCTCGCCAAGGCCCGCCAGGTCCAGGGGGAGAAGGGGCACGTCGTCGCGGTGATCGGCGACGGCGCGCTGACCGGCGGCATGGCCTGGGAGGCGCTGAACAACATCGCGGCAGCCAAGGACCGGCCGCTGATCATCGTCGTCAACGACAACGAGCGCTCCTACTCCCCGACCATCGGCGGCCTCGCCAACCACCTCGCCACCCTGCGCACCACCGACGGCTACGAACAGTTCCTCGCCTGGGGCAAGGACGTCCTGCTGCGCACCCCGGTCGTCGGCAAGGAGGTCTACGAGGCGCTGCACGGGGCGAAGAAGGGCTTCAAGGACGCGTTCGCGCCGCAGGGCATGTTCGAGGATCTGGGCCTGAAGTACGTCGGCCCGATAGACGGGCACGACACCAAGGCCGTCGAGTCGGCGCTGCGCCGCGCCAAGCGCTTCCACGGGCCCGTCCTCGTCCACTGCCTGACCCAGAAGGGTCGAGGGTACGAGCCCGCGCTCGCCAACGAGGAGGACCACTTCCACACGGTCGGCGTGATGGACCCGCTGACGTGCGAACCGCTCACCCCCGCCGGCGGGCCGTCCTGGACCTCGGTCTTCGGCGACGAGATCGTACGGATCGCCGACGAGCGCGAGGACGTCGTGGCCATCACGGCGGCCATGCTGCACCCGGTGGGGCTCGGCAAGTTCGCGGAGAAGTTCCCGGACCGGGTCTGGGACGTCGGCATCGCCGAGCAGCACGCGGCGGTCTCGGCGGCTGGGCTCGCCACCGGCGGGCTGCACCCGGTCGTGGCGGTCTACGCGACCTTCCTCAACCGGGCCTTCGACCAACTCCTGATGGACGTGGCGCTGCACCGGTGCGGAGTCACCTTCGTCCTGGACCGGGCCGGGGTCACCGGCGTCGACGGCGCCTCGCACAACGGCATGTGGGACATGTCCATCCTCCAGGTCGTGCCGGGGCTGCGGATCGCCGCGCCGCGCGACGCCGAGCAGCTGCGGGCGCAGCTGCGGGAGGCGGTCGCCGTGGACGACGCGCCCACGCTGATCCGGTTCCCGAAGGAGTCGGTGGGGCCGGAGATCCCCTCCCTGGAACGGGTGGGCGGCATGGACGTCCTGCACCGCTCCCCCTCCTCCGACAGCCCTCAGGTGTTGCTCGTCGCCGTCGGCGTCATGGCGCCGGTGTGTCTGCAGGCCGCCGAGCTGCTTCAGGCGCGGGGCATCGGCTGCACCGTCGTCGACCCGCGCTGGGTCAAGCCGGTCGATCCGGCGTTGCCATGGCTCGCCGACGAACACCGGCTGGTGGCCGTCGTCGAGGACAACAGCCGGGCGGCCGGGGTCGGTTCGGCGGTCGCGCTGGCGCTGGGGGACGCCGAGGTCGACGTGCCCGTGCGGCGGTTCGGGATCCCGGAGCAGTTCCTGCCGCACGCCAAACGCGGGGAGGTGCTGGCGGACATAGGTCTGACGCCGGTCGAGATCGCCGGGCGGATCAGCGCCTGTCTGGCGGTGAAAGACGAACTGCCCGAGGAGAAACTGCCCAAGGAGAAACCCTAGATGGCCACCGCGGAACCTGCCGCCGACACCGAGGAGTTCGACCTCGGCAGACTCCTCGCCGAGCGCGGCGCCGAGCGCTACGACCTCCACACCCGCCACCTCAACCACCAACTCCCGCGCATGCTGCACACGATCGGCTTCGACAAGGTCTACGTGCGGGCCGAGGGCGCTTACTTCTGGGACGCGGACGGCGGCGACTACCTGGACATGCTCGCCGGGTTCGGGGTGATGGGGCTCGGCCGCCACCACCCCGTGGTCCGCAAGGCGCTGCACGACGTGCTCGACGCGCAGCTCGCCGACCTGACCCGCTTCGACTGCCAGCCGCTGCCCGGGTTGCTCGCCGAGAAGCTGCTCGCCCACAGCCCGCACCTGGACCGGGTGTTCTTCGGCAACAGCGGCACGGAGGCCGTCGAGACCGCGCTGAAGTTCGCCCGGTACGCCACCGGCAGACCGCGCGTCCTGTACTGCGACCACGCCTTCCACGGCCTCACCACCGGCTCGCTGTCCGTGAACGGCGAAGCCGGCTTCCGGGACGGCTTCGCACCGCTGCTGCCCGACACGGCCGTGCCGCTCGGTGATCTCGACGCCCTGTCAAGGGAGTTGAAGAAGGGGGACGTCGCCGCGCTCGTCGTCGAGCCCATCCAGGGCAAGGGCGTGCACGAGGCGCCGCCCGGCTATCTGCGCGCCGCCCAGGAGCTGCTGCACCGGCACAAGGCGCTGCTGATCGTCGACGAGGTGCAGACCGGGCTCGGGCGGACCGGGGACTTCTACGCCTACCAGCACGAGGACGGCGTCGAGCCGGACCTGGTCTGTGTGGCGAAGGCGCTCTCCGGCGGCTATGTCCCGGTCGGGGCGACCCTCGGCAAGGAATGGATCTTCAAGAAGGTCTACTCGTCGATGGACCGCGTCCTCGTGCACTCGGCGAGCTTCGGCTCCAACGCCCAGGCCATGGCCGCCGGCCTCGCCGTCCTCTCGGTCATGGAGAACGAGCAGATCGTGGCGGGCGCCCGGGCCACGGGCGATCTGCTGAAGAGCCGGCTCACCGCCCTGGTCGACAAGTACGAGCTGCTCGCGGACGTGCGGGGCCGGGGGCTGATGATCGGAATCGAGTTCGGCAGGCCCAAGTCGCTGAAGCTCCGCGGCCGTTGGACGATGCTCCAGGCGGCCCGCAAGGGACTCTTCGCCCAGATGGTCGTCGTGCCGCTGCTGCGACGGCACCGCATCCTCACCCAGGTCTCCGGAGACCACCTGGAGGTGATCAAGCTGATCCCGCCGCTGGTCATCGGGGAGCGGGAGGTGGACCGGTTCGTCGCGGCGTTCACCGAGGTGATGGACGACGCGCACAGCGGGGGCGGGCTGATGTGGGACTTCGGCAAGACGCTGGTGAAGCAGGCCGTGGCCGACCGTTAGCGCGGAGCGAGACCGCTTTGCCTCTGAGGCAAGAGATTTGCCGCAGAGGTAAAGCTCGGGCTGAATGGAGGGCATGAGCCCTTCCCGGGGTACGAACCCTCCCGAGCCCTCGCCGGACGAGGAACTGCCCGCCGTCGCCCCGCAGCTGCGGGCCCTGCGCCGCCGGGCCTCCCTCACCCTGGAGGCCGCGGCCCGCGCCGCCGGACTGTCGCCCGCGCACCTCTCCCGGCTGGAGACCGGGCGGCGCCAGCCGTCGCTGCCGATGCTGCTGGCGCTGGCCCGTATCTACGGTACGACCGTCTCGGAGCTGCTCGGCGAGACCGTCGCCGAACGGGACGCCGTGCTCCGCGCGTCCGACATGGAGCCCACCAGGGCCGGCGGCTGGACGTACTGGCAGGCGGGCGCGCCCGGGCGCGGGATGCAGGCGTTGCGCGTCCATGTGCCCCACGGCTCGCAGGGCGACATCGTGCGCGTGCATCCCGGCGAGGAGTGGCTCTACGTCCTCGAAGGGCGGCTGCGGCTGCGCCTCGGGGACAGCGCGCACCTGCTCGCGCCCGGCGACAGCGCGCACTTCGACTCGCTGACCCCGCACCGCATCGCCGCCGCCGACCACGGCGGCGCCGACCTGCTGTTCGTCCACACCCTGCTGCAGAGCCCGACCGCCGCACTGTGCCTCGGGCCGACCACCCCGGGAGAGACCCCATGACCGACCTGGAAGAGAAGTTCCCCCGCGCCCTGTGGGTGCGGCTCATCATCTACATCGCGGTCGGCCATGTCTTCGCCGCCTTCATCTACCTGCTGTTCGAGGTGGGTGCCAAGCAGTAGCCGCGCGGTCGGCGGGCGGGCCCTGGCTCCTAGTCGAGCAGGCGCTCGCGCAGCCGCTCCCGCATCTCGGGGGTCACCTTCAGGCCCCGCTCCAGATAGGTGTCCACATCGCCCCAGGTCTCCTCGACCGTGTCGAAGGCCGCCTGGAGGTACTCGGCGCGGGCGTCGAACAGCGGGCTCAGCAGCTCCATGACCTCCGGGGAGTAGGCGTTCGCGGAGGTGCTGCTGCGGTGCACCTTGTAGCGGCGGTGCTTGGCGTTCGACTCCAGGTAGTCGGCGACGATGGCCTCGCGCTCGACGCCCAGGGTGAGGAGGGTGATGGCGATGGAGAGACCCGCGCGGTCCTTGCCCGCCGCGCAGTGCATCAGCACGGGCACGCTGTCCTCGGCCAGCGCGTGCAGCACCCGGGAGTGCTCGGCCGTGCGGTGCTTGATGATCGTCCGGTAGGAGGCGATCATCCGGCCGGCCGCCTTGCCGTCGTCCAGCAGTGCGCGGAGCTGGTCCAGGTCGCCGTCGCGGACCATCCTCCAGAACTCGGCGCCGTCCGCCGGGTCGCTCAACGGCAGGTTCACATTGAGCACGCCGGGCAGCTCGACGTCCGGGCCCTCCAGCTTCTGGTCGGCCGTGTTGCGGAAGTCGAAGATCGTGTGCAGGCCCAGGGAGGCCAGAAACGCGGCGTCCTCGTCGGTCGCGTGGGCGAGGTGGCCACTGCGGAACAGCACCCCTTGGCGCACCCGACGGCCGTCCACGGTCGGCAGACCACCCACATCGCGGAAGTTGCGCACTCCGGTCAGCTCGGGCTCGGTCGACGGGACCTGCTGCGTCACTGGGGCTCCTCCCATCCGCCCGTCGGCGCCGATCGTCGACGGACGCGCACTCGACACCGAGGCGCGCACTTGACGATACGACATGGGTGCGTACGCCAATGAGTTGTCCACAGACGCCGTGGACGGCTCGTCGGCCTTTGTCCACAGCCGTCGCGAAGGACTTGTCGGCGGTTGTCCACAGGTGCCGTCGAGCGCCCGCGACGACCTGCGATGATGTTGAAGCCCGATCGCACCTGTTCGAATCTGTGGGGGCTTGATGTTGGAAATCGGCGCAGACAGCCGGACGTGGCTTCTCGCGGGGCCCAGGAGCAGTTATGCCCTGCGGCTCACGGAGAACGACGAGCTGCTGCACCTGCACTGGGGTCCCCGGATCGCGCTCGCCGACGCCGAGGAGCTGGCCGCCAGGCAGCAGTTGCCGTACTGGCCGTTCGAGGCCCCGGTCGACGGCCATGAGGAGTACCCCGTCGAGGGCGGTCCCCGCTTCACGCGCCCCGCGCTCTCCGTGCGCACGGACGAGCGGCGCGGCACCGAGTGGAGCTTCCGCTCGTACGAGGCCGACGGCGACGAGCTGCGGCTGAAATTCACCGACGACGGCCTCGGGATCACGCTGCACTACCGGATGCGTGACGACGTGATCGAGCGCTGGGTGACCCTGGCCAACGACGGGCCGGCGGTGGAGCTGCTGCGGGCCGACTCGGCGACCTGGACGCTGCCGCCTCGCGAGGAGGAGGCCTGGCGGCTGTCCCAGCTGCACGGGCGGTGGGCGGCCGAGTCCCGGCTGGTGCGTGGGGACCTCACCTACGGCGAGAAGATCATCGGCAGCCGGCGCGGGCACACCGGGCACCAGCATCTGCCCTGGGTCGCCCTCGACACGGACGCCACCGAGGAGCGCGGCGAGGTCTACGGCTGCGCCCTCGGCTGGTCGGGGTCCTGGCGGATCGCGGTCGCCCAACTCCCGGACGCGCGCGTGCAGATCACCGGCGGCGCCGGATACGACGAGTCCGGTCTGCTGCGGCTGGAGCCGGGCGAGACGTTCACCACGCCCGTCTTCGCCGGCCTGTGGAGCGACGGTGGTTTCGGCGGGGCGAGCCGAGCCTGGCACGCGTATCAGCGGACGTACGTCATCCCGGAAGCGGACCAGGACCGGCCGGTGCTCTTCAACTCCTGGGAGGCCACCGAGTTCGACATCTCCGAGGAACAGCAGGGGGCCCTCGCGCGGCGGGCGGCGGCCATGGGGGTCGAGCTGTTCGTGGTGGACGACGGCTGGTTCGGGGCGCGTACGAGCGACCGGGCCGGGCTCGGCGACTGGACGCCCAATCCGGATCGCTTCCCGAAGGGGCTGAAGCCGCTCGCCGACTCTGTGCACGCACTCGGGATGCAGTTCGGCATCTGGGTCGAGCCGGAAATGGTCAATCCGGACAGTGAGCTGTACCGGGCGCACCCGGAATGGGCGCAGTTCCAACCGGGTCGAAAGCGGACGGAACTGCGCAATCAGCTCGTGCTCAATCTGGCGCGCGAGGACGTCCAGGAATACCTCTGGGAGCGGCTGGACGCGCTTCTCTCCAGTGCGCCGATCGACTACGTGAAGTGGGACTTCAACCGCTGCTTCACGGACGCCGGCTGGCCCGGGGAGTCGTACCCGCAGAAGCTGTGGGTCGAGCATGTGCGGGCCTTCTACGCCCTGCTGGACCGGCTGCGGGCCGCGCATCCGGGGGTGGCGTTCGAGTCGTGCTCGGGCGGCGGCGGCCGTATCGACCTCGGGGTCATGGCCCGGACGGACCAGGTGTGGACCTCCGACAACACCGACCCGCTCGACCGGCTCGCCATCCAGCACGGCTTCAGTCAGATCCACCCGGCCCGGATCATGGCCGCGTGGGTCACCGACAGCCCGAACAACCAGCTCAACGGCCGGGTCAGCTCGCTGCGGTTCCGCTTCGTCAGTGCCATGGCGGGTGTGCTCGGTGTCGGCGGGGACCTGACCGAGTGGACCGAGGAGGAGCTGGCCGAGGCGCGGGACTGGGTCGAGCTGTACAAGGAGATCCGGCCGGTCGTGCAGCGAGGCGACCTCTACCGGCTGCGGCCGCCAACGGGCGGGCTGAGCGCCGTGCAGTACGTGCACGGTGACGAGGTCGTCGTGCTGGCCTGGCTCCAGGCGCAGCACTACGGCGAACCGCTCGCCCCGCTCCGGCTGCGCGGCCTCGACCCGGCAGGAACGTATGAGTGCCGCGAAACGGGTGAGGTGTATCGGGGTGCCGTGCTGTCGCATCACGGATTGCGGACCGGACTGCGCGGCGACTTCGATGCGGCAGTTATCCGCCTCCGTCGCACATGAGTGAACTGTCCGAAATGGAGCGGTAATTCCAACACGCCCTGGAATAAAGGCTACTGGGTCGTAGGTGCGTGAGCAGCGTCATATTCGTGACCGTCTGTCGCCGTCATGTCCATGTAATTCCGGACTGTTTCCAGGGCGGTTGGAAAACGATTAAGGTCGGTCTTTTACGGAGCGTAATCATGAATTGATGTAAGGATCAGGGAGGAAGACGCACAGGAAGTCCCAATGGTTGTCTCTGTGGGCACAAGTCGCTTACGTTCGGCGTCAATCCGGACGGACGCCCAATCCTGCCGCCGACCGGAGCCGAGTACCGACCCGATCCACGGCAGGAGCGGGGGACCCACAGGTAGTACCGCCTGTTCCGGTCTCCGGAACGGCTAGGGGTAAAGCCGTGCGCAAGCACGGCCGGACATCTCCAGTCCGCACCCGACAGCTCACCTCGCAGGCGACGGAGAGGAATTCGCCATGCCCGCGAAGGGTAAGCACCGCCGTCCGAAGTCCCAGCGCTTCACCCGCTCGATCGCCGCCGCCGGCACCGGTGGCGCGGCGCTCGCGCTGCCGCTGATCGGCGCCGCAGGCGCCCACGCCGCCACCCCGACGGCCGCCGTCTCCGGCGTTTCCGAGAAGACGGCCACGATCACCGCCGAGAAGGCCGCGGCCGAGGCGGGCGCACGGATCGAGCAGGCTGAGAAGGCCGCGCAGGCGGAGAAGACCGCCACCAAGAAGGCGGCGACCAAGACCTATTCGGTGAAGGTCGGCGACTACCTCTCGAAGATCGCGGACGAGCAGGACGTCGAGGGCGGCTGGAAGCAGCTCTACTCGGACAACCGCGAGGCGATCGGCTCCGACCCGTCGCTCATCCACCCGGGACTGAAGCTCACGATCGGTGAGCGGGCCCCGTCGAGCGGGACGCCGCAGTCGTCGGCGAAGACCCAGCCGTCGCAGTCGTCGAAGTCCACCCAGTCGTCGAAGTCCTCCGGCTCCTCGACGCAGGAGTCGAAGGACACCCAGGCGTCGACCTCCACGTCGAGCGGGCAGTCCTCGTCGTCCAACGGCTCCGGCTTCAGCATGCCCCTCCAGGGCGCCAGCATCGGCACCGCGTACAAGACCGCCGGCAGCATGTGGTCCAGCGGCTACCACACCGGCGTCGACTTCGTGGCGCCGACCGGGACCAGCCTCAAGGCCGTGGGCGCGGGCACCGTCGTCTCCGCCGGCTGGGGCGGCGCGTACGGCAACCAGGTCGTCATCAAGCTCGCCGACGGCTACTACGCCCAGTACGCCCACCTGTCGTCGATCTCCGTCTCCGCGGGCCAGTCCGTGACCGGCGGTCAGCAGATCGGCCTCTCCGGGGCGACCGGCAATGTCACCGGACCGCACCTCCACTTCGAGATCCGCACCACCCCGAACTACGGCTCGGACATCGACCCGGTGGCGTACCTGCGGTCGAAGGGCGTCGGCGTCTGAGGCTGACGCGTTCGTTCGCACCCCGCCGGTTGTGACAGGCCGGACCCCCTTGATCCCGGGGGTCCGGCCTTCGGCGTGCCGTGGCTTGGTCGAGGGGGTCTCGACAGTGGTGTGACCGTGGGGAGAGAGTGATCCTGTAAGCGCTTTCTGTCTTCTGGGTCACCTACACAAGGAGTGTCATGGCCACCCGCAGAGCCTTTGGGGTCCTCGCTGCCGGTGCCGCTGTCGCGGCGCTTGCTCCGGCCGCGGTCGCGAGTGCGACGTCGCGTCGGCGGCGGGGGCGGCTGATCGCCGGGGACGGATTTCGGCACGGACTCGGTCGGTGGGCCGTGGAGTTGGAGAGGGGTGGCTCGGTCACGGCCTCGGGCGGGGTGCTGGACGTCGATGTGCCGGCCGGGGCGACCGTGTGGTTCAAGCGGAGGCTGGAAGGGCCGTACGTCATCGAGTACACGGCCACGCCCGTGTCCGAGGGAGGCGTCAATGACCGTGTCTCCGACCTCAATAACTTCTGGAACGCCGTCGACGTGCGTTCACCGGACGATGTCTTCGCCACCCCGCGAGGTGGTGCGCTCGCCGAGTACGACTACCTGAAGACCTATTACTCCGGCTACGGGGCCAACTACAACACCACGACGCGGCTGCGTCGGTACGTCGGTGAGGCGGGTGTGCGGCCGTTGGTCTTCGACTACACCGAGCCGTTGCTCGTCGCGAACGAGCCGAACCGCGTACGGATCGTTTCGGACGGCCCCACCGTGCGCTGGTGGAACAACGGACGGCTTGTGTTCGACTACGTGGACCCGGAGCCGTACACGGGTGGGCACTTCGCGTTCCGGACGACGTGGAGTCACTTCCGGATCGAGGACTTCCGCGTGTGGGGGCTGGTCGGCCGGTGATGAGCGCGTCTGTATTCCGGAGTTGACCAAGGCTTGACGCGTGGTCTATCTCACCGGGCGTCAAGCCTTTATTACGGTCGCGTAGGTCACATCCCAAGGTGAATCATGGGGCGATGTGACAGACGATTCGAATGACAGCAGAGCAATGATCGGGTCGTACGTGGCGGTGGGGGACAGCTTCACCGAGGGCGTCGGCGACCCCGGGCCCGATGGGCGGTTCGTCGGCTGGGCCGACCGGTTCGCGGTGCTTCTCGCGGACCGGGTGCCGGAAGGCGACTTTTCCTACAGCAATCTCGCCGTGCGGGGGAAGCTCCTCGACCAGATCGTCGAGGATCAGCTGCCGCGTGCGCTGGAGCTCGCGCCGGATCTCATTTCGTTCTGCGCGGGCGGCAACGACATCATCCGGCCCGGCACCGACCCGGACGAGGTCGCCGAGCGGTTCGAGCGGGCGGTCTCGACGCTCACCTCGGCCATCGGCACCGTCATGGTGACGACCGGTTTCGATACGCGGGACGTGCCTGTGCTGAGGCATCTGCGCGGCAAGATCGCCACGTACAACGGGCATGTGCGGGCCATCGCGGATCGGTACGGCTGCCCGGTGCTGGACCTGTGGTCGCTGAAGACCGTCCAGGACCGGCGGGCCTGGGACGGCGATCGGCTGCATCTGTCTCCCGAGGGGCACACACGGGTCGCCCTGCGCGCCGGGCAGGTGCTCGGTGTCGAGGTTCCGGCGGATCCTGATCAGCCGTGGCCCCCGTTGCCGCCGCGTGGGACGTTCGAGATGCGGCGGGACAACATCCAGTGGGCGCGGGAGTACCTGGTGCCTTGGATCGGGCGGCGGCTGCGGGGCGAGTCGTCCGGGGACCATGTGTCGGCGAAGGGGCATCTGTCGCCGGACGACATCAAGATGCGGATCGAGTCGGTGGCCTGAGGGGGTGCCTCCGGTGGTCGGGCCGGAGTGCGTGCCGACCGGAGGTGGGCCGGTTCGTGTGCGCGGGCGGGAGGTTCGGGGGCGGTCGGCGTCTGTTCGCCGTGGGGTGCCGCGCCGTGGACGAGGCCCTGTCCCCGTGCCCGCTCGCGCAGTTAGTCACGCCCCTTTCAGGACGCGTGTCCGTGTGGTTCAGGTGGGGGTGGGCGTCCAGGTTTTGCGGTTCAGGCCCAGTTCTCGGGCCAGGGCCTCCTCGGCCCAGCGCTCGGCGCGGGTACGGGAGACGGCGCCGTCGTACGTCGTCATCTGTACGGCCAGGCCGTCCAGGAGGGCGGTGAGGCGGAGGGCTGTTGCCGGGGGATCCGGGCAGCGGAACTCGTCGGCCGCCACGCCCGCCTCGATGACCTCGGTGAGCGCGGCCTTCCACTGGGCGTCCAGGTCGCGGGTGACCTCGCGCAGGGCGGGTTCGCGGAGGGACACCGCCCAGCCCTCGATCCAGAGCCGCCAGCCCTTGGCCTGGCCGGTCGGGGCGTACCAGCGCACGGCCGTTCGCAGACGGCGCAGGGCCGTCGTGCGGCGGCTCAACAGCTTGCGGAGATGGGCGAGGTCGTCCTCGGCGGCGTAGCGGAAGGCCTCGGCCACCAGCCGTTCCTTGGTCGAGAAGTGGTAGAGGACCAGGGCGTTGCTGACGCCGAGGACGGCGGCCACGTCGGCGATCCGTACCGCCGCGACACCGCGCGCCTCGATCTGTTCGATGGCGGCCCGGAGCAGCTCCGCACGCCGCTCGGCCACGCTCAACCGCACCCTGCCCACGTGGCAACCCTACCTACGTCCACCGACGGCCACCGGAGGCTTCGAGCCACGCCGGCGGGGCCGGGAACCGCCCGTGAGGTTTCAGCGGTGCCAGCCGAAGCGGGCCTCGATCCGGGGGAGCCGGTCGGCGGCGACGGCGTGGGCGGCCGCTCGGGGGGTCGTGCCGCCGGTCTCCGCGCGGGCGAGGGTGAGATCGACCAGGGCGCGCATGGAACGGCGGGTGTGGGCGAAGGCCTCGTCCGCGGCGGCGCCGATGTCGCCGAAGAGGGTCCACCACCACCAGGCGTTCGTGCCCGAGTTGACCACGACGTCCGGGAGGACGACGACCCCGCGCGCGGCGAGCAGTTCCTCAGCGGCCGGGAGCACCGGCATGTTGGCCGCCTCGGCGATCAGTCGGGCGGTGATGTGCCGCTGGTTGTCCGGGTCGATCGCGTAGGAGATCGCCGCGGGGACCAGTACGTCGGCGTCGGCGGTGAGCCAGGCGTCGGTGGGGGCCTCGCGGTCGTCGGGGCGGAGCGCGGAGCGGTCGACCGTGCCGTGGGCGTCGCGCGCGGCGAGCAGTGTCTCGACGTCCAGGCCGGACGGGTTGGTGATGGTGCCCTTGATATCGGCGACGGCGACGATCGTGAGGCCGGCGCGGGCGAGGAAGCGGGCGGTGGCCCCGCCCATGGTGCCCACGCCCTGCACGGCGACACGCGTTCCGGCGTGGGGCGTCCCGGCCCGGTCCAGGGCCGTGAGCACGGACTCGGCGACGCCACAACCGCCGACCAACTCGTCCAGACCGATGCCGTCCACCTGGATGCGGAAGGCGTCCGCGAGCCGTCGCCGGGCCGCGCGCTCGTCGTCGAGCAGGGGGTACACGGCCTGGATCGTCGACACCAGGCCCGCCTCGGCGGCGGCCCGGTCCACCAGGTCCTGGGTGAGTCCGAGGTCCTCGCCGGTTGTCCAGAAGCTTTCGATGTACGGGCGCATCGCACGCAGGTAGCGGACCAGGACGCCGTACGCCTCCGGGTCCCGGGGGTCGCAGTCGATGCCCCCCTTGGCGCCGCCCAGCGGGACGTAACGGCCGTCCGGGTCGTAGTGCAGCGCCTCCTTCATGGTCATGCCGCGGGCGAGACCGGCGACCTCGTCGAGCGTGCAGCCCGGCCGCATACGGAGTCCGCCGCTGGAGACCCCGCGCACCAGCCGGTCCACGACGAGATGGCCCCGCCGGCTCGTGACGTGGTCGGTCCAGGTGAGCGAGAGGAAGGGGGCGGTGGTCACGGGGCTCCTCGGGGTGGCCTGGCGAGGCGGAGGGGGCGAGGGCTCTGGGAACAAAGAAATCTACTGATCCGTTGGTCAGTATTGCATCGTGCGGGGACGGGTCGGACCCGGCGTTGTCGGAGGGGCGGACCATAATGGGATGCCTGAGCGAATCCACCAGGAGGTGCCGTGTCCGGTTCCGGATCCCGTTCTCTGAGCTCGGGGCTGCGCGCAGCGCGGCCCGCCGCCTTCGGCGCGGACCCGAGCGGTGCCCGGCTGGAGCGGATCCGTAGATCCCCGCACTTCGCGAACGGGGTCTTCGTGAACCCCGAGGGCGCCCGGATGCGCCCCTCCGGCAGCGCCGCGGTGGAGATGGCGAAGAGCCTCTTCCGCAAGGACGAGCGTGTCAGACGCGCCCCGGCCGGGTCGATCCCCGTGCACTCCACCACCCTCGCCGACCTGGCCAAGCCTCCGGCGAGCGGTCTGCGAATCACCTGGATGGGGCACTCCAGCGTGCTCGCCGAGATCGACGGCCACCGGGTCCTCTTCGACCCCGTCTGGGGTGAGCGCTGCTCGCCCTTCGCCTTCGCCGGGCCCAAGCGGCTGCACCCCGTGCCGTTGCCGCTGGCCGCGCTCGGCCCGGTCGACGTCGTCGTCATCTCGCACGACCACTACGACCACCTGGACATGCCCACGATCAAGGAGTTGGCCGGTACGGACACGGTGTTCGCCGTGCCGCTCGGCGTCGGCGCCCACCTGGAGCACTGGGGCGTCTCGGCGGACCGGATCCGGGAGCTGGACTGGCAGGAGGCGACGAAGGCCGGCGGACTCACCCTGACCGCCACCCCCGCCCGGCACTTCTGCGGCCGTGGTCTGCGCAACACCCAGCACACGCTGTGGGCCTCCTGGGTGGTCACCGGTGACGAGCACCGGATCTACCACAGCGGCGACACCGGGTACTTCAAGGGCTTCGCGGACATCGGCGCCGAGCACGGCCCGTTCGACATCACCATGATCCAGGTCGGTGCGTACTCCGAGTTCTGGCCCGACATCCACATGACTCCCGAGGAGGGGCTCCAGACCCACCTCGACCTCCAGGGGGGCGGGCTCGGCGGCGTGATGCTGCCGATCCACTGGGCGACGTTCAACCTGGCGATGCACGCCTGGGCCGAGCCGGGCGAGCGCATGATGTGGGCCACGCACGGCGCGGGGGTGACGATGGCCGCACCGCGGCCCGGGGAGCCGTTCGAGCCGAAGAGCACACCGCCGGTGAACCCGTGGTGGCGTGCCGTGTCCCAGCAGCCGGTCGGCGGCTGGCCCGCCTGGCCGCCCGTGGGGGAGCAGTTGGACCTGGTGGCGGAGAGCTGACGTGACGCCCTCCGCCGACCGGTGGGTGTCGGTCCCGAGGACCTCGCTCCAGACCTCCGTCAGCTGACCGGTGAGCGAGTCGTCGGTGCGGGGCGCGGGGGTGTCGCCGGTCACCACGGGGGTCGGCTCGGGCAGTCGGGACGCGTCGAGTTTGCCGTTGGCCGTGAGCGGCAGGGCGTCCACGGCGGTGGCCGTGGACGGCAGCATGTAGTCGGGCAGGAGTTTTGGCGGCCCGCTCGCGGACCGCGGCCGTCCCTCCTCGCCGGTCAGGACGACGTAGGCGTCGACCCGGGCGGTCGCGGCGTCCGCCGGGTCGTCGCGGCGTACGACGATGGCAGCTGTGCGGACGGTGGGGTCCTCCCACAGGACCGCGCGGATCTCGTCCGGCTCGATCCGGAAGCCGACGATCTTCGCCCGGCTGTCGATCCGCCCCAGGTGCTCCAGCCGGCCGTCCGGGCGCAGCCGCCCCGGTCACCGCTGCGTGCAGGGCGCCGTCGGCGTGCGGGTCCGGCACGAACCGTCGGGCGGTCAGTTCCCTCCAGGCCGGCTGCGGCCGTACGGGCACGTTCTTCGGCTTCGAGGACACCCCCGGCCAGTGAGCACCGGGCGAGCACAACGGCACCTTCCGTGGCCACAACCTGGCCTTCGTGGGCGCGACCGCCGCACTGGACCTCTGGGCGGACCCGTACTTCGGCCCGACCTCCGGGAGTTGGGCGAGGCGATCGGGTACCGGCTCGCGGACATCGTCGCCGAACTCCCGCCGGGTGCCGCCGAGATCGTCGGCCGGGGGACCATGAGCGGCCTCCGGTTCGCCGACACCGCGACCGCCGACCGGGGGGCAGCGAAACGCGGATGACGACCGTCCCATGGACGGAAGTCGCCGACTCCCTCGTCGAGATGGTGACCGACACCGTGAACGGACCGAGAATTCTCCCGACAGGGTGATTTCTGGATTGACGGAGAGGGCCGGGGAGCACCGTGCTCCCCGGCCCTCCTTGCTTGTTATCGACCTTTCCTGACCAGCTCTGATCGAATTTCAGCGGTAAAAAGAATCCGACAGGAACGCCCGTGCGAAGAATTATCGGACTGTCGCACGAAGCCTCATACCAGAGCGGGACGCATTGCGCCGTTCTTTGTCAACTGCGCACCGCACATGATGCGTTGGCGACTACTGTGAGTCGCCGTCGGACGACGCAAAGCCGAATTCTTCGACTCTCACGACCGACACGCGATGGCGCATGCCCAAGTCGCCCAGCCGTGGCACCCCCCACACCCCAGACGGACCAGTACGAGGACGCTGATGTCTCACCTTCGCGCACCGGCCGCCCGCGCAGACCGCCGTGAGGGCGGGCGGCACGGGCGATCGTCCGCCCGCGCCGTCCCCTCGCTGCCCGAGATCCACATACGGCCACAGCTGCTGCGCCTCGCGGTCCTGCCCCCCACCGCCGTGGCCCTCAGCGCCTGCGCCGCCGTGCTCTTCACCGTCCGGGCCGGCGGAGCCCGCTTCAGCCTCACCCTGTGGACGGTGCTCGCCGGAACCGCCCTGGTGGCCCTCGCCGGCATCGCGATCGCCGCCGTGGCCGCCTCCCGCACCGCCAAGTCCGTACGCGAACGCCTGGGCACCCTGCGCCAGGCCACCACCAAGAGCGAGGACGACCTGCGCGCCCTCGTCGACGCGCTCCGGCGCGGCGACCAGCCGCCCGCCCGCGGCCCGCGCGCCAAGCCCGCCGCGGACGCCGACGACTTCGAGCGGCTCGGCGCCGACCTGGCCCGCGCCCACGACAGCGCCGTCACCGCCGTCGTCCAGGCCTCCCAGCTCTCCAGCCACGCGGGCAGCGAACAGAAGCTCGAAGTCTTCGTGAACCTGGCGCGCCGTCTGCAGTCCCTGGTCCAGCGAGAGATCTCGATCCTCGACGACCTGGAGAACGAGATCGAGGACCCGGACCTCCTCAAGGGCCTCTTCCACGTCGACCACCTCGCCACCCGCATCCGCCGCCACGCCGAGAACCTCGCCGTCCTCGGCGGCGCCGTCTCCCGCCGCCAGTGGAGCAACCCCGTCTCCATGACCGAGGTGCTGCGCTCCGCGATCGCCGAGGTCGAGCAGTACTCCCGGGTCAAGCTCGTGCCCCCGGTCGACGGCACCCTGCGCGGCCACGCCGTCGCCGACGTCATCCACCTCCTCGCCGAACTCGTCGAGAACGCCACCGTGTTCTCCGCCCCGCACACCCAGGTCCTGCTCCGCGCCAACCTCGTCACCTCCGGACTCGCCGTCGAGGTCGAGGACCGAGGCCTCGGCATGCCCGTCACCGAGCAGAACAAGATGAACGCCCTGCTCGCCGACCCCGACCAGGTCAACGTCGCCAGCCTCCTCCAGGACGGCCGCATCGGCCTCTTCGTGGTCTCCCAGCTGGCCCGCCGCCACGGCATCCAGGTCCGCCTCCAGACCAACATCTACGGCGGCGTCCAGGCCGCGTTCGTCGTACCCCAGGGCCTGCTCGGCACCGACTCGGGCGACGTACCACCGTCCCAGCCCCACACCCAGCAGTCCGACGGAGTACGACGCCAGCCCGCCGCACCCCGGCACCCCCAACCCGCCACCGCCCAGCGGGCGTCCGCATCCGGCCCGGCCGACCGCCCGGTGGCCGACCGGGCCACCCGGACCACGACCGACCGCCCCGGCCGCCCGGCACCCGCGCACCCCACGCGCACCGAGCCCGGCCACCGGTCCGCCCCGGCCCCGGCACGTCCCTCCGTGCCCCGCCAGCAGGGCCCCACCCGGACCGGCGGCCAGCAGGGTGCGGGCAGGGGCAGCGGCGGCCCGGCCCCGCTGCCGGTGCGCGGCGCCCGGAAGGAGCGGCCCAACCCGGCCGAGGCCGTGCCCGGCATCCGCCCCGACGACCGGCACACCGTCGCGGAGAACGCCGGGACACCCCCGACCCCGCGCGTCGCCGGCGCCGTACGCGGCACCATGGGCAAGCCCCAACTGCCCCGCCGCCGCGCCCAGCAGCACATCGTGCCCCAGCTCCGCGGCGGACCCGCGCCCGTGTCCCGGCAGGACCCCGACCACTACATCGGTCACGACCCCGGCCTGATGGCCGCCTTCCAGCGCGGCATCGGACTCGCCGAGGCCCGCCAGATGGAGAGCTCCGACCGGGACACCTCGACGCTCGACACGACATCCGTGGACCTGACGCCCCCGGCCCCCGACGCCGCCTCCCGCATCGACACGGGCCAGTTGGACACGGGCTACCCCGCCTCGACCTCACGCGGCGGCACCGGTCGCCGGGGCACGGACGACCCGGCCACCCCATCACGAGGCGGCACGGGCCACACCGACGCACTCCACATGGAACTGGCCCACATGGACGCACCCCACAAGGACGCCACACAGCCCCTGGGCGGACACCCCAGGGGCGTGGCCCCCATAGCCGTACCGCCGTCCGCCCTCGGCGCGGCACACGACCTCACGCCCCGGCAGGACGGGAGCACACCGGCCGGATGACCACCCCCCTCACCACCCCCACAGCGGTCCCCACCCCCTCCGCTCCCGCAGACCAACGCACCCCAAGGAGTCGATCCACCATGGCGAGCGATGCGCCGACCGGCCATGTATCCGATCTCGACTGGCTGATGAGCGGCCTCGTCCAGCGCGTACCGCACACCACGAGCGCGGTGCTGCTCTCCTGCGACGGGCTCGTGAAGTCGGTCCACGGCCTAGATCCGGACAGCGCCGACCACATGGCGGCCCTGGCCTCCGGCCTGTACTCCCTCGGACGCAGCGCGGGTGTCCGCTTCGGCGACGGCGGCGAAGTCCGCCAGGTCGTCGTCGAACTCGCCTCGACCCTGCTGTTCGTCTCCACCGCGGGCTCCGGCACCTGCCTCGCCGTCCTCGCCGGGCGCGAGGCCGACGCCGCGGTCCTCGGCTACGAGATGGCGATGCTCGTCAAGAGCGTCCGCCCCTACCTGGTCACCCAGCCCCGTCAAGCCGCCGAACCGTCCGCGATGAGGCCTTGAGCGTGCCCGCAGCCGGCGACGGACCCTTGTACGACGACGCCGCCGGGCGTCTGGTACGCCCCTACACCGTCATCAACGGCCGGACCCGGCCGACCACCGCGCTCGATCTCCTCTCACAGGTGATGGCCACCGGGGCGACCCCCCTTGGCTATCTCGGCCCCGAGCACGCACAGGCACTCGACCTGTGCCGGGCACCCGTCTCGGTCGCCGAGGTCGCCGCCCACCTCAAGCTGCCGGCGGCGGTCACCAAGGTGCTGCTGTCCGATCTGGTCGACTGCGGGGCACTCACCACCAAGCCCCCGGCCTTCCACCACAACCCGACAGACCGGTCTCTTCTGGAGGCAGTGCTCGATGGACTACGACGACAGCTCTGACCCCTTCCCCACCGCACTGAAGATCTTGGTGGCGGGAGGGTTCGGGGTCGGCAAGACGACCTTCGTCGGCGCGGTGAGCGAGATCGCGCCGCTGAGCACGGAGGAACTGCTCACCACCGTGAGCGCCGCCACCGACAATCTCGACGGCATCGAGAACAAGGTCGAGACGACCGTCGCGATGGACTTCGGCCGCATCACGCTCGATCCGCGACACGTGCTCTATCTGTTCGGCACACCCGGACAGCAGCGGTTCTGGTTCATGTGGGACGAACTCTCCGAGGGCGCCCTCGGCGCGGTCATCCTGGCCGACACCCGTCGCCTGGAGGACTGCTTCGCCGCCGTCGACTTCTTCGAACAGCGTGGCCTCGGCTTCATCGTCGCCATCAACGAGTTCGACGGCTCCTTCCGCTACGACGCCGACGAGGTGCGCGCGGCCCTCGACCTCGACCCGGCGATCCCCGTCGTCTGCTGCGACGCCCGTATCTCCAGCTCGGGCGTCCAGACCCTGCTCACCCTCGTCCGGCACCTCCTCGACCACACCCCGGCGCAGCTGCCGAGCCACGGAGCCCACACGTGACGTACGACCCGCCGCGTCCGGTCGGCCGGCTGCTCCTGACGCCCGAGGACCGGGACGCCCCCGAGCGGGTGGGACGGCTGCGGCTGCTGGGGCTCGGCGAGTACGCCGAACCGGCCTTCGACGCCTTCGCGGACCGGCTCGCCGAGGTCGCCTCGGTGCCGTACGCGATGGTCAACTTCATCGACGAGAACCGGCAGTTCTTCGCCGGTCTGCATGTGTCGGCGGAGCCGACCGCGGACACGTCGGTGCTCGGAACGGACCGTCGCCTCGCCCGTGACCGCGGCTTCTGCCCCTATGTGGTGGTCCGCCGCAAGGCGCTCGTCCTCGACGACGTGCGCGAATACCCGAAGTTCGCCGGGAACCCCGTCGTCGACGACCACGGCATCCGCTCCTACCTCGGCGCCCCGCTCATCGACCGCACGGGTATCGCCCTGGGCACGGTCTGCGTCCTCGACGTGCGGCCCCGCCCGTGGGGCAGAGGCGGCCTGGAGACCATCAAGTCGATGGCCGCCGAGCTCGCCGCCCGGATCGAGGGTCGGGAGGCGTTCCCGTAACGGCCGAAGGGGAGGCACATCATGGCGGATCCCGTGGCTCGGCCGGAGGTGCGGGTGTGAAGGAAAGCTGCGGCGGAGGTTAAGAAAACCTCGATGGACCCGGGGTACCGGCGTACGGCAGATTGATCGGCGATCCCACCCCTCTCCCCGGTACGGGCCTGTTCGCCATGCCCGCGCCGGGGCGCACCCACAGGAGCCGAGCTTGAAGGCGCTGGTCAAGGAGAAGGCGGAGCCGGGTCTGTGGCTCGTCGACGTCCCGGAGCCCGAGATCGGCCCCGGTGACGTACTGATCAAGGTCCTGCGGACCGGGATCTGCGGCACCGACCTGCACATCCGGTCCTGGGACGGCTGGGCGCGGCAGGCCATCCGCACACCGCTCGTGGCCGGCCACGAGTTCGTCGGCGAGGTCGTCGGGACCGGCCGTGACGTCACCGACATCCAGGCCGGCGACCGGGTCAGCGGCGAGGGCCACCTGGTGTGCGGCAAGTGCCGCAACTGCCTGGCGGGCCGCCGCCATCTGTGCCGTGCCACCGTCGGCCTCGGCGTCGGGCGCGACGGCGCCTTCGCGGAGTACGTGGCGCTGCCCGCGTCCAACGTCTGGGTGCACCGGGTTCCCGTCGACCTCGACGTGGCCGCGATCTTCGACCCGTTCGGCAACGCCGTGCACACCGCGCTGTCGTTCCCGCTGGTCGGGGAGGACGTGCTGATCACCGGGGCGGGCCCCATCGGCCTGATGGCCGCCGCCGTCGCCCGGCACGCCGGCGCCCGGCACGTCGTGGTCACGGACGTCAGCGAGGACCGGCTGGAGCTCGCCCGCAAGATCGGGGTCAGCCTCGCGCTCGACGTGCGGGAGTCGACCATCGCCGACGGGCAGCGGGCCCTCGGTCTGCGGGAGGGCTTCGACATCGGCCTGGAGATGTCCGGCAACCCCGTCGCGATGCGCGACATGATCGCCAACATGACGCACGGCGGCCGGATCGCCATGCTCGGCCTGCCGTCCGAGGAGTTCGCCGTCGACTGGGCCCGCGTCGTCACCTCCATGATCACCATCAAGGGGATCTACGGCCGCGAGATGTTCGAGACCTGGTACGCGATGTCGGTCCTCCTGGAGGGCGGCCTCGACCTCGCCCCCGTGATCACCGGCCGGTACGGCTACCGCGACCACGAGGCGGCCTTCGCCGACGCGGCGAGCGGCCGCGGCGGCAAGGTCATCCTCGACTGGACTGTTTGAATTTTGGCTCGGTTCGCCTCCGGGGCGCCAAAGTCTGTGTCGAGAGGCCGATCGTCCTCGACCCGCCTTCGTCGGGCCTGCGCGCGTTCGTCCTCTCGGCACAGGCGCACCCCTCGGCTCACTCGCTCTTCATCGCACCCTAGGAGCTTCCCGATGTTCGACTCCGTGCGCGACGACCTCCGCGCCACCCTCGACGAGATCCGCGCCGCCGGCCTGCACAAGCCCGAGCGGGTCATCGGCACCCCGCAGTCCGCGACCGTGGAGGTCACCGGCGGCGGCCGTCCCGGCGAGGTCCTCAACTTCTGCGCGAACAACTACCTCGGCCTCGCCGACCACCCCGAGGTGATCGCCGCCGCCCACGAGGCCCTGGACCGCTGGGGCTACGGCATGGCCTCCGTCCGCTTCATCTGCGGTACGCAGGAGGTGCACAAGGAGCTGGAGGCGCGGCTGTCGGCGTTCCTCGGCCAGGAGGACACGATCTTGTACTCCTCCTGCTTCGACGCCAACGGCGGGGTCTTCGAGACCCTGCTCGGCCCCGAGGACGCGGTCATCTCCGACGCCCTCAACCACGCCTCCATCATCGACGGCATCCGCCTGTCGAAAGCCCGCCGCTTCCGCTACGCCAACCGCGATCTCGCCGATCTGGAACGGCAGTTGAAGGAGGCCGCCGAGGGCGGCGCCCGCCGGAAGCTGATCGTGACCGACGGTGTCTTCTCCATGGACGGCTATGTGGCCCCGCTCGGCGAGATCTGCGACCTCGCCGACCGCCACGGCGCCATGGTCATGGTCGACGACTCCCACGCCGTCGGCTTCACCGGCCCCGGCGGCCGTGGCACCCCCGAGCTGCACGGCGTCATGGACCGTGTCGACATCATCACCGGCACCCTCGGCAAGGCGCTCGGCGGCGCCTCCGGCGGTTACGTCGCCGCCCGCGCCGAGATCGTCGCCCTGCTGCGCCAGCGCTCCCGCCCGTACCTCTTTTCCAACACCCTCGCTCCGGTGATCGCGGCGGCCTCCCTGAAGGTGCTCGACCTCCTGGAGTCGGCCGACGACCTGCGCGTCCGTCTCGCCGAGAACACGGCGCTGTTCCGCGGCCGCATGACCGAGGAGGGCTTCGACATCCTCCCCGGTGACCACCCCATCGCCCCCGTCATGATCGGCGACGCGGCGAAGGCGGGCCGCCTGGCCGAGCTGCTCCTGGAGCGGGGCGTGTACGTGATCGGGTTCTCCTACCCGGTCGTCCCGCAGGGCCAGGCGCGTATCCGCGTCCAGCTGTCCGCCGCGCACTCGACGGCGGACGTGAACCGGGTGGTGGACGCGTTCGTGGCGGCGCGGGCCGAGCTGGAGGCCTGAGCGGAGCCCGATCAGGGAAAAGCGGGCGTTTGAGAGAATCGATCCCGTGATCGAAGCGCGGCGGCTCCACATCCTTCGCGCGGTGGCCGACCACCGCACGGTGACGGCGGCTGCCGCCGCGTTGTACCTCACCCCTTCCGCGGTGTCGCAGCAGCTGACCGCCCTGGAACAGGAGACGGGCCACCGCCTGGTCGAGCGCGGTGCGAAAGGCGTACGGCTCACCCCGGCCGGCGAGATCCTGCTCGGCCACACCAACGCGGTCCTCGCCCAGCTGGAACGAGCGGCGGCGGAACTGGCCGCGTACAGCTCGGGCGCGGCCGGCACGGTCACGGTGGCGTCCTTCGCCACCGGGATCGCCCAGGTCGTGGCGCCCGCACTCGCCCGTCTCGCGGACTCCGCGCCCGGCATCCGCATCCGCGTCCAGGACGCCGAGGGTGACGCGAGCCTCCCGATGGTCCTGGACCGGCAGGTCGACATCGCCGTGGCCGTCGAGTACCGGGGCGCCCCGGCCGCCGACGACCCCCGCCTCACCCACGTGTCCTTGTACGCCGAGCCCTTCGACGCGGTCGTGCCCGTCAGCCACCGCCTCGCCGACACCGTCGAGGTCCCCCTCGCCGAACTGGCCAAGGACCCCTGGATCGGTCCCTACCCGGGCAACCCCTGCCATGACGTGGTCGTCCTGGCCTGCGAGAACGCCGGCTTCCAGCCCCGCCTCGAACACTCCTCGGACGACTTCCGCGCCGTCGTCGCCCTCGCCGCCGCCGACGCGGGCGTCGCCCTCGTACCCCGCTCGGCGCTGCGCGGCATGGACCTCAGGGGCGTCGTCGTGCGTCCCGTCGACGGTGTTGCCCCCACGCGCCGCGTCTTCGCCGCCGTACGCCGTGGCGCGGAGGATCATCCGCTGATCCGGCCGGTGCTGCAGGCGCTGGAAGAGGCGGCGGCGGAGTGAGACGGGCACACAAACGCCGGTCGCTTCTCACATCTGGGCTAGTATCCCGAATATGGGAAACACTGAAGGGGTGGTACCGGACCCCGTCGACCTCCGTCTGGCCGCCCGGCTGTCCGAGCTGCGGTCCGAACACGGGTGGTCCCTGGGTGAGTTGGCGGAGCGCAGCGGAGTGAGCCGTTCGACCCTCTCCCGGGCCGAGCGTGCGGAGACCAGCCCCACGGCCGCGCTCCTGAACCGCCTCTGCCATGTCTACGGCCGGACCATGTCCCAGCTGCTCAGCGAGGTCGAGTCCGAGCCGGTCTCCGTCGTCCGCGCGGGGGAGCAGGCCGTCTGGGAGGACAGGTCCGCCGGATTCGTACGGCGGTCGGTGTCACCGCCGGCGGCCGGAATGCGCGGCGAACTGGTCGAGGGACGGCTGGCGGCGGGCGCGGACATCGCGTACGACGGGCCCTCCGTGCCCGGCCTCGAACAGCACATCTGGGCCCTGGACGGCACCCTCCACGTCACCGACCGGGACGTGGAGCACCGGTTGGCCGCCGGGGACTGTCTGCGGATGCGGCTGTGGGGGCCGACGCGGTTCCGGTGCCCGGGGCCGGAGGACGTCCGGTACGCGCTGGTGGTGGTGAAGCCGTGAGGGAGCCACTGACTGCTGACGGCGGGCGTGAATCCGGGCCCGTCCCCGAGTTGCCGCTCGCGTCCGGGACGGTGATCTCCCGCCTCGACGGGCCCCACATCCTCTCCCTGGCCGGGGAGTTGGCGAACCTGCTGACCGACACCGTGGACGGCGGCGCCTCGATCGGCTTCCTCGCGCCACTCGGCCGGGCGGCGGCCGTCGCCTGGTGGAGGGAACGCGCCGACGCGGTGTCGGCGGGCGGGCTCGCCGTATGGGTGGCGCGCGAAGGCGACCGCGTGGTCGGCACGGTCAGCCTCGTCTTCCCCGACAAGCCCAACAGCCGCCACCGGGCCGAACTCGTCAAGCTGATGGTCCACCGGGACGGCCGTGGACAGGGGCTCGGCCGGGCACTCCTCGCGACCGCCGAGCGGGCGGCCGTCGACGCGGGCATCACCCTGCTCCACCTGGACACCGAGACCGACAGCCCGGCCGAACGCCTCTACGGCAAGGCCGGTTGGACCCGGATCGGGACGATCCCCGACTACGCGGCGGACCCGCACGGGACGCTGCGGCCCACATCGGTCTACTACAAGCAGGTGGGGGCCGAGGCACCCGCCTGCTGATTGTCAGTGGTGACCGCTACGGTGCGTCTCATGCCGGATGCCGAAGACGTACGACGTGTCGCCCTCTCCCTGCCCGACACCACGGAGAAGGTCGCCTGGAACATGCCCACGTTCCGGGTGGCGGAAAAGATGTTCGCGACCCTGCCGGAGGACGAGACGTCCATGGCCGTGCGCTGCCCGAAGGAGGAGCGCGACGAACTGGTCCTCGCCGAACCCGAGAAGTTCTGGATCGCCGACCACGAGGCGGGCTTCGCATGGGTAAGGGTGCGGCTCTCCGCCCTGGAGGACGAGCCCGAGCTGCGCGACATCCTCGCCGACTCCTGGCGCCAGGCGGCGACGCCCCGACTCCTCGACTCCTACCCGGAGTTGGGGCGACCGGCCACCGACTGACCGGCCGCCTGCCGACCTGCTACCACAGGAACTCACCGATCCGCTCCCGCAACGAGGCCGCGTCCAACCCGTGCGCGGCCACGTGTTCCTCGACCTGCCCGTACCGCCGCAGCTCCCGCCGTCCCACTCCCACCCCGAGCACCCGGTGCGGTACGTCGGCCAGGGCGTCGTTGGCGGCGGCCGTCGAGGTGCCCTCCAGATACGGCTCGACGAGGACGACATCCGTGCCCGCCGTCTCCGTGGCCCGGCGCAGCGCGGCCGAGTCGAAGGGGCGGACGGTGGTCGCGTAGAGCACGGTCACCTCCAGCCCCTCCGTGGCGGCGAGGACGGGGTCGAGCATCGGCCCCACGGCGAGGACGACCCCGCGACGCCCCTCGCGCACGGTGCGAAACCGCTGCCCGTCCACCGGGAGCGCCCGCTCGTTGGACTGCACGGACAGCCGTACGTAGACCTTGTCGTCCTTGCCCCTGCCCTTGTCGTCGCCCGTGCCCACCGCGTGCCGGAGCAGGGTCTCGGCCTCGTCGGGATGGCCCGGCACGTGCACGGTCCAGCCGTCGAGTGTGTCGAGCAGGGCCACGTCGCCGGGTGCCATGTGGGTGTAGCCGCCGGCGGGCCAGTCGAAGGAGGCGGCGGCGCTGACCAGCACCGCACCCACGTCCTGGTGCCCGAGGTCCAGCTTGACCTGCTCGAAGGGCCGCTCCACCAGGAAGCTCGCGAAGGTGTGCACCACGGGCCGCATCCCGGCCAGCGCCAGCCCCGCACCGGCGCCGACCAGCAACTGCTCCCGGATGCCGACATTGATCACCCGCTCCGGATGCCTGCGCGTCGCCTCCGCGAAGCCGTCCCTGCCGATCTCGGCGAGGACCACCGCGACCCGGGGATCCTCGTCGAGCAGCCGGGAGACGACAGGGGCGAAACGGTCACGCATGGTGTCCATGGGTCGGTGTCCTTTCGGGATGGTCGGTGATTCAGGCGTTCTTCGGCTCGACACGGGCCACCACCACACGCGGTCGGCCCGGATGCGGCGCGGTGAACGCGGCGTACAGCGCCTCGTGGTCCCGCCCGTCGACGGTCTCGGCGGACCAGCCCGCCGCCTCGAACCGCGTGGCGATCCCGCCCGGCAGGGCATGGCTGGCGGAGGAGTTGTCGATCACGACGGTGTGCAGCCGGTCGAGGCCGGCCGGTCCGGCGTACGCGATCGCCTCGTGGTTGCTGCCCTCGTCGAGCTCCGCGTCCCCGATCAGCACCCACACCGCCGGATCGACCCGCCCCTGGGCCCGCAGCCCCAGCGCCGTACCGACCGCGATCGGCAGGCCGTGCCCGAGCGATCCGCTGCCGATCTCGACGCCCGGCACCAGTACGCGGTCCGGGTGGTGGCCGAGCGGCGAGTCGTAGGAGCCGAAGCCCGGCAGCCAGCCGACCGGCACGAAGCCCTTCGCCGCGAGCACCGCGTAGTACGCCATCGGCCCGTGCCCCTTGGACAACAGGAACCGATCCCGCGCCGGATCCTCCATCCGCCCCGGCCCCACGCGCAACACCCTGTCGTAGAGCACCCACAGCACGTCCAACGTGGACGTCGCGGCCGGCCCGTGCTTCTCGTCCCCGGTCATCAGCCCCATCAGCCGGGGCAGATCCGTGAACCCGTACGTACGCTCCGCAGTCGTCATACAGAAGACCGTGCAACCTCAACCAGACTTCAGGTCAAGCGGCTGTCGTAGCGGTCCCTCGCCCCCGATAAACCGGTGCGCGACCACCGGCCCGAGTGCGGTATTGTTTCCGTGCACGTCCAACCAGGGGAAACCCCAGGTCAGACGGGCAACGGGACGTGGCGCAGCTTGGTAGCGCACTTGACTGGGGGTCAAGGGGTCGCAGGTTCAAATCCTGTCGTCCCGACTTGCGAAGGAGCAGGTCGGAGGTCATTTCCAATTGATTGGAAGTGGCCTCTTCGTCGTTCTTGGGGACCAGGGCGATCGTCAAACGCTCTGACCTGTGTATGCGTTTCCCGCAAGGGAAGTGGCCGAAGTCGATCGTCCCCTTCCGGGCCCGCAGGTCCGCGGAGTCGGTCCCACTGATGGGCCGGACTGGGTGATTTGAAGCCATATGTGCTTGATCTTACTTTATGTGCTCCTTAGTGTTCGCCGGGAGGGAAACACTGCGAGGTCCCAGTCCCGTGCCACCGTCCGGAAGCGAGGTGTGGAGCGCGTGCACGCGAGGTGCGGCTGCCGGGCCGTTTCCGGTCAGAAGGGGTGGCGCAGAGGGACGCGATCGCTGCGGGTGTTCGCCGTACTGCCGTTGCTGGCGTCGGTGCTCGCCGCTTGTGGCAGTGACGAGGGCTCCGGCAGGACCACCCTCAACTGGTACAACTTCCCGGACGACTCCGGTGCGCTCCAGAAGGCGGCCGACCGGTGCAGCCAGGCGTCGGGCGGCCGCTACAGGATCAGCTACAACAAGCTTCCGCGCGCCGCGGACGGTCAGCGCCAGCAGCTTGTCCGCAGACTCGCCGCCGAGGACGACTCGCTCGACATCCTGGGCCTGGACGTCACCTGGGCGGCGGAGTTCGCCGAGGCACGCTGGATCAGGGAATGGAAGGGGACGGCGAGGCGGCAGGCCGTAGAGGGCACCCTGCGCGTACCGCTGCAGACCTCGACCTGGAAAGGCAAGCTGTACGCCGTCCCGTACAACACCAACACCCAGCTCCTGTGGTACCGCAAGGACCTGGTGCCCACCCCACCCAGGACGTGGGCCGAGATGCTGGACATGGCCGGCGCCCTCGCCCGGCAGGGCAAACCGCACTTCGTGGAGATCCAGGGCGCCCAGTACGAGGGCCTGACCGTCTGGTTCAACACGCTGATCAACAGTGCGGGCGGCTCCATCCTCAACGCGAGCGCAACCGAGCCCTCCCTCGGTCCGCCTGCTGTGCGGGCCGCCGGGATCATGCGTGATCTGGCGAAGTCCCCGGCCGCGGACCCTTCCCTGCCCAATCAGATGGAGGACCAGAACCGGCTCGCCATGGAGTCGGGGACAGCGGCGTTCGAACTCAACTACCCGTTCGTCTATCCGTCGATGAAGGCGAACAACCCCGAGCTGTTCAAGAACTTCCGCTGGGCGCCGTACCCCCAGGTCGACACGAACCGCCCGGCGCGGCCCACCATCGGCGGCATCGACCTGGCCGTGAGCGCCTACTCGCGCCACCCCGACCTGGCCTTCGAGGCGGCGCTGTGCCTGCGCAACCGGGAGAACCAGCTCACCGCCGCGCTCGAGGGCGGTCTGCCGCCCACCCTGCGCGCCCTGTACGACGAGCCCGCGTTCATGAAGGAGTACCCCTTCTCCAAGGACGTGCTGGCCGCCCTGGAGTCGGCGAGCGTGCGCCCGATCACTCCGGCCTACCAGAACGTGTCGATCGCGGTCTCCCACACGCTGTCGCCGCCGTCCGGGATCAAACCGGAGAGCTCCGTCGACACCATCGGGGAGCAGATCGGCGATGCCCTGCGATCCGAGGGTGTGATCCCGTGAACCACTTCCCACCGCACCACTCCGCCGGCCTGCGCCGCAGCGCACGGGCGTCGTCCTCGGGCGGCCGGAGATGACCACGCGGGCGCAACCGGCCGGAGCACCGCCGCCCCCCGAGCCGGAGACGGGGCGGGCGGAGCCGGACCGGGCGGCGCTCTCGGCGGGTGCCAGACAGGAGCGGCGGCTCGGCTGGCTGCTCTGCGCGCCCGCGGTCGCCGTCATGATCGCGGTGACCGCCTATCCCATCGGGTACGCCGTGTATCTGTCCCTCCAGCGGTACGACCTGCGCTTTCCCGGACGGGCGGAGTTCGTGGGCCTGAGCAACTACGGGGCGGTGCTGTCCTCCCCGTTCTGGTGGGACGCCTTCTGGGTCACGCTCTTCATCACTGCCGTGTCAGTGGCGATCGAACTGGTCCTCGGAATGGGGCTCGCCCTGGTGATGCACCGCACGATCTTCTGGCGCGGCGCCGTCCGCACGGCGGTCCTCGTTCCGTACGGGATCGTCACCGTGGTCGCCGCCTTTTCCTGGCAGTACGCCTGGACCCCGGAGCTCGGATACCTCGCCGAGCTGTTGCCCAGCGGAGAGGCTCCGCTGACCGAACAGTGGCCCGCCCTCTGGCTGATCATCCTCGCCGAGGTGTGGAAGACGACGCCGTTCATGGCCCTGCTGCTGCTCGCGGGCCTCGCGCTGGTCCCCGAGGAGACCTTGAAGGCGGCCATGGTGGACGGTGCCACCGCCTGGCAGCGGTTCGCCAAGGTCATGCTGCCGCTGATGAAACCGGCCATCCTGGTGGCGCTGCTCTTCCGCACACTGGACGCGTTCCGGATCTTCGACAACATCTACATCCTGACCGCGGGCGCCCAGGGGACCGGTTCCCTGTCGATCCTCGGGTACGACAACCTGTTCACCGCGCTCAACCTGGGTATCGGGTCGGCGATCTCGGTCCTGATCTTCATCTGCGTCGGGATCATCGCCTTCGCCTTCGTCAAGATGTTCGGCACCGCGGCGCCGGGCGCGGAGGTGCGGCGCTGATGGCCGCGGCGGGAAAGACGCATGCCGCCCGATGGGGTGTCATCAACGTGGTGGTGGTGCTGTACGCCCTGTTCCCGGTGTGGTGGATCGCCGCGCTGTCGTTCAAGGACCCCGGCACCCTCACGGACGGTGACTACATCCCGAGGGACTGGACCCTGGAGAACTACCGGGGCATCTTCGACACCTCCGAGTTCACCCGCGCACTGATCAACTCGATCGGAATCGCCCTGATCGCCACGGTGATCGCGGTGGCGCTGGGCACCATGGCCGCCTACGCGGTGGCCCGGCTGCGCTTCCCCGGCAAGCGGGTGCTCATCGGCATGTCCCTGCTGATCGCGATGTTCCCGCCGATCTCCCTGGTGTCACCGCTGTTCAACATCGAGCGGATCATCGGGATCTTCGATACCTGGGTCGGGCTGATCATCCCGTACATGACCTTCTCCCTGCCGCTGGCGATCTACACCCTGTCGGCGTTCTTCCGGGAGATCCCCTGGGATCTGGAGAAGGCCGCCAAGGTCGACGGGGCGACGCCCGCGCAGGCATTCCGGATGGTCATCGTGCCGCTGGCCGCGCCGGGCGTGTTCACCACGGCCATTCTCGTGTTCATCTTCTGCTGGAACGACTTCCTGTTCGCGATCTCCCTGACGTCCACCGAGTCCGCGCGCACCGTGCCGGCCGCGATCGCGTTCTTCACCGGAAGCTCCCAGTTCCAGCAGCCCACAGGATCGATCGCCGCCGCCGCTGTGGTCATCACCATCCCGATCATCGTTTTCGTCCTGTTCTTCCAGCGGCGGATCGTCGCCGGACTGACCTCCGGGGCAGTCAAGGGGTGAACGGGCAGACCGCGGCAGACGGGCCACCGGTCCGAGACCGTCAGCGGTACTCGGACCCGGAAGCATGAAGGCAAGGAGGCACCACCCATGGCCGAGATCATCCTCGAGGGAGTCACCAAGCGTTTTCCCGACGGGGCCCTCGCCGTGAAGGACGTGGACCTCGAGATCGCCGACGGCGAGTTCGTGATCCTGGTCGGTCCGTCGGGATGCGGCAAGTCCACCACCCTGAACATGATCGCCGGACTGGAGGACATCACCGAGGGCACCCTGCGCATCGGAGACCGAGTCGTCAACGACCTGGCTCCCAAGGAACGCGACGTCGCCATGGTGTTCCAGAGCTATGCCCTGTACCCGCACATGAACGTCCGGGAGAACATGGGCTTCCCGCTGCGCCTGGCCAAGGTGGACAAGGGCACCATCGACGCCAAGGTGACGGAGGCAGCCCGGATCCTTGACCTCACCGAGCACCTGGACCGCAAGCCCGCCAACCTCTCGGGCGGTCAGCGCCAGCGGGTGGCCATGGGGCGGGCGATCGTCCGTGATCCCAAGGCATTCCTGATGGACGAGCCGCTGTCCAACCTGGACGCCAAACTCCGGGTACAGATGCGCACTCAGATCTCCCGGCTGCAGCGGCGCCTCGGCACGACTACCGTGTACGTCACCCACGACCAGACCGAGGCGATGACGCTCGGCGACCGCGTCGTGGTCATGCGACAGGGCCTGGTCCAGCAGATCGGCACGCCCGCCGACCTGTACGACCTGCCGCGCAACATCTTCGTCGCGGGCTTCATCGGCTCCCCGGCGATGAACTTCCTGAACGCCACCCTGGAGGGCGGTGCCCTGCGCACGTCCCTGGGCGACCTGACCCTCGACGACCGTACGAGGCAGGCGCTGGAACGTCAGGACGCGCCCCGCGAGGTCATCGTCGGGCTGCGGCCGGAGGCGTTCGAGGACGTGGCCCTGTCGCACGACCGGGACCGGACGGGCCCGGTCTTCACCGCCACTGTGGAGGTACTGGAGTCGCTGGGCTCCGATGCGTACGTCTACTTCACCGCGGAGGGCGGGCCCGCGACGACCACCGAACTGGAGGAGCTCGCCAAGGACTCGGGCCTGCGCGACACCGGCGCCGACACCCATAACATCGTGGCCCGACTGGACGCCGCCACGCGTGCCCGCGAGGGTGAACCGGTAGAGCTGCAGGTCGCCATGGCCAAGGCTCACGTGTTCGACCCGGTGACCGGAGCGAACCTTACGCATCCGATGAGGGCGAGGGCGGACTGACGGCGCGGTACACAGAAGATGCAGCACACAGCGGCTTGTGAGCGCACCCTCTTCTGTCGTCGGACTCATCGGGCCACCGCGTGTATTGACATGTTCACGAAGCGTTCTTATGGTCCGGACGAAACTTCGGCATTCGGAACTGTGTTCTCATTCGTGAACGGAAGAGGTCATCCGATGGCACGAACCAGAACCGCCCTGCTCAGTGTTCTCGCCCTGCTGGCCGGCCTGCTGAGCGTCCAGTTCACGGGCCCCGCCCCACGGGCGACGGCCGCACCGGCCACCTTCACCCACCCGGGCGTGCTGGTGAGCCGCGGCCAACTCGACTACGCCCGGCAGAAGGTGCAGGCCGGCCAACAGCCGTGGAAGGCGGCCTACGACGCCATGATGGGCAGCTCCTACGCTTCGTTGTCCCGCACCGCCAAGCCGCAGGCCGTCGTGGAATGCGGCTCGTCGTCCAACCCCAACCACGGCTGCACCGACGAGCGCCAGGACGCCGTCGCCGCCTACACACAGGCGCTCGCCTGGTACTTCACCCGGGACAGCAGGTACGCCAAGAAGTCGATCGAGATCATGGACGCCTGGTCGGCGACCATCACCGACCACACCAACAGCAACGCCCCGCTGCAGTCCGGCTGGTCCGGCTCCACCTGGCCACGCGCCGCCGAGATCATCAAGTACACGTACGACGGCGGCTGGCCGGGTGCCGGCCGGTTCGCGACCATGCTGCGCGACGTGTACCTGCCCGAGGTGATCAACGGCGCGGCGACCAAGAACGGCAACTGGGAACTGGTCATGACCGAGGCCGCCATCGGCATCTCCGTCTTCATCGAGGACCGTGCCGCCTACGACAGGGCCGTCAGCACCTACCTCGCCCGCGTCCCGGCGTACGTCTACCTGACCGGTGACGGTGACCTGCCCGAGCCGCCCGCGGGCAGCAGCATCGACACCAGCGCCGAGATCATCAAGTACTGGCAGGGACAGGGCACCTTCACCGACGGTCTCGCGCAGGAGACCTGCCGCGACTTCGGGCACACCGGCTGGGGCATCGCCTCCGTGGCGAACATCGCGGAGACCAGCCGGATCCAGGGCCAGGACCTCTACCCGAGGATCCAGGACCGGCTGCGCCACGCACTGGGCTTCCACACCTCCTACGAGAACGGCGCGGCCGTACCGTCCTGGCTGTGCGGCGGCTCGGTCAAGAAGGGCCTCGGCCGGGTCACCGAGGTCGCCTTCAACGCCCTCCACAACCGCCTCGGCATCGCGATGTCCCACACCCAGAAGTACACCGAGGCACACCGGCCGTCCGGCACGGACAACTACTTCAACGCCTGGACGACCCTCACGCACGCGGCCAACCCCAGCTGACCACGGCCCTCTGGCGGGGCACGGATACCGGCCGCGACCGGGGGCTGACCTCACCCGCCGCTGCGGCACCCGGCAGCCCCAACCGCTCGCCGAGCCCGGTCAACGCTCGGGCGGCGGGTACAGCCACAGCCGCAGCAGCCGGCTGAGCAACGGCATGACGCCATAGGTCAGCACCGGCAGCAGAACCACCGGGAAACCGCCGCACGCAACGGCAGCGGCCAGGTGCCCGTGCTGGGTGCCACCAGCCCCTGGATGAGCAGGGTGAACGGATAGGCGCCCAGAAACGTGGTGAGCACCATTTTCCAGCGGGGCGGGGCCTGGACGGTCGTACCGGGCAGGCTGAACCAGGTCTCCATCCCGGTCGTCGACTGGCGCTCGCTGCCGACCTCCGTGGCGACGCCGTGGATCCGCGCGTGCCATCGCGCGCGCTCCTCGGAGTCCAGCCAGGCGGTGAGGCGGCGCGCGTCGGACCAGCGCAGGACCGCGTGATAGCGGTGCCCGTCCTCAGGGTGCAACCAGGAAACGCCCTGATTGCCGGGGAACTGTCTGGCACAGCGGGTGATCTCGCGTGTCCATTCCTCGAACTCCTGCTCCCGGCCGGGCCGCACCTGCCACGTCAGGACCGTGGTGACCGGCTCGCCCTGCCTCGTCTGCGTGGCGCTCATCCCTCCCCAGTGCCACGCGTGGCCCGGTTCATGCTGCCGCCCGGCACGTCGGCGGCGCGCGGGGCGCCGGAGTCCGTGATGTCGCAGGGGCAGCCCGCCGGCCCGCCTGTCCGACCGGGGCGCGCGGCCGGCCGGGCGGGAAGCTGAACTACCCAGGGTGTCGGCTGGAGTTGCGCCACACCCAGGCCGCGATGCCGACGCGATTGCGTACGTCGAGTTTGCGCTGGATGTTGGCCACATGGGTTTTCGCGGTACCGGCGGTGATGAACAGCGCGGTGCCGATCTCCGCGTTGGTCCGGCCCTGGGCCACGAGTCCGGCGACCTCGGCCTCCCTGTCGGTCAGTGGTTCCGTCGGGCCCATGTGGTGGTCGTCGGCGCGCGGGGTGAGATGACGCAGCAGCCGTACGGTGACGGAGGGGCTGATGAGGACGTCGCCCACCATGGCGGCGCGGACCGCTTCGGTCAGCAGGGTTGGTCCGGAGCGCTTGAGCAGGAAGCCGCAGGCGCCGTTGGCGAGGGCCGTGTACACGTACTCGTCGAGGTCGAAGGTGGTGACGACGATGACCTTGGTCGGTTCCGCCACGTCGGGGCCGGCCAGCATGCGGGTGACCTCCAGGCCGTCCGGTCCGGGCATGCGGATGTCGGCGAGGACCACGTCGGGGCGGAGCCGACGGGCGGAGTCGATGGCGGTGGCGCCGTCGGCGGCCTCGCCCACGGTGTGCATGTCGGGCTGCGCGTCCAGGATCATCCGGAAGCCGATCCGGATGTCGGGCTGGTCGTCGGCCACCAGGACCCGGATCGGTGCCGAGGTCACCGTGTCCGCAGTGGCCATGGATCCTCCGGAGTCGTCGCCGATGTCGCTCGTGCGGGCATCCGCACCGAGGAGGACATCGGCAGGATGGCCGTGACCTGCCAGGTGCCCGGGGCGGTGGGCCCCGCTGTCAGAGTGCCGCCGAGTGCCTCCACGCGTTCGGCCAGGCCGATGAGGCCGAGGCCCCGGCGGCGGTGCGCACCGCCGCCGGGGTACGAGGGCACCGCCTCCGAACGGCCCGCCGGGGCACGGTCGTTGGCGACGACGACCACGAGGCGTGAGCCGGTGCCACCGTCCCCAGCCGGGTCGCCCGGGTCGTCGTCGCAACCGATGCTGATGTCGACATGGGCGGCCGTGGGGGCGTGCCGTCGGATGTTGGTCAGCGCCTCGGTCACCACCCGGTAGGCGGTGATGGCCGTCTCCCGGTCCGACGCCCCCGCAGCCCGGTGGTCGACGCTCAGGCGGGGGTTCGAGGGGCCGATGGCCGCGAAGTGACCGACCAGGGCGGGAAGGTCGGCCAGCGTGGGCGTTCGGGGCGGGACGGGGCCGGAGGCCGGTTCGTCGTCCGTGCCCCGCAGCATGTGCACCGTGCGGTCCATCGAGGCGAGGGCTCTCTGTCCCGCCTCCTCGATGCGTTTCAGCGCCGCACCCACCTCGGGCTGCCCGGCCAGCACCTGGGCGGCGGCCTGTGCCTGGACCACCATGCCGGTGACGTCATGGGCGACGAAGTCGTGCAGGTCCCGGGCGAGTTCGAGCCGCTGGGTGCGGCGGGCCGCCGCGACGGAGCGCACCCACGCCTCGTCCACCGAGCGCAGAAGCAGGCCCACGACGACGGAGACGCCGGCCCCCAGCGACCAGTACGCCGTCGTCAGAAGCATGTTGGGCAGCGACTCGGGCCACACGACCCGCACCATCAGCCCGGCCTCGGCCAGACAGATCACCGCGATGGCGACCGCGGCCCGGCCGAGCGCCGTCGCCCGCCTGGCCACCAGCACGGTCAGCACCAGCAACGCCCCGGCCTCGCCCACGCCCCATGCGGCGATGGGGATCGTGACGCCGCCGCCGGCGAGCAGCACCGGGGTCACCACGGCCGAGACCAGGGCGGCGAGTACGGCCAGAGGGGCTGTCCAGGACCGTGTGCGCTCGGGGAGCACGACGAGGACGACGACCACGGACACCGCGAGGACGGCGGGAAACGGCGCCAGCGGACCGGCGGTGACCACTCCCACGACGGCCAGCACGCCCACCCCGGCGGCCGCCGCCGCCCCGGACAACCACGGCCGCGGCCGCTCCCGCCCTCCACCGGACATGCCCCTCAACGTACCCCGGGCGGCACACGCGCCGCGATCTGCCGAACGGCAGAGGACGCCGGCGACCGGTTTCCGCCGTACGGCAGATGGCCCGCCCGGCCGACGCGCCACGACGCTGGTAGCCAGATCCGGACCGGCCCGCAGTCGGCCGCCAACCACCCCTCACCGATGGAGGACTGACATGACGTCACACCCGTTCGCGCCAGATCGACACCGCACCTCTCGGCGGACCGGTCGCCGCCGGCCCCTCGCCCTGGCTGTCGCGGTGGTGTTCGCCCTCGCCCCGACCGCGCACGCCGCCACCTCCACCGGACCCGTGGAACGCACCGGCCCCGCCACATCCGCCCTTCCGCAGCTCAAGCGACTCATCCAGCAGCAGGCCGACGCCTGGAACCGGGGAGACGGTACGGCCTTCGCCAACACCTACGCCGAGGACGCCGAGTTCATCACGTTCGACGGCACCCACCTGCGCGGCCGGCCGGAGATGGCCCGCAACTTCCAGATCTACTTCGACAACTACACGAAGGGGACCCGCCTGATCTTCACCAAGGTTCCCGTGACGCTGCGCTACCCGACGCCCCGCACCGCCGTCATGATCACCACCGGCTGTATCGCCAACCCCGGCGAGCCGGAGTGCCGTCCGGACAGCCACTCCATCCAGACGTACGTGGCCGCCCACCGGGAGCGCGGCTGGGAACTCGTCTCCTTCCAGAACACCCGGGTCCAGGGCCTCCTCCCGCCGCCACGGGCCTGACCAGTACCCGCGTCGGCCCACAGACCCCGTGATCGCTCTCATCCGCGCCCACCACGGCACGCCGACGGCGACGGACGAGCCCCCTGCTATGAGGGTTTCGCCCGCCGCCCGTAGGGAGGTGCTCCGGCAGGTCCAGCCGGGGGCGCGGCTCAGTCGTCGGTCTCCGCCTGGAGGGCGGTGGCGTCGAGTCCGGTGACCAGGCCGCGCAGGAGGGGACCGTACTCCGGGTGGGCGAGGGCGAACGCCATCTGGGCGACCAGGTAGTCGGCCGGGTTGCCGGTGTCGTACCAGCGGCCCTTGATGACCTGCCCGTACACCGCCCGGGTGGCGGCGTAGGCGTTGATGGCGTCGGTCAGATAGACCTCGCCGGTCCGGTGCTCGTACCAGCGGCGGGTCTGCTCGCGCAGCTCGTCGATGATGCCGGGGGTGATGACATAGCCGCCGATGGCCGCGTACGACGACGGGGCGGCGGCGGGCTCGGGCTTCTCGACCAGGCCGGTGATGCGCAGCTGGCCGTCGCCGAGGTCCTCCTTGACTATGGGCACGCCGTAGCGCTGGGACTCGGTGGGGTCCATCGGCAGGAGGGCCAGCACCGGGCAGCCGGTCTGCTCGTATGCGCGGATCAGCTGCTGGGCGCGGGGGACCTCGGCCACGAAGACGTCGTCGGGCCACAGCACCAGCACCGGCTCGTCGCCGAAGGCGCGGGCGGCGTTCAGCACCGGGGTGCCGTTGCCGTAGGGGCCGTACTGGTCCAGGTAGGTGATGTGCCCCCGGCGGGCCAGCTCGGCGACCTCCTCCACCGCGTCCGCGTAGGCCGTCTTGCCGTCCGCGCGGAGCTGTTCGACGAGGGCCGGGTTGGGGCGGAAGTGGTCCTGGATGAGGCTCTTGCCGCCCGAGACGACGATGGTGATGTCGGTGATGCCGGAGTCCACCAGCTCGCGCACGGTGTGCTCGATGACCGGCTTGTCGCCGACCGGGAGCATCTCCTTCGGTGTCGCCTTCGTCAGGGGCAGCAGACGGGAGCCGAGCCCGGCTGCGGGGATCACAGCCCTGCGGATCGTCGGTGACATCATGTCTCTCTTGGTCGGACGGCCAGGTCAGTGGAGCTCAGTCGATCCTGCCACGTAGGTCGCCCGTTCGGCCGCCCGGGCCGGTCGGGCGGGGAGCCGGCGCAGGGCGTCGGAGACGGCTTCGATCCGCTCGTCGAGGTCGCGATGTCCCGGCGCAGCTCCTCGACACGGTTCTCCAGCTCCGTGGCTTCGGCGGTCAGCGACGCGACCGTGGCCTTTTCGCTGTCCGCCCCACCGGATTCGGCAGTGGCGGTTCCTTGATTTGGCGCAGAATTCGGAAGGGTTATTTCCGTGTGCTGAGACATGGGAGAGCCGTTCCTTCGTGAGGGGAACTCGTATGGCGATGAAAGGAGATGAAAGGCGATGGAGGCGGTGAAGAAAGTGGTCCCCTGCCCGTCGGCAGGGGACCACCGGCATTTCCATCGTCGAGTTCGGCGCGCGCCTGCGCGACGGCCGTGGCCGACCGTGGCTGCGCCGTCAGGGACTCCGAGTATCACGGCGTCGGCGTGGCTCAGGTAGCGCGTGCCGTGCGTGAGGTCGAAGCCGTAGGCCCCGAAGACGGCGCCGTCGTGCACCAGCAACCGGGTGATGTAGACGCCGTCGAGCACGGGGATCTTCAGCTGCTCCGCGCGCCTGATGAGGGTGCGCTGGATCTCCGGGCCGGTGTAGTCGCCCGCGAAGGCGGTGCGCCGGAACGTGTGCGCGCCGAAGAACCGCTGGGAGATACGGCCGTCCTCCTCCCTGGCGAAGGCCATGCCGTAGCGTTCCAGGTCGTCGATGCCCCGGGCGGCACCCTGGGTGACGATCTCGGCCGTGCGAGGGCTGGCCAGCAGATAGCTCTCCTTGAGCGTGTCGGCCGCGTGCTGCTGCCGGCTGTCCTCCGGGTCCATCGTGGCCAGGGCGGCGTTGATTCGTTCGGCGGCCAGCGCCGTGTGCGCGTCCTCCTTGGGCCGCTTGCCCACCGCGAGGACGTCCGTGCCGGCCTCGGCCAGTTCGATCGCGGCCCGCAGCCCGGCACCTCCGGTGCCGATCACCAGCACCATGGTGGAAAGACGTCGTTCGTCGATAGGCACCGTTCACTCCGGCTACGGAGCCAGCGTGATAGTCGTCGGCGTTCCCTGCAGGCCATCTTCGCGTAGGGACACAGCGAATCGGCCTTCTCCAGGAGTGGCGCGGCGACCTCGGGATCGATGCCCGGCCACCGCACCACAAGGTCGATGCGCAACAAGTAGCCCCCGTCCTCCGGGTCCCGCCCGAAGGCCACCGTCGCCTCCACGGAGATGACGGAGGGATCGAGGGGGACCTGCCGGGCCACCAGGTGCCAAACGCCATGTCGTACGCACCTTCTTGCAGGGGGAAGCCCCGGGCTTCGGACAGCTGGTTGACCGACAAGGCCCCTCGGTTGGGACTGGTAGCCGGTGGTCAGCGGGCCGAGCCCCATCGAGACGGTCGGGAACTCCCACAGCCAGGGCAGACGCCGGGGGTGCGGGTAGGACGGCAGACAGACCGTGACCGTCGGCCTCGCGTCGGAAACCGTCCAGTTGCTCCTTGCGCAGCCGGCCCTCCAGGAACGCCCGCGCGTAGATGCCGGGCGAGGCGTGCCCCTGCAGATACAGCTGGTCCCCGGAGCCTCCCCCACTCCCGGCTCCGCTCGAGCGGAGGTGCCCCCACCGTCCTTGCCCTGGAAGAAGTGGTGGAACCCGACCTCGTAGAGCCAGGCCGCGGAAGCGTGGGTCGAGATGTGACCGCCCAGGCCCAGGCGCGCGTCCCGGGTCATGTCGGTGCAGAAACCCCAGCCGTTGATCTGGCTCGCGCGAATCTTCACCAGCTGCTGGACCGCGGCCGGAAGTGTCGAATCCGAAACCACCTTGCCGGCGGAGTTGATGTGCTTCAGCACCTTTCCCGCGAGCGGGTGACGAAGTAGTTGAGACGCGATTCCACGGTGTTCTCCTTGCCGGCCAGGAGTGGATCGAGCGCGGAGGCGGATGCCTGTGCGCCGAACCCCGCCGCGCATGCCGAGCCCGCCGCCTACGCGGAACCCGCCGCGCATGTCGAACAGGCCGGATATCTCGCGCACGTCGCGCACCCCGTCAGCGAGCCTTCCGTGTAGTCGATCTCGCGGCGCACGGTGGTGATCCGGGGTGTGTCGGGGGTGCTCGCTGGACCGGGTGGAGTGCCGGTCGCTTTGATGGGGAGGACGCGGTGGATCCGCGCCACCCATGACCGACGACCACGGGTCGACGGCACTCGACACGCGCCGGAGATGAGCTGCCATGGTGACCGACCGGTACGGCAACCGCCTGCACGAGTGCACCGCCGAAGGCGCGGCGCATCTGGACCGCGCCGTGGAGGGGCTGTTGTTCTTCCGGCCCGAGTTCCCCACCTCGGTCGCCGACGCCGTGGCCGCCTCCCCGGCCTCGCCGCTGGCCCAGGCGTTCGCGGCCTACCTCGGCGTGCTCGGCACCGAATCACGGGACGCCGACGAGGCGCGCCACCGGTTCACGCAGTTCAGCGCCGGGCTGCACCACTCGGCGCTGCCCCGGCGGGAGCGCATGCACATGGCGGCGGCCGAGGCCTGGCTCGCGGGCGATCTGGGACGGGCCGGACAGGTGCTGGAAGAGCTGGTCGTGGAGTGCCCCCGCGATCCGCTGGCCCTGGCCGTGGGCCATCAGCTCGACTTCTTCACCGGCGACGCGACCCGGCTGCGGGACCGGATCGGCGGAGCCCTGCCCGCGTGGCCGGCGGACGACCCCCATCGCGGGCCACTGATGGGCATGTACGCGTTCGGCCTGGAGGAGTCGGGGCACTACGGCCGGGCCCAGGAGGTGGCCCAGGCCGCCGTCGAACGGAACGCCCGTGACATCTGGGCCATCCACGCCGTCGTCCACGTGCACGAGATGCGGGGACGGTTCGCCGAGGGGATCGACTTCCTCGACGCGCGGCTCGACGACTGGGCGAGCGGCAGCCTGCTGACGGTGCACAGCTGGTGGCACTACGCCCTGTACGCGCTGGAGGCGGGCGACACCGGTACGGCCCTGCGGATCTACGACGCCGTGCTGCACCACAAGGACTCGACCGGGTTCGTCATGGAACTCCTCGACGCCGCCTCGCTGTTGTGGCGGTTCCTCCTGGCCGACCTGGACCAGGACGCCCGCTGGCAGACCCTCGCCGACGCGTGGGCCGCACGCGAGGACCCGCCGTTCTACGCCTTCAACGACGTGCACGCCGTCATGGCCTTCGCCGGAGCGGGGCGGCTGGAGACGGCGGACGAGTTCGTCGCCGACCGGCGGCGCTGGCTGCGGGAGGCCCGGGAGGGCGGGCGGCCGAACACCAACCGGGTGATGACCGGCGAGATCGGCCTGCCCGTGTGCGAGGCGCTGGTGGCGTACGCCCGCGGGGACCACCCGGCGGTGGTGGAGTTGCTGTGGCCGATCCGTCGCCGACTGCACACCTTCGGCGGCAGCCACGCCCAGCGGGACGCGATCCAGCGGACGCTCCTGGAGTCGGCCATCCGCGCCCGCCGCGACGACCTGGCCAGGCACCTGCTCGGCGAACGCACCGGCCTGAGCCCCCACAGCCCCTACAACTGGCTCGGCCAGGCCCGTCTCGCCGAGAGCCTGGGCGAAGCGGGCCGCGCCGCCGTCGCCCGCGCCACGGCCACCGAACTGGCGGCACCCGCGGCGGAGAGGCTGCGCCGCGACCCGCACCACACGCATCTCGGACGGCGGCCCTGAGCCCCGGACGGAACAACCCGCTTACGTCGCCTAGGACAGACAGCCGACGTGGGCCAGGGCCTGCTTCAGCAGGACTCCCTGGCCGCCCGGCATCTCGCTCTGGACGGAGGCCGACGCAGCCTCCTGCGGGCTGAACCACACCAGGTCGAGCGCGTCCTGCCGGGGCCGGCAGTCCCCGGACACCGGGACGATGTACGCGAGGGACACCGCGTGCTGACGCGGGTCGTGGAAGGGGGTGATGCCCTGCGTCGGGAAGTACTCGGCGACCGTGAAGGGCTGCAGGGAAGCCGGGACGCGGGGCAGCGCGACCGGGCCGAGGTCCTTCTCCAGGTGGCGCAGGAGCGCGTCGCGCACCCGCTCGTGGTGCATCACGCGGCCGGAGACCAGATTGCGGCTGACCGTTCCGTCCGGGCCGATGCGCAGCAGCAGGCCGATGCTCGTGACTTCGCCGCTGTCGTCGACGCGCACGGGCACGGCCTCGACGTACAGGATCGGCATCCGGGCGCGCGCCGATTCGAGTTCGTCGGACGGGAGCCAGCCAGGCGTGGTATCGGTCATGTCAGACATTGGCCGATCATACTTTCCACGTCACTCGGTGTGCGCGTCGCTCTGATCACACCTGCCCCGCCGACGCGGATCACATGCGTCCGTCCGTGATCGGCCGACGCGGATCACATGCCGACGTCCGTGATCATTCGTGGGCGGCCCACATACCGCGGACATGACCGAGGTGGCGGGTCATCACCGCGCGTACGGCGGCCTCGTCGCGGTCGAGGAGGGCGTCCAGGAGTTCCAGGTGCTCCTGGGCCGAGGACAGCAGCCGACCGGACTCGGCGAGCGCGGTCAGCCCGTAGAGCCGGGCTCGTTTACGCAGGTCGCCGACCACCTCGACGAGGTGCGCGTTGCCCGCGAGGGCGAGCAGACCGAGATGGAAGCGGGTGTCGGCCTCGACGTACGCGATGAGGTCACCGGCGGCCGCGGCGGCGACGATCTCCCGGGCGGCCGGTCGCAGCGCCTCCAGGGAGACCGGGTCGGCGGTCCGGGCCAGCCCGACGGTGGTCGGGATCTCGATGAGCGAGCGGACGTGGGTGTACTCGTCGAGCTGCTTCTCGGTGACCGCGGTGACCCTGAACCCCTTGTTGGGCACGGTGTCGACCAGGCCCTCCTTGGCCAGGTCCAGCATGGCCTCGCGCACCGGCGTCGCGGAGACACCGAAGCGGGCGGCGAGCGCGGGCGCGGAGTACACCTCGCCCGGCCGCAGCTCCCCGGCGATCAGCGCGGCCCGCAGAGCGTCGGCGACCCGCTCGCGGTAGCTGCTCTTCTTGCCGCCCAGCGTGGGCAGGGCGGGGGCGGACGAGGCCATGGGACTCTCCAGACAACGAACTGAAGGATGAACTAGAGGACGAATCCGGACGGGAACGGGTCGGACGGATCGAGCAGATACTGGGCCGTGCCGGTGATCCAGGCGCGGCCGGTGAAGCTGGGCAGCACGGCCGGGACACCGGCCACCTCGGTCTCGCCGAGCAGCCTCCCGGTGAAGTGCGTGCCGATGAAGGACTCGTTCACGAACTCGGTGTGCAGCGGGAGTTCGCCCCGCGCGTGCAGTTGGGCCATGCGCGCGCTGGTGCCCGTACCGCAGGGCGAGCGGTCGAACCAGCCGGGGTGGATGGCCATCGCGTGCCGCGAGTGCCGGGCGGTGGCGCCGGGGGCGTAGAGGTGGACGTGGTGGACGCCGTGGATCGACGGGTCCTCCGGGTGGACGGGCTCCCCTTCGGCGTTGATGGCGTCCATCAGGGCGAGGCCCGCCTTGAGGATGTCGTCCTTGCGGTCGCGGTCGAAGGGCAGCCCGAACTGCTCCAGCGGCAGGATGGCGTAGAAGTTGCCGCCGTACGCGAGGTCATATGTCACCGTCCGCCCGTCGGCGAGTGCGATTTCGCGGTCGAGGCCGACCGAGAACGACGGCACGTTCCGCAGGGTGACCGCCTTCGCCGCGCCGTCCTCCACCGCCACCTCGGCCACGACGAGACCTGCCGGGGTGTCGAGGCGGACCGTGGTGACCGGCTCGACGACCTCGACCATGCCGGTCTCCACGAGCACGGTCGCGACGCCGATGGTGCCGTGGCCGCACATGGGCAGATAGCCGGACACCTCGATGTAGACGACCCCGTAGTCGCAGTCGGGGCGGGTCGGCGGCTGGAGGATCGCGCCACTCATCGCCGCGTGGCCGCGCGGCTCGTTCATCAGCAACTGCTTGACGTCGTCGCGGTGTTCACGGAACCACAGCCGGCGCTCGTTCATGGTCGCGCCGGGAATCGTGCCGATCCCGCCGGTGATCACCCGGGTGGGCATGCCCTCGGTGTGCGAGTCGACGGCGTGCAGGACGAGTTTGCTGCGCATGACCGGTCTCCCTTCCCGCGCGGCCTACGCGAGCCCGGCCGCGACGGCCTTCTCGGTGGCCGCACGGATCACGGCCTCCTGCTCCGGCAACAGCTCCACCCGAGGCGGACGGCAGCGCCCGCCGTGCCGACCCACGATGTCCATCGACAACTTGATGGCCTGCACGAACTCGACCTTGGAGTCCCAGCGCAGCAGGGGATGCAGCTGCTCGTACAGTTCCTTGGCCGTCGCGAGGTCGCCGTCCACCGCCGCGTGGTACAGCTCCACCGTGGCGGCGGGCAGCGCGTTCGGATAGCCCGCCACCCAGCCCTTCGCGCCCGCCAGCGCCAGCTCCAGCAGCACGTCGTCGGCGCCGATCAACAGGTCCAGTTCCGGGGCGAGTTCGGCCAGCTGGTACGCCCGGCGGACGTCCCCCGAGAACTCCTTCACGGCCCGGATGTACCCCTCGCCGTGCAGCCTGGCGAGCAGTTCGGGGACGAGGTCGACCTTGGTGTCGATCGGGTTGTTGTACGCCACGACCGGGACGCCGGCCTTCGCGACCTCGGCGTAGTGCGCGAGCACGGACCGCTCGTCGGCGCGGTACGCGTTCGGCGGCAGCAGCATCACCGAGGCGCAGCCCGCGTCCCGTGCCTGCTCGGCCCAGCGGCGGGACTCGGCGGACCCGTACGCCGCGACCCCCGGCATCACCCGCGCGCCACCGATAGCGGCCACGGCCGTCTCGACGACCTTGACGCGCTCCTCGGGCGTCAGCACCTGGTACTCGCCGAGCGAGCCGTTCGGTACGACGCCGTCACAGCCGTTCTCGACGAGCCAGGCGCAGTGCTCGGCGTACTTGTCGTAGTCGACGGAGAGATCGTCGCGGAGGGGGAGCGCGGTGGCGACGAGGACGCCGCGCCAGGGGTGGTTCTCGGTGGTGGTCGTGGTGGCCGGGGTGGTCATGGCGGGTTCCCTCTCAATGGGGTGTGACATATTACTGCGATCGGTGGGGCGGCAGGCCGGCTTCCGGTCGGGGGTCACCCCGGCGCTGACCCTTCGGCGTCCTCGGTCTCTCCCGCTCGGGCCAGCACGCCGAGCGGCACGGGCCGGGCGAACGGTCGCCGGGTCGCCGTCTCCGCGCACCCGGCGAGTCCAGCGACCGCCGGTCCGCACATCCGGCCCTGGCACCAGCCCATCCCGGCGCGGGTGAGCAGTTTCACCGTCCGGACCTCCCCGGCGCCCAGTTCGCCGACGGCCTCGCGGACCGCCCCGGCGGTGACCTCCTCGCACCGGCAGACGACCGTGCCGTCCGTGACCTGCTCGGTCCAGTGCGCCGGCGGTACGAACACGGCGTCGAGCGCATCGAAGAACTCCCGCAGATGTCCACGGGACTTGGCGGCCCCCGCCCACTCGTCCGGGTCCGGTTCGCGGCCGAGCAGCCGGGCGGCGGCCGACCGGCCCGCGATGTGCCCCTCGGCGAGGGAGAGGGCCGCGCCGCCGATGCCGGTGGTCTCGCCCGCCGCCCACACGCCCGGCACGTCGGTGCGCTGCTCGTCGTCGACCCACACGCGCATGCCGTCGGGGCCGACACGGCAGCCGAGCGCCTCGGCGAGGTCGGTGTGCGGGAGCATGCCGTGCCCGACGGCGAGCGTGTCGCAGGGGATGCGCCGCCCGGTAGCGGGCCGTACCCGCCCCTCGGCGTCGAGCGCGGCGACGGTCACGGCCTCCAGCCGGTCGCCGCCGTGCGCCTCGACGACGGTGTGGCGTACGAGGGTCCGCACGTGGCGGCGCAGCAACTCCACGGCGTACCCGGCCCCTTCGGCGAGTTTGTCCGCCCGGCCCAGCAACGGCCCGGCCCGCCGTGCCAAGGCCTTCGGGTCGGCGGACTCCACCAACGCGGCCACCGTGACCCCCGCCGCCGCGAGGCCGGTCGCCACCGGGAGCAGCAGGGGGCCGGTCCCGGCGACGACCGCCGTACGGCCGGACACCACGAGCCCGCCCTTCAGCATGGCCTGTGCGCCCCCGGCGGTGACCACGCCCGGCAGGGTCCAGCCGGGGAAGGGCAGCACCTTCTCGTAGCCGCCGGTCGCCAGCAGGACGGCGTCCGCACGTACCTCGACGGGCTTCTCCTGCTCGGGGCCGAGCAGCGCGTGCACGGTGAAGCGACGGGGGCCCGTCGGCCGCCGCTCGACGGACCACACGTGGTGGTCCGGGAGATGGGTGACGCGCCCGGCGGTGATCTGCCGTGCGAGGCCGTCGCGCAGCCGCCGCCAGGTCCGCCACTGGTGGTGCAGGGCCTCGGGGCGCCGCGCGCCGAGCCCGGCCGCGGGCTGCCGGTAGAACTGCCCGCCGGCCGCCTCCCCGGAGTCGACCACCGTCACCCGCACGCCCTGGCCGGCCGCCGCCAGCGCCGCGGCGAGACCGGCGGGACCGGCTCCGATGACCGCGAGGTGGGGGAGGACGGGGCGGGCCGGCCCGCGTTGAGGAACGTCGACGCCGACGCCGACACCGACGCCGACGCTTTCCGCGCGGCTGGGGTTCGGCGGGCCACCGGCGTTTGTCGTGTTGCCGGGGTGCGGTGTGCCTGAGCTGGCCGGGGCGCTGGGGTTCGCCGTGCCCCCTGCGTCGGCCGTACCGCTCGGGTTCGCCGGGTCGCCAACGGCCGCTGTTTCGCCTGTGTCCGCCGCGCCACCCGGGGGCGCCACGTCGCTCGGGGTGGCCACGCTGCCTGCGCTCACCGCGCCGCTGTCGCTCGCCGCGTCGCCGGGAGGTGCCACGCCGCCGGGGTTCACGGTGCCGCCTGTGCCCGTCGCGCTGCCTGTGTCCGCCGTGCCACCGGGGCCCGCCGTACCGCTGTGGCCCGCCTCATCGCTCGTGCCTGCCGTCCATGCCCGGGGGTCAGTGTTCATGGCCCGTCCCCTCCTGGGTGCGGCCCGTCCCCTCCTGGGTGCGGATCGTGTCTCCCGGTCGGACCGGCAGCAGGCAAGCCCGTTGGTTGGGGCGGTCGTTGACGGTGATCAGGCAGTCGAAGCAGACTCCGATGCCGCAGAAGATCCCACGTGGCCGGCCCTCGCCCCGGGTGGTGCGCCAGGACGTGACCCCGGCGGCCCAGAGCGCGCCCGCGACCGTCTGACCGGGCAGCGCGTCGATCTCACGGCCGTCGAACGTGACGGTGAAGGCGGGCCCCGGTGCCGCCTCCGCCAGTTCCAGCGGGTTCATGTCGCGTCCCCCTCGTGCTCGTCTTCGTCCTCGTCGAACCGGTCCGGGCGGAACGGCGTGAGGTCCAGATCAGGTGTCCTGCCCCTGAGTACCTGGGCGATCAGCTGCCCGGTGCCGGTGGCGAGCCCGATCCCGGCGCCCTCGTGGCCGCAGGCGTGGAACAGCCCCGGCACCCGGGGGTCCGGCCCGATCGCCGGCAGATGGTCGGGCATGTACGGCCGGAAACCGACGTACGTCCGCATCGCGCGCACCCGCCCCAGGAACGGGAACAACCGCGTCGCGCCCGCCGCGAGCGCCCGTACGACGGGCAGTGAGAACGACCGGTCGAAGCCCACGCGCTCCCGGCTCGCACCGATCAGCACCGGCCCGGCGGCCGTGCCCTCGACGACCGGGGAGGTCTGGAGCGCCGCCGAGTCGCTGGCCACGTCGGCCACGTAGTCGGCGGCGTACACCTTGTGCCGCACCATGGGCGGCAGCGGTTCGGTGACGAGGACGAAACCGCGCCGGGGGAGGACGGGGAGGGCGACCCCGGCGAGCGCGGCCAGTTCGCCGCCCCAGGTCCCGGCGGCGTTCACGACCGCCGGTGCGTGGACGTCGCCCCGGTCGGTCCGCACTCCGCGTACGGCACCGCCCGGCGTGCGCAGCACCTCGGTCACGGTCCGGCCGGTGAACAACCGGGCGCCGGAGGCCCGTACGAGATGGGCGGCGGCGAGGGTGGGCATGACCTGGGCGTCCTGCGGGTAGCACACGCCGCCCGCGAGCCCGGGCGCCAAGTGCGGTTCCAGGTCCGGTAGTTGCCGCGCGGACACCGGCACCGCCTCGACGCCGGCGGCGCGCTGCCCGGCGGCGAACACCTCCAGCGCGGCGAGTCCTTCCGGCGCGGAGGCGACGACGACCCCGCCCTTCGGTTCGTACTCGAACGCCTTGCCCAGGCCCGGTTCGGCGGCCAGCTCCGACCACAAGCGGTTGGAGAGCAGGGCGAGTTCGAGCTCGGGCCCTGGCTCCTTGTCGGAGACCAGGAGGTTGCCCTCGCCGGCGCCGGTGGTGCCGCCGGCCACCGGCCCGCGGTCGACCACGGCGACGCTCAGACCCGCCCGGGCCGCGTACAGGGCGCAGGCCGCACCCACCATTCCCGCTCCGACAACCACGACGTCGCAGGTCAGTCGCTCGGTCACGCCAGTACTATGTCACATGGCCCTAGGTCGTGGAACAGCCCCGCAGGGAGTCCGGGGGAGTCCGGGGGAGCAGCGGGCTACTCTGCAGACTCCACCACCTCCCCACCACCCTCCTTCCCGAGGACGGCGCGATGTCACACGACAGGCCCTGCTGCACTCCCGGCCGGGAGCCGCTGGCCGGGCCGCTCGCTGTGCCGTTGGGCGAGTCCCCGGCCGAGTCCTCGGCCGAAGTCGAGTCCCCGGCCGAAGTCGAGCCCCCGGCGGCGCGGGGCGCCGACCGGTTGCGCGCGCTGCCCGGCGGGGTGTTCCTGATGGGCACCGAGGACGAGGCCGGTTACCCGAGCGACGGCGAAGGGCCCGTCCGCGAGGTCGAGCTGAGTCCGTTCCGTATCGCCGCGACGACCGTCACCAACGAACAGTTCGCGACCTTCGTGGACGCGACCGGCTATGTGACCGAGTCCGAACACTTCGACTTCTCCTTCGTCTTCGAGGGGTTCCTCCCGGTCGACCTGCGCGCCGTCTCCCCGCGCGTGCCCGGCACCCCGTGGTGGCGCGGGGTGCGAGGCGCCACCTGGCGGCAGCCGGAGGGGCCCGGGTCCTCCGCCGACGCGATCCTCGACCACCCGGTGGTGCACGTCTCCTGGAACGACGCGCAGGCCTACTGCGCCTGGTCGGGCACCCGGCTCCCCACCGAGGCCGAGTGGGAGTACGCGGCCCGTGGTGGCCTGGAGCGGAAGCGCTACCCCTGGGGCGACGAACTCGCCCCCGACGGCCGCCCCACCTGCAACATCTGGCGCGGCACCTTCCCCACCGACAACACCGCCGCCGACGGCTACCACTCGACGGCCCCGGCCGACGCCTTCGAGCCCAACGGCTTCGGCCTGTACAACACGGTCGGCAACGTGTGGGAGTGGTGCGCCGACCGGTTCAGTCCCGACTTCCACGTCACCGGGCCCCGCACCGACCCGACGGGACCGCCGGACGGCCCGGCCCGGGTGATGCGCGGCGGCTCCCACCTGTGCCACGCCTCCTACTGCAACCGCTACCGCGTGGCCGCCCGCTCCTCCAACACACCTGACAGCGCCGCCGGGAACATCGGCTTCCGGGTCGCGGCGGCGTGAACCGCGGGCTGCTCGGCCACCGCGGGCCGCGCCGCCGGGGAGGGTGCGGGCCTTGGGGCCGTGGTGCTCGGGCGCCCGGGGCACATCGGTGGACCCTCGCGGTCAGACGGCCGACTTCGACCGCCGGACCGCCCTGACCCGGCGGTCGAACTCGCGGTTGAGCAGAGGCATGAGCACACCGCCGAAGCGGGCCGGCGCCCGGGTGCCCATGTCCGGGCAGATCGTGAAACGCCGCTGGTCGAAGCCCCTGACGATCGCCGACGCGACCTTCTCCGCGTGAGCGGCTTGATCGTGCCGCCGACGACGCGGGTCTCCTCCGGCTTCCACCGGTTCTCCTCCACGAGCTGCGGAGTGTCCACGTCCGGCGGGAACACGACTCCGACGTGCACCCCGCGCGGGGTGAGCTCGGCCCGCACCGACTCCATCAGCCCGCCTACGGCGAACTTGGCCGGCCCGTACGCGCTGTAACCGAAGATGCCGAGCAGCCCGGCGGCGGACGACACCGCCACGACACTGCCGCGTCCGCGCTCCACCATGCCGGGGGCGACGGCCCGCACGGCGTACAGCGTGCCGAAGTAGTCGACCTCGATCATCTGGCGGAAGACGTCGTCGGGCAGGTCGAGGACTCCCCGGACGTCAGAGCCCGAGCCCCTGCACCATCTCGTCGACGACGACCCGGCACCGGGGCAACGGGCGCCGTCCCGCTCGTGCGGGTGCCGGGTCGCCGGCCGCTCGGGCCGCCCGGTCGGCCGGCGCGGCCACCGGGATCTCCCGCAGCCACTGCTGGACGACCCGCACCGGGAGGCCGTTGCGGCGAGCGGCGTCGCCTGCCGTGAGCCTGCCGGAGAGGATGTCCGCGAGGAGGCGGATCCGCTCGGTCGGGGAAATCTCCGAGGCTTTCAAGAGCCGGTCCTTTCCGTGAGGCGTTCACCGATGTCGCAGTTGAGCCGTCGGAACAAGGTCGTCGTCTCGGTCCCGGATGACCGTGCGCCGTGAGCAGCTTCGAACCGTGCGAGAGAGCGGTCCTTACCGTTTCGTTGACCGCGGCCATCAGGGAGATGAAGAACCGCGACCGCCACCCCTCCTGACCTCCGCCCGCCGGTTCGCCTGGTCACCCTCTCGGCCGAGTACCGGGGTTGCCCCTGAGCAGTCCTCCATGCGACCCGCATATGACGCGCAATACGACCCGCATACGACCCGCATACGACCCGCATACGTCGAACCGCCGAAGCCCCACGTCGGCAACTCGAACGCCCCACCCCGCATGCCTCCACCCCCCGACCCCCCGAAACTGGCCCCATGCCAGGACAGCCCGGCCGCATCGAGGACTACGCCCTCATCGGCGACCTCCTCACCGCCGCCCTCGTCGGCAAGGACGGCAGCGTCGACTGGCTCTGCCTCCCCCGCTTCGACTCACCCGCCTGCTTCGCCGCCCTCCTCGGCGACGAGGACAACGGCCGCTGGCGCATCGCCCCGGCCGAGGAGGACGGTCCGTACGCCCGCCGCCGCTACCGGGACGACACGCTGGTCCTGGAGACGGAGTGGGAGACGGCCCAAGGGCAGGTCCTGGTCACCGACTTCATGCCCTGCCGCAAGGGCTCCCCCTGCGTCGTACGCATCGTCGAAGGCCTCTCCGGCACCGTCGACATGCGCATGGACCTGCGGCTGCGCTTCGACTACGGCCGGGTGCTGCCCTGGATGCGGCGCCGGGACGGGCAGCTGACGGGCATCGCGGGACCCGAGTCGGTGTGGCTGCGCACCCCCGTGCGGCCGGTCGCCCACGGCACCGCCCACACCGCCGTCTTCCCGGTCACGGCGGGCGAACGCATCCCCTTCGTGCTGACCTGGCACCCCTCCCACCTGCCCGCACCGGAACAGGTGGACGCGTTCGAGGCGCTGCGCACCACGGAGGCGTACTGGCGGCGCTGGCTGCGCAGGCTGACGTACGACGGGCCGTACCGCGACGCCGTCGCCCGCTCCCTGATCACCCTCAAGGCGCTGACGTACCAGCCGACCGGCGGCATCGTCGCCGCCCCGACGACCTCGCTCCCCGAGGAGATCGGCGGAGTGCGGAACTGGGACTACCGCTTCTGCTGGCTGCGGGACGCGGGCATGACCCTGGAGGCACTGCTGCGCAGCGGGTTCACCGCCGAGGCCGACGCCTGGCGAAGCTGGCTGGAGCGGGCGGTGGCGGGGCGGCCCGAGGACGTACAGATCATGTATGGCATCGCGGGGGAGCGGCGGCTCACCGAGTGGGAGGCCGACTGGCTGCCGGGCTACGAGGGTTCGCGTCCGGTGCGGATCGGCAACGCCGCCGCCGGCCAGCGGCAGCTCGACGTGCCCGGCGAGGTGATGGACGCCGTCCATCTGGCCATCGGCTGCGGACTGCGCCCGCGCCGGCACCTGGTCTCGCTGCAGGCGGTCTTCCTCGAACACCTGGAGCGGGTGTGGGTCGAGCCCGACCAGGGGCTGTGGGAGATGCGCGGCGCCCCACGCCACTACACGCACTCCAAGGTGATGTGCTGGGTCGCCTTCGACCGGGCGGTCCGGCTGGCCGAGGCGCACGCCCGTCCCGGGCCGGTGGAGAGGTGGCGCGCGGTCCGCGACCGTATCCACCGCGAGGTCTGCGAGAAGGCCTTCGATCCACGACGGGGCACCTTCACCCAGTCGTACGGCTCCCGTGAACTCGACGCCGCGCTGTTGCAGATCCCGCAGACAGGGTTCCTGCCGCCGGACGACCCGCGGGTGATCGGCACCATCGAGGCCGTGCGGCGCGAACTGCTCACCGACGGGCTCGTGGCCCGTTACTCGGCGGGTACCGCCGACTCCCCGGACGGCCTCCCCGGCGGCGAGGGAGCCTTCCTCGCCTGCTCCTTCTGGCTCGCGGACGCCCTGCGTGCGATCGGCCGCGAGGACGAGGCCCGCGCCCTGTACGAGCGGCTGCTGGAACTGCGCAACGACGTCGGACTGCTCGCCGAGGAGTACGACCCCCGCACCCGCCGCCAACTGGGCAACTTCCCGCAGGCGTTCACGCACGTCCCCCTCGTCCGGGTCGCCTACGAGCTCGACCGCCACGCCTTCGACGCCCGCCGCGGCGACCCGGGGGCGCTGCCCGGGACACTCCGCGAGTGACCGCGGCTCCCCGGTGTCCTCACTCCGTGGACACCCCCTTGACGCGGACCGGACCTCGATCGACACTCACGAGAGATATTTCCTAGTGAACAGGTAGGGAACGATGGGGCGCCTGGAGCCGGTGGTCACGCGTGTGCCGCGCACACGCCGGCGTGCCGCCGGGCGACGCCTGGGACGGGCGGGGCAGCGCCTCCTGCTCACCTCCCGCCGTCACATCGACCTGCTGCGCGTCTGCAGCGCCGGAAGTCCCCTGAGCTGAGCCGTCGGCGTGGCGCGCCGCCGCGTGCCCGCACCTCTGCGCCCTCACGTCACCACGCGGCCGCGTCAGCGCGCAGCCGCGTCACCGCGCACCAGTACCCCCGGGGAGACACATGTCCGCCATGCCCGTCCACGCCCTCCGCGCCGTCCCGTCGCCGCGGCCCCTCCCCGCCTTCCGGGGCCGGATCGGCTGCGACGCGCGCAGCGGCCACTACGCCGTGCCGCGCCGCTACCGGCTCCATCTGTCGCTGTCCTGTCCGGGCGCCCTGCGCATCGCCGTCGTCCACAGCCTCCTCGGCCTGGCGGACATCTGCCCCGTGACGCTCCTGCCCGCCGTGCCCGACGGCCCCGGCGGTGAGCACTCCGCGCTCCGCCCGCTGTACGAGGCGAGCGCGCACCGCTACTCCGGAGCGGCCGTGGCACCGGTCCTCAGCGACGACTGGTCCGGACGCATCGTCAGCACCCACGCCCCCGACATCACGCGCGACCTCGCCCGGCGCTTCGGCGGTGGCCGCCCCGAGCTGTATCCGGAGGGCAAGGAGGCCGAGATCGAGGGCGTCGCACGCCTCTGTGAACAGGGCATCGACGGCACCGCGCAACGCGCCGGACGCGCCGACGCCGACGACTCCGAGCGCCGTGACGCACTCGGCTCGCTGCTGCGCACCCTGCGCTCACTGGACACCCGGCTCGCCGGGCAGGAGTACGTCCTCGGCGACGAACTCACCGCCGGCGACGTCGAGTTGTGGGTCGCCCTGGTACGGCTCGACACCGTGCACCGCTGGCACCTGGACGCCTCCGCCGTGCACCATCTCGCCGACCACCCGCACCTGTGGGCGTACGCCCGCCGCCTGGCCGCCCACCCCGCCTTCGGCCCTCACCTCGACCTCGACGGCATCGCCCGCCGCCATCACGCCCACTGCCAGGGCCTGGAGGCGGCGGGCGCGGCCGTGCAGATCCTGGACTGGGCCGCCCACGTCCCCGACAGGGCCGTATCGGCGGACGAGCAGACGGCCCAGGCGCGGGACTGACCAGGAGCCCGGCATCCTCCCTCGGAACGCCCTCTCCGGCGCAGACGGCACCCGTCCCCTCCGCCCGGCCCGCTCGTCGGCGCGTGAGCGCTCGTAGCCGGACTCCGGGGCACCACTTGACAGCCCCTCCGCGCGGTCGTTCACTCCGGAGGATGGGGGTGGTCGTCGTGGCGATCCGCGCATTGGGGCCCAACGCCGTCGACTGGGCAGAGCGCGGGGATCCGCACCGGTCGCGCGGGGAGCGCCCGGCCCGCCCGCGCACCACACCGCACGGCTCCTCCCTCGCAGCCGTCCTCACCTTCGACTTCGCCGACACCCTGGAGAAGCAGGCCGTCCCATCCTCGGCCGAGTCACGAGGACGGTCCGGGACCTCGGCGCATACTGACTGACCGTCAGCTTCACGCAGACCCCCCCGGGAGGAACGGCGATGACCAAACGGATGCTCCTGCGCTCGGGCCATGTCGTCTCGATGGATCCGGCCATCGGCGACCTGCCCGAGGGCGACGTCCTCATCGAGGACGGCACGATCACGGCGGTCGAGCGCACGATCGACGCGGACGTGGACGCCGAGGTGCTCGACATGGCCGGCCGCATCGTCATGCCCGGCTTCGTCGACACCCACCGCCACACCTGGGAGGCGTCCCTCCGCGGCTGCGCCCCCGACGCCACCCTCGACGACTACTTCGTCGACGTCCTCGACACCTACGCGCCCGTCTACACCCCCGAGGACGTGTACGCGGCCAACCTCGCCGGCACGCTGGAGTGCCTCAACGCGGGCATCACCACCCTGGTCGACTGGTCCCACATCAACAACACCCCCGAGCACCCGGATGCCGCGATCCAGGCGCTGGCGGAGACAGGCATCCGCGCCCAGTACGCCTACGGCAGCGCCAACACCTCCCTCGCCGACTACTGGTTCGACAGCAAGATCGCGGTACCTGGCGACGACGTACGCCGGATCCGCGACCGGCACTTCGCCTCCGACGACGGCCTGCTGACCATGGCCCTGGCCACGCGCGGACCCGGCTTCTGTACGAACGAGGTGGTCACCCGGGAGTGGGGACTCGCCCGGGAGCTAGGCATCCCCCTCACCGTGCATGTCGCCATGGGCCGCCTGGCCGGTCGCTTCGGCATGGTCAGGCAGCTGCACGAGCTGGGCCTGCTCGGCCCCGACACGACGTACGTCCACTGCTGCTACCTCAGCGAGGACGAGTGGCGGATGGTGGCCGACAGCGGCGGCACGGTGTCCATCGCCGCCCAGGTGGAGACCCAGATGGGGCACGGCTGGCCGCCCGTGATGCAGGCCATCGAGCACGGGCTGCGGCCGTCCCTGAGCGTCGACGTCGTCACCACCGTGCCCGGCGACATGTTCACCCAGATCCGGGCGGCCTTCGGCGCCGAACGGGCCAGGGTCAACGCCGACTGCTGGCAGGCCAACCTGCCCGTTCCGTCAAGCATGTTGACGGCGCGTCAGATGCTGGGGATCGCCACGCTCAACGGAGCCCATGTGGCCGGCGTCGAGGACCGTACCGGCTCGCTCACCCCAGGGAAGCGGGCCGACATCGTCGCCCTCGACGCTACGGCCCTCAACATGGCGCCCGTGCACGACGTGGCCGCCGCCGTGACCCTGAGCGCGGACGTCTCCAACGTCGACACCGTCATCGTCGACGGCGAGATCCGCAAGCGCGACGGCCGGCTCCTCGCCGACACCGGCCGGGCCCGTCGTCTGGTGGAGGAGTCCAGGGACCGGCTCGTCGCGGCTGTCGAGGCGAGGAGCCGGGACACATGACGTGAGGACCCCGCCTACGACGCCCTCAACGGATCGTGGCCCAGCGTCATCAGCTGATGCCGGCGGTGCGTACCGTCCGCATCAGCGTGCTCCGGGTCCTGCCGCTCGGTGACCGTGTCGACGACCTTGTACATGATCCGCACGTCGTCGTCCGTGAGGTCCGTGCGCCGTTTCTGCAGGATCGCCAGGACGTGCTGCCCGGTGGGCGAGCCCTGGTGCTCCGGCAGCGGCTCCGTCTCCTCACCGGCGTACCTGGTCTTCAGCCAGGCCGCCAGCTCCTGCGAGGTCATGTTCACCACGCGGTGGAACTCGTCCCAGAGCGCGTCGAGTTCGAGGGCGTCGGTCGTCATCGGGTGCCTCTTCCCATACGGGGTCTTCGTGCGGGCCGCGCGGACGTGCCGTCAGTCCTCGCGCGGCCAGTTCTCGGCCTCGAACATCCAACGCTGCTTCTCCAGCTCGTAGGTGAGCGAGATCAGCAGGTCCTGCGTGACCTTGTCGGCCTCCTCCGTGGCGTCGATACGCTCACGCAGCCGCCCGATCGCCGTCTCCAGCGCCTCCACCAGCAGCCGTACGACGTCGTCGTCCCGCAGCCAGCCGTCCTTCGGCCCCTGCAGGGCGAACCGCGTCGCCACCGTCTCGGGCCGTCCGTCCGGGGCGACCCCGAGCGCCGCCGCGCGTTCCGCGACCTGATCGGCGTACGACCGTGCCGTGGACACCACCTCGTCGAGCTGGAGGTGGATCGAACGGAACCTCGGGCCCACGATGTTCCAGTGGGCCTGCTTCCCGATCAGCGAGAGCCCGAGCAGGTCCACCAGGCTCTCCTGCAGTGCGTCGCCCGCGACCCGGCGGGCGGGCTCGGGCAGTGTGCTCCTCACCATCGTCATATTGTGTTACTCCTCATCGTTTCGTACCGGCGAACACCGCGTGCCGGGCGGCGTCGGCGCTCCCCGCCCTGCGGAGCAGGTCGGTGCGTTCCTCCTCGCCCATGCCGCCCCACACGCCGGCCGTCTGCCCGTTGCCGAGCGCCCAGTTCAGGCACTCGCGGCGCACCGGGCAGCGGGCGCAGACGCGCTTGGCGGCGACGACGTCGTCGAGCGCCGGTCCTGTGGTGCCCACGGGGAAGAACAGTTCGGGGTCCTCTCCCACGCAGGCCGCTCTCCGCAACCACTCCATGCGGGGCCGGGTGCCCAGGACGGATGGGGGAAAACGCGGCATCCGGGCGTGCGTGGAACCGACCCTTCCGGAGCCGCGACGCGCGGGCGGCCAACACGGGTAGGAAGGACGCCGCGTGCGGCCAACAGGGGGTACGACGGACGCCGCGTGCGGGCCAACAGGGGTACGACGGCCGCGTGCGGCGGGTTGGGGCCCGGCGGCCTCAGCGTCCCAGCACGTCGTCCACGAACTCCTTGACATCCGCGAGCACTTCGCCCTTGTTCGTCTCGTTGAACACCTCGTGCCGGGCGCCCGGATAGATGCGCTCGGCCCAGTCGGTGCCGCGCAACTCCTCGACCCCCGTACGGCTGCCGGGCAACGGCACGATCCCGTCGTCGTCGCCGTGCAGCCACAGCAGCGGAAGCGGGCCGACGGACCCGCTCTTCGAGACCGTCTCCAGGGTGCGGTGGAACGCCTCCAGAGTCGGCCGCTTGAACGGGCCGTGCCACACCAGCGGATCGCTCGCGTACGTGGCACCGACCGCCATGTCCCGCGAGAGCAGCTTCGGGTCGAGCGGGACGTCGGGCACCTCCGGCGGTGCGAGCAGCACCCGCAGCGGCTCCCAGATACCGATCACCGGGCCCGACAGCACGACCGCGGTGAGCCCGGCGCCGTACCGCTGGGCGTACCGCGCGGCGATCAGACCACCCATGGAGTGGCCGATCAGCACCACCGGCAGACCCGGACAGGCGGCCCGGGCCGCCGTCTCCACGGTGCGCACATCGGTGACGACGTCCTCGAAGTCCTCGATCAGCACCCGTTCGCCCGCCGACCTGCCGTGCCCCATGTGATCGGGACCGAACACCGCCGCGCCGTGCTCGACCAGGGCGTCCGCCACGTGTTCGTACCGGCCGATGTGTTCCCCGTAGCCGTGCACCAGGAGCACCACGTACCGCGCCCCCTCGCACGGCCACTCCCGTGCGGTGACACCACCCCGCGTACCGGCGAAGCTGTGCTCGCGGGAGTCGGCCATGTCTCCTCCAACTACGTCGGCGAAGGTACCCGGGCGATCTTGCCAGCCCGCCGTACGTTGGTCCATGGGCCGACCGGAGTCCAAGCCGAACCGGACAGCGGTGAGGCCGCGGCGGGGTCGACTGGCGAGACGGTTCTGTCGCGGCCCGATAACGTGCGCATAGCATCGGACCCCGCATGAACACGATGACTCTCTGGCACCTGTCCACGGCCGAGTTCGCGGCCCTCGCCTTCGCCGCCCTGCTCGTCGGCTTCTCGAAGACCGCCGTGAGCGGCGCCAACACGGTCAGCCTCGCGATCTTCGCGGCGGTCCTGCCCGCCCGCGCCTCGACCGGCGTCCTCCTGCCGATCCTCATCGTCGGGGACGTCCTCGCGGTGCTCACCTACCGCCGGCACGCCCACTGGCCCACCCTGTGGAAGCTCTTCCCGGCGGTCGGCGCCGGCGTCGTCCTCGGCACGCTGTTCCTGATCCGGGCCGACGACCAGATCGTCCGCACGTCCATCGGCGCGATCCTGCTGCTGATGACGGCCGTCACGATCTGGCGCCGCCGCACGGTCGACAAGGACGACGAACCCGACGCGATCACGACCCGTTCCGGCCGCGTCAAGGCCCGCTCGTACGGCGTCCTCGGCGGCTTCACCACCATGGTCGCCAACGCCGGCGGCCCCGTGATGTCCATGTACCTGCTCTCGGCGGGCTTCCGGAAGTTCGGCTTCCTCGGCACGTCGGCCTTCTTCTTCCTCATCGTCAACGTCTCCAAGGTCCCCTTCAGCGTGGGCCTCGGCCTCATCGACGCCCACTCCCTGCTGCTGGACGCCGCACTCGCCCTGTTCGTCGTCCCGGGCGCCTTCCTCGGCAAGTGGGCGGTGAACCGCATCAACCAGAAGCTCTTCGAACAGCTGGTGATCGCGGCGACGATCGTGGGCGGTCTGCAACTACTGCTCCGCTGAGCCACTCGCCCCGGACGGCACCAACTCCGCTGTCCGTGTGGACAGTCCGCGGGACAGGTCCTCCCTCAGCAGACGCTTGGCGATGGTGTCGACGGCGGCCCGCAGATCCGCGTCGGCGGGCCGGCCGTAGTCCTTCTCCAGGCGCTGCCGGAGCCAGTCGCCCCAGGCCCCGCTGATGACCCGGGCCTCGCGGGCACCGGCCTCGGTGTGGGAGAAGAGCGTGCCGTCCCGCGTCAGATAACCCTCCTCGACCATGCGGTCGAAGACCGGCACCAGGACCTCCGGCGGCATGTGACGGCGGGCGGCGATCAGCGTCAGGTTGGCGTGCCCGACCATCCGGGTGAACAGCTCCACCTGCATGACCGCCCAGGCACCCGCGATGTCGAGGCGGGTGTCGGACCCGGTGACGATCCGGCGGGCGGTCTCCAGCTCCGTACCGCCGATGATCTTCCCCACGGCCGCCTCCAGCAGCCGCTGCGAGTCACCGGCGAGCGGCCGCGCGAACTGCTCGCCCATGTCCGACGAACCCGCCCGCGCGCTGTCACGCAGCCGCACCTGCTTGAGGAAGAGCGCCACCAGGAACCCGACGACCGCGACCGGCACGGTCCACAGGAACACGGTCCGGAGCGTCTCGGAGTACGCCTCGACGATCGGTTCCGCGGCCCGCGCGGGCAGACGGTGCAACCCCTCCGGGCTCTCCGCGGCCTTCGCGATCGTCGCCAGGTCCGCCGCACCCGTACGCGCCGCCTCCTCGACGGCGACGGACAGCTTCGGAGTGAGCGTGTTGGCGTAGATCGTGCCGAACACCGCCGTGCCGAACGAGCTGCCCAGCGTACGGAAGAAGGTGACGCCCGAGGTCGCGGTGCCCAGGTCGGTGTACTCGACCGTGTTCTGCACGGCGATCGTCAGCACCTGCATGCACAGGCCGATCCCCGTGCCGAGCACGAACATGTACAGCGACTCCAGAACACGCGTTCGTGCCCGGTTCCATGCGGGACAGCAGATACAGGCCCACGCCCATCACGAGCGCGCCGACCAGCGGGAAGAGACGGTAGTGGCCGGTCTTGCCGACCACGTTGCCGCTCGCCACGGAGGCGATGAGCAGCCCGATGACCATGGGCAGCGTACGGACGCCGGAGACGGTGGCCGAGCCGCCGTCGACGTACTGCAGATAGCTCGGCAGATAGGTCAACGCGCCGAGCATCGCGAAGCCGACGATGAAGCTGAGGATCGAGCAGACCGAGAAGACCGGGTTGCGGAACAGCCGCATCGGCAGCATCGGCTCGGCCGCGCGGGTCTCCACCCAGCAGAACAGCCCGAGCGCGACCGCTCCTCCCACGAACAGCCCGATGATGACCCCGGAGCCCCACGCGTACTCGTTCCCGCCCCAGCTCGTCGCCAGGATCAGCGCGCTCGCGCCCGCCGCGACGAACCCGATGCCCAGGTAGTCGATGACGGGACGGGAGGCCGACTTCACCACCGGGATGGTGCGGGCGGCGGCCACGACCACGAGGATCGCGATGGGAACGTTGACGTAGAAGCACCAGCGCCAGGTCAGATGGTCGGTGAACAGACCGCCGAGCAGCGGTCCGATCACGGTCGCCACGCCGAACACCGCCCCGATCGCGCCCTGGTACTTCCCGCGCTCCCGCAGCGGGATCACATCCGCGATCAGCGCCATCGCGGTGACCATCAGCCCGCCCGCGCCGACGCCCTGCAGACCCCGCCACACGATCAGCAGTGTCATGTTCGAGGCGAGACCGCACAGGAACGACCCCGTGATGAAGACGACCGCCGACACCTGGAAGACGACCTTCCGGCCGAACAGGTCGCCGAACTTCCCCACCAGAGCCGTCGACACCGTCTCCGCCAGCAGATACGCCGTCACCACCCACGACATGTGCTCCGCACCGCCCAGGTCCGACACGATCGTCGGCAGAGCCGTCCCCACGATGGTCTGCTCGAGGGCCGCCAGCAGCATCCCCAGCATGATCGTCACGAAGACGACGTTGCGCTGCCGCCTGCTCAGCACGGGCGCCTGCGCGGTCGGCGCGACGGCGTCTTGGGTGGTCGTCACACGGTCACGATCACATCCGGCCCGGGCCCCTGCATGCGGAGCCGAGCCGGGAGGGTGTGGCTGTCCGACCCGTGGACCTCGGGTGCGCCTTCCGGGGTGGGGGCCGGGGTTGCGCCGGCGGGTGCGGGAGGGTCGTCGTCGCTCGCGCAGTTCCCCGCGCCCTGAAGCAGGGGCCGCGCCCCTTGCTTTTCGGCCCGCAGGGCCCGGTCCTTGTCTCCGGGGGCGCGGGGAACCGCGCGTCAGCCCCCACCGCCGAACAACCCGCACAGGCCGACGCACCGCACCTCCCACCCCTCTCCTAGTCGCCGCGCAACCGGGGCGCCCACGCCCCCGCGTCGACCGCGTGCCCTTCCTTCTCCACCACGTCGGCCAGCTCCCGGGCCCAGGCCCCCACCCCGGCCAGATCGACCCCGTAGGGGCGCCCCCGCCCATGAGCGGCCCCCCACTCCTCGACGGCCCTGGCCCCGCGCCGCAGCAACAGCGCCCCGCCCTTGACGTTCCCCCGCGCCGAGTGCGTGAGCCCCACCGCGAGCTGGGCCAGCCCCCGCCACAGGGCACGCTCCTCCTCCGGCCCGGACTTCCACGCGTCCTCGAAGACCTCGTGCGCGTGGAACGGCTTCCCCGCGTCCAACAGCGCCTGCGCCTCGACGACCGTCTCCTCGGGGGCCCGTACCACCCCCTCCGGCTGCCGCTCCACACCCGGAGCCCCGTACGGCAGCGGCCGCCCCAGCCCGTCCCGGGGCCGCGCACTGCGCGCCCGCCCCTCCTCGTCCCGGTCCCGCCCTCGCGCTGACCCGCTCTCCGATGTCCCGTTCATGCCCCGATTGTCCCGCGCCCCTCACCGGCTGCGGGGCAGTGGCCGACGTACGGTAAAGTTCTCACTGCGCGATCACGCGGTTCACCGCTGACAGCGCACCGGGACGTGGCGCAGCTTGGTAGCGCACTTGACTGGGGGTCAAGGGGTCGCAGGTTCAAATCCTGTCGTCCCGACTTGAAAGAGTCGCAGGTCAGGGGCCGCTTCGGATTACTCCGAAGCGGCCCCTTGCTCATGCTGGGCATCCCCCACGGACATGGACCGACTACGACGTCACGTGCGGAGAAGCCCGAAACCGCGACGGGTGGCTTCCTGACCCGGTCGATCGAACGCGTTCGCGATGACGAGCCCGCTGTCGCGGTTGCGGCCTCCCCGCACGCGGCCAGGAACGAACCGATCTGCCGGACCAGGGACTGCTGGGCGCTGGGGACCGCGCCGGTGCGGTCGGGGCCGCTCGGGACGGAGGGGCCTTCCTCGCCGGCGAAGTCGCCGATCCAGCCGGAGCGCAGAGTGGTGACGGCGTCGGGCTGGTGCTTGCGCACCAGGCTGGTCAGGTCCAGGGGCTTGCCGGTGGCGGGGTCGGTGTCGCTGTAGGCGGCGTCCACCGGCCACTCGTTGGACGGGTCGCGGAACTTGCCCGGCTCCCAGAAGAACGCGGCGTCCGCATCGGAGCCCTGCTGGCCCAGCCAGCCGCCGTCCCACCAGATGTCGTCGATCTTTTTGTACTGGGTGACCAGCTCCTTGACCCGCTGGTACACCTCGTTCTTCATTATCCCCGTGTTCTCCTTGTGCGCGGGATCGGTGGTGTAACCCCAGGCGTTCTCCGGGCAGTTGGTGCCGTGGACGTCGTAGTATCCCGGGTAGCGCCAGCTCAGGGGCGAGAAGTACAGGCCTACCTTCAACCCGGCGTCGCGTACGGCGGTGACGTACGGGCCGATGAAGCCCTTCTGCAGCGGGGCCTGCCCGGCGTGCCAGCCGTTCGGGTGGGTGGAGGGCCACAGCGCGAAGCCGTCGTGGTGGCGGGGCGGTGAGCACGGTGTACAGCAGTTCCAGCGCCGCACCGTCTGGCGACGCGCCGAGGTCCGGCGGGTGGCGTCCCCTGCAGCCGCCGGACCACACCCTCGGCAAACGTCGACGCGGGCCGGCTTCCCCTCCCGTCACGGTGGTTCGGCACGGGCGTCATACACAAGAAGGCCGTCGCCACGAAGGCGCACGCCTGGTGTCGGAGTGTGCGGCGTGAGGCGTCCGTCGTGCATCAGGTGGCGGACGCTCATGCCGCGGGCCAGGACGGCGAAGTCGGCGATGAGGCGCCGGTGGCATCGCCACCACACCGCCTCGCTGCACATCACCGCGGTGCGCTGGTCCACCGTTTGACGTACGACCTCGTCCATCGCCGTGACGAAATCCGGGCTGCGGGTGTGAGCGGCGTAGCCACGGAAGGACGCGTTGCGCCATACGGTGTCGGGTGAGTCCGGCGGCGCTTTCCTGAAGCCGCCGAGGCGCTTCTCCCAGCGGTAGGCGATGCCCTCTTCGGGCAGCCACCGGGCCAGGCGCTGCCGTGAGAGATCCGGGTCGCGGCGGCTGCCGGGCGCGGTCCTGACGTCCACGACGGCCGCAATGCCGGCTTCCCGGAGGAGCCTGGCCAGCGTTCCCCGCTCCGCGGTGCTGTGACCCAAGGTGACCAGCTCCGGACCGGGCGCGGGGAACCTGTCTGGAGCTTCGGTCGGTTCGGGGTCCATACATCGAGTGCAGCAGCTTCCGGCCCCGACGGCACGCGGACGTGTGGTCAGCGGGTCCCGGCGGCGAGCAGGGCGCGGATGGCGCGGCGGCCGGGTCCCCCGGTCACCCGACGGTCGACGGCATCCGAGGGACCCCGCCGTCGATCCCGCCGCCTTCCGGCGACCAAGAAGGACGCTCGCACTGGACGGCCGGTGTCTCCCACCCCGACCCCGCCATGCGCTGGGCCCTGAACCATGACGACGGCCACGCCAACTACCGCAAGCTCACCACTGGATACGTCCGCTGCGTCCCCCGTACGCAGCGGTGTCCGGTTCTCGCCTGTCCGCGGTAAATGCCTGGACTGAGAAGCTCCCCTGACGGGACAATTCCGGCTTCCGAACCTCCGGGAGTGTGATGGGGACAAAAGATACACGTGGGCCGACGCCGGGCAGGAGCGCGGTCGTTCTGGCGCTGCGCCGCTACGGCAGGGAACTGCTGCGACTACGACTGCTGGCCCTGCCCGCGCTGCTGCTTCCGGCCGTGGGCAACATCGGCATCCGCTACGTCGCCCCCCTCCTGATCGCCAAACTGGCGGGACAGGCCGCCGACGACAGCGGTCTCTCCCTCGCTTCGGCGCTGCCGTACGTGCTGGGCTTCGGCGTGACGCTGCTGCTCGCCGAGGTCGTCTGGCGAATCGGGCAGCACTGCCTGAACCGTGTGGACGCCCTCGGCATGGAGCACCTGTACGTGAGCGGCATGGACGAACTCCTCGCCAAGGACGCGGCGTTCTTCCACGACAACTTCGCCGGCTCCCTGACCAAACGGGTGCTCAGCTTCGGCAAGCGCTTCGAGGACTTCGTCGACACGGTGACGTACCGGATCGTGGGCAGTCTCGTCCCCCTCGTGTTCGGTGCCGTGGTGCTGTGGAGCTACGAACCGATGCTCGTCGCCGGCCTTCTGGTGATGATCACGCTGACCGTGGTGGCCGCGACCCCGCTGATCCGTCGTCGGCAGAGGCTCGTCAACGACCGTGAGGCGGCGATCGCCCGGGTCTCCGGCCACGTCGCCGACAGCCTCGTGAACATGGAGACCATCCGGGCGTTCGCGGCCGAGCGGCGGGAGGCCGACGAACACCGCAGCCGTGTCGCGGACTCCCGGCGCCTGACGCTGAGGTCGTGGGACTACGGCAATCTGCGCGTCGACACCCTGATCGCCCCCATGTCCGTGCTGACCAACGTGCTGGGGCTGTTGGTCGCCATCGCCTTCGGTGGCTCGGGCCAGGGAGTCGAGGAGGTCGTCGTCGCTTTCACCTACTACTCCAACGCGACCCAGATCATGTTCGAGTTCAACCAGATCTACCGGCGTCTGGAAAGCTCGATGACCGAGGCCGCGCAGTTCACCGAGCTGCTGCTGGACCCGCCCACCGTGCTCGACCCGACGGAACCCGAACCGCTCGCACCGAAGGACACCGGCATCCGCTTCGATGCGGTGACCTTCGCCCACGCGGGCGCGAAGCCGATTTTCCGGGGCCTCGACCTGGACGTGCCCGCAGGCGCACGGATCGGTCTGGTCGGCAGATCCGGCGGCGGCAAGACCACACTCACCCGGCTCCTGCTGCGGATGTCGGACATCGACGCCGGACGCATCCTCATCGGCGGGCAGGACATCAGCCGGCTGCGCCAGACCGACCTGCGCTCCCTGATCGCCTACGTCCCACAGGAACCCGCCATGTTCCACCGGAGCCTGCGGGACAACATCGCCTTCGCCCGGCCCGGCGCCACCGACGAGGAGATCCACGCGGCGGCCGCGGCCGCCCACGTCACGGAGTTCGCCGGCCAACTCCCCGACGGCTTCGGCACTCTGGTGGGGGAGCGGGGAGTGAAACTCTCGGGCGGGCAGCGCCAGCGCGTCGCCCTCGCCAGGGCCATTCTGCGCGACGCCCCGATCCTGCTGCTCGACGAGGCGACCAGCGCGCTGGACTCGGAGAGCGAACTCCTCGTACAGGACGCCCTGTGGCGGCTGATGGACGGACGTACGGCCCTCGTGGTCGCCCACCGTCTGAGCACGGTCGCCGGCATGGACCGTCTCGTCGTCCTCGACCACGGAAGCGTCGTCGAGCAGGGCAGCCACGAGGAGCTGCTCGCGGCGGACGGTGCCTACGCCAAGCTGTGGCAGCACCAGTCGGGAGGCTTCCTCGGCGAGAGCACCGAGTCGGCCCTCGGATGCCCGGTCCCCCAAGCAGGTCCCAGCGGGCTGCCCGGACCGGCAGACCCGGCGCCGGACGGGGACCGCAGGACGACCTCGTCGCACGCTCGTACGAGCACCGGGTCCACGTGACCGAGTCGGTTCTTGGACATCCTCGACCGTCGGCGGCGTCACGCTGATACGGATACGTCCGTCGCGTGCGGACACCGCGAAGCGCCGGGGGAAAACCACCGCTGCTCCCGGACCGGCTGAGGCGGTCCGGGAGCTCGCGTTCACCGGCTCCACTCGGCCGGCCACGCCCTCGGCACCGCCGCGGCACGCCACTGGAAGCGGGCCCACTTGGGGCGGGCTTACTGGGAGCGGGCTTACCCGGAGCGGGCCCGCTGGAGCCGGGCGTAACTCACGGCTTGGCCCTGACCAGCCCGGCGTCGTACGCCGTGATCACGGCCTGGATTCGGTCGCGGGCCCCGATCTTGGCGAGGACCCGTCCGACGTGCTTCTTCACCGTGGACTCGGTGAGGACGAGCCGTTCGGCGATCTCCGTGTTGGTCCAGCCCTGGCCGATCGCCACGAGCACCTCGCGTTCGCGGTCGCTGAGGGTTTGGAGCCGGGGGTCCTGCGGGGCCGGTGCGTCGGCGGGTGCGAGGACCTGGTGGGCGTAGGCGTCGAGCAGTCGGCGGGTCAGCCGGGGGGCCACGACGGCGTCGCCGGTGGCGACCGCGCGGATGCCCGCGACGAGTTCCTCGGGGCGGGCGTCCTTGAGCAGGAAGCCGCTGGCGCCGGCGCGCAGGCCGTCGTAGGCGTACTCGTCGAGGTCGAAGGTGGTGACGATGAGGACGCGGGTGCGGCCGCCGGTGGCGACGATGAGGCGGGTGGCCTCGATGCCGTCCATGCCGGGCATGCGGATGTCCATGAGGACGACGTCCGGGCGGAGTTCGGCGGCCATGCGGACGGCCTCGGCGCCGTGCTCGGCCTCACCGACCGGTTCCAGGCCGGGGGTGCCCTCCAGGAGCATGCGCACACCCATGCGCTGGAGGGGCTGGTCGTCGGCGATCAGTACGGTGGTCATGGCAGGTGGTCTCCTGGCGCCGGCGGGGCGGGTGCGGAGGGTACGTCCAGCACGACGTCCACCAGCCAGCCGTGTCCGGTCCCCCGCGGTCCGATGGTGACGGAGCCGCCGTACATGGCGGCGCGTTGGCGGATGCCGACCAGGCCGTGCCCGGCGTCGACTGAGTCGGTAGGCGGTTCCGGCCGCGTTCGTACGGACGCCTCCGGCGGTGTTCCGGTATCGGTGACCCGAATCCGCACCCTGCCGGCATCGGCCGACACGGTGACTTCGGCCGTGGAGCCGGTACCCGCGTGCCTGAGCGTGTTGGTCAGGGCCTCCTGCACGATGCGATAGACGGTGAGCTGCAGGCCGCTGCCCAGTGAGTCGAGGTCGCCGACGGTCCGATAGGTCACCGACAGACCCGCCGCACGTACCCGCGCCAGCAAGGAATCCAGATCACCGATCCCCGGCTGCGGGCCGAGCATGCGCACGTCGTCCCGCTCCTCGCGCAGGACGCCCAGCACCCGGCGCAGTTCACTCATGGCCTGGCGGCCGGTGTCGCCGAGGATGCGCAGGGCCTCGGCGGACCGCTCGTTCCTGTTGGCGGCGAGGGTCGCGGCGCCGTCGGCCACACTGACCATGACCGAGAGATTGTGGCCGACGATGTCGTGCATCTCGCGCGCGACCCTGGAGCGCTCGGCGGCGGCGGTGAGTTGGACGCGCTGGTCGCGCTCGATCTCCAGGCGCCTGGCACGGTCCTCCAGCGCCGCCAGATACATCCGGCGGATACGCAGCGTCAGACCGACGGCCATGGCCGCCGTCGCCGTCCCCAGCAGGAAGAAGAGGCCGCGCAGCGGATTGCCGAGATCCATCAGGACGCAGACCGCCACGGTCATTTGGGCGACGGTGACCGCGGCGGCCCAGCCCAGCACCCGCAACGAACCGTGCAGGGCCAGGGAGTACAGGGCGATCAGCGTGCTGACGCCGGCCTGCTGCCACACGTCGAACGACCACTGGACGAGGGACACGAGAGCGATCACGAAGAACGTGACGGCCGGGGCCCGGCGCCGCCACCACAGCGGCACGATGAGTGCCGCGGCGAAGAGGTACATGACGCCGGAGGGCGTCTCGGCATGCTGGACCGCTTCCCCGAAGGGGCCGTCGCTGCTGCCGGTGAGCAGGTCGGGCAGGCTGATGAGGACGACCATCAGCACCACCGCCGTGTCGAGCAGCCACGGATGCCGGCGGTCCAGCCGCTGCCGGTCCTGCTGGCCGCGCCACATGCGCCCCAGGACGGGGTGCGCCCAGTCGGCGTCGAACCCAGGGGGCGGCGGCGCGCCCTGGGCGGTGTCCGCGGCGGCTGCCGCGCGTTCCGCGCTCATGGACACCATTGTCCTCATGCCCTGCTAGGCGTCGGTCTTCACGAGTCGGAAGGCGGCCCCGGCGAGTGCCAGCGCCACCCAGCCGGCGAAGACCGCGAGACCCACCCCGGGCGAGAGAGCGTCCGAGGACTCGTGCAGGGCGTGGACGGCCGATCCCGCGTTGCTCGGGAAGTAGGGGCTGAGCGTGTCGTACCACGAGTCCGGCAGCAGCGAGGCCAGGCCGGGAAGGATGAGCAGGACGCCGACCAGGGCCGCGATCGCCCCGGCGGACGAACGGATCAGCGCGCCCAGGGCCACGCCGAACACGGCCACCAGTCCGAGGTACAGGCCGGCTCCGGCCAGGCTGCGCAGCACCCCGTCGTCCGACAGGGCCAGCGAGATCCTCTCGCCGTCGAGCCCCGGTGTGCCCAACTGGAAGGCGGCCAGCGCGCCGATGGCGGTGAGGACCAGGGCGATGGGGCCGATCACGGCGGCCTTGGACCACAGAACAGGCAGCCGTCGTGGTACGGCGGTGAGGGTGGAGCGGATCATGCCGGTGGTGTACTCGCCCGCGGAAGCCAGCACCCCGAGGACGCCGATGGCCAGTGACGCGAAGGTCACGCCGGTCAGGGCCAGACTGACCGCGTCGCCGGCGCCTCCGGAGCCGGGCGGCCCGTCGGCCGCGGGGGCGTCGGGACTGAAGGTGTAGGCCGCCACCGCCCCGAAGAGGACCAGCAGGAAGACGGCGACGCCCAGGGTGATCCAACTGGAGCGCAGCGACCAGAACTTGGCCCACTCCGAACGCAGCACCCGGAGGCCGGTCACTTTGTAGATCGCGCCGGGGGCGGCGGATGTCCCGGGGTCGGGCGCCGCGGAGAGCCTCTGGCGCTTCCCCGGACGCAGGCTGCGGCTGTGTGCGGTGGTGGCAGGCATCAGGCGGCCTTTCGCTCGGTGTCGGCGGGAGCGCTCTGGTACTCGACGACATCGCGGGTGAGTTCCATGAAGGCCGTCTCCAAGGAGGCGGACTGCGGGGTGAGTTCGTACAGGGGCACCCCGTGCTGGGCGGCGATCGCCCCGATCTCCCGGGCGTCGCGTCCGGAGACGAGGAGTTCCTCGGCGGAGGTGGAGCTGATGGTGACCTCCGGGCCGGCCAACAGCGAACGCAGCCTCATGGCCTCGGTGGTGGCGACCTTCACGCCCCCGCCGCCGGCCTCCCGGGTGAAGTCGTCGACCGTGGTGTCCGCCAGCAGCCTGCCGCGTCCGATGATCACCAGGTGGTCGGCGATCAGCGCGGTCTCGCTCATCAGGTGCGAGGAGAGCATCACGGCCCGGCCTTCGTCGGCCAGCGAGCGCAGGAGGTTGCGCACCCACAGCACGCCCTCCGGGTCGAGGCCGTTGACCGGTTCGTCGAGCATGACGATCGCCGGGTCGCCGAGCAGGGCAGAGGCGATGCCGAGCCGCTGGCCCATGCCGAGGGAGAAGGCGCCGACCCGCTTGCCGGCCACGCTGGTCAGCCCGGCCAGCTCGATGACCTCGTTCACCCGGCGCCGCGGGATGCCATGGGTGTACGCGAGCGCCATCAGGTGGTTGAACGCGCTGCGGCCGGGGTGGACGGACTTGGCCTCCAGCAGGGTGCCGATCTCGTGCAACGGCGCGGCATGCTCGGCGTAGGACCGGTCGCTCACGGTGACCGAGCCCTTCGTGGGGGAGTCCAGGCCGACGATCATGCGCATCGTCGTTGATTTTCCGGCGCCGTTGGGGCCGAGGAAGCCGGTCACCTCGCCGGGCTTGACGGTGAAGCTCAGGTTGTCGACGACCGTCTTGTCGCCGTACCGCTTCGTCAGCTCACGCGCTTCGATCATGGGAGTGGGCCCTTCCTGCCTCGAACCTCGAACCCGTCCGCGGGGTGCGGCGTGGTGTCCGCTTTCGAAGCTACGAGCGCCGCAGGTCAGGACTTTGGGACTGCGGGGGAATCTTCGACGGCCCACTGGTACCGCGGTACCACTCGGTGGGTCTCGACAGGCATGGCGGAGATCATGAACGGTCGCGTTGATCCCGAAGAGCGTGGACCTGTTGAGGCAAGCCGAAACGGCCCGCCGGATGTCCGGCGGGCCCGTGGTGGATCAGTGGGGTCGACGCGGCTCAGGCCGCGATGTCACATGTGGACCGTGGGTGCGGCATCGGAGTCCTGCTGCGGTGCGCCGCGCCGGTAGAGGAAGACACCGCAACATGCCGGCGCCGCTGGAGCGGTTCTGCCACCAGGTGAACGCGGCGAGCAGAACGGCCCCGGCGAGCAGGAAGCCCCAGGTCTCGGGGGAGCTCCAGTCGTGGGTTTCCGCGTTGGCGAAGCCGTAGACCAGGCTGAACAGGCCGCCGGCGACGAGGACGGCGCCGGGTACGTCGAGCTTGCTGTCGCCGGGCGCATGGCCGCACCAGGGTCACGGCATTCCCGTCGTTCCCGGTCCTTGCTGGTTCGGCTCGGGGCACCCTAGTTGACTGCCCAGGTCGCTTACACGGGTTGCGGGGCGAACGGAAGCAGTACGTCGGCTCCGGGCCGTACGACGCCGTAGCTGCTCTCGGGGACCTCGTTCCAGGCGCCTGGCATGTCACCCAGGGGCTCGGACACGATGAGGCGGGTCTCGTCGGAGACCTCCCGTAGGAACGCCAGGTCGGGGTGGAGCGCTCGCAGCGTCTCCACGCGGGTGCTGTAGAAGAGCGAGCGTGACGTCTTCTGGCTGGAGTAGCGGAAGACCCACAGCGCCTCTCCGTCCGTCACGGCGATCGTCATCTGCAGCGGGAAGTCCACCCCGTGCCGGTGCCCGGTCTGTTCCACCAGGCCGGCCATCCGCGCGACGGCGCCCGGGGGGTCCTGCTCCAGACCGAGGGTGAGCGCCAGGTAGAACATCAACTCGGAGTCCGTCGAACCCTCGACCGCGGAGAACAGCTCCGGGTCGACGGCCAAGGCCAGATCTCGCCGGACCAGGTGGAACTCGGCGATCGCCCCGTTGTGCATCCACATCCAGCGGCCGTGGCGGAACGGGTGGCTGTTCGTCTGCTGCACCGCCGTACCGGTGGAGGCCCGGATGTGGGCGAAGAACAGCGGAGAGCGGACGTGGTCGGCGAGCTCCCGCAGGTTGCGGTTGCTCCACGCCGGGCCTATGTCACGGAAGATCGCCGGAGTGTCGAGGTCCGGTGAGTACCAGCCGACGCCGAACCCGTCGCCGTTCGTGGTCTCCACGCCCAGTCGTGAGTGCAGGCTCTGGTCGATCAGTGAGTGCGCCGGTCTGTAGAGAATGGTGTCGAGCAGCACGGGCGTTCCCGAATAGGCGAGCCACCGGCACATCGGCTACCACCTTCCTGACAACGGGCCGTACGAGTCAACCGGCATTCCCATGGTCATGTCTCCGACGGTTGATCGCCACATGGACGGGTGGTCGCCATTTGACGGTCTGACGAGGTGCCGCACATGTCTGCCAAATTGCGGATTGCGGATTGCTGGGAGCGCCGGATGACGTCGAAGCGGAACGCGGTCAGCCCTGGTAGCCCCGCAGCTTGCGGTACAGCGTGGCGCGGGCGATGCCCAGGGACGCCGCCGTGCGGGCCTTGTTGCCTCCGTTGCGGCGAAGGGCCTCCAGGATGGCGGTCCGTTCGGCGTGCTCCATGGGGCTGAGGAGCCGGGTCGCGGGGCCCTCGCGGACGGGGTCCGGCAGTTCGGCACGGCGCACCGGGCCCGACGCGCGGCGATGCTCGGCCAACGACCGTACGAGATGGACGAGTTCCGTGACGTTGCCGGGCCACGGATGCCGTTCCAGAGCGCGCAGGGCGTCCAGTGTCCACGTCAGCGGGGGCTGCCCCGGCGCCGGCTTCGGGGCCAGGGCCGTCAGCAACTCTCTTATGTCCTCCGGCCGTTCGCGTAGCGCGGGGAGGGTGACCGAGCGTGCGGCCAAGGTGTCGAGGAGCCGTTGGAGGCAGGGGCCCGGGGGAGTGCCGGGGGTGTAGGTGACCAGAAGAGGTGCGCCCGGATGTGTGTCGAGGAGTGAGTTGAGGGTCGCGGTGTCGGGTTGCGCGAGGCGCTCCCCATGGCGGATGAGGAGGGCGTGTCCCTCGTTCAACTCATCGACCGCAGGGCCGAGTCCGCCCGCCGCCGCGTCGACGACCAGTAGCCCGGCGGCCAGTTGGTGGGCGAGCGCGGTCTTTCCGGTGCCGCGTTCGCCGATGAGCAGCAGCGGCTCGGGCGACCGGGCCAACTCCGTCGCACGGCCGACCGCGTGCCGCCACGGCACCGATCGTCCGGCCAGCGTCGTGACGCCCCGCCCGGCCGGGGTCACGGCGCCCCGCCCGTCCGGCGTCACGCGGCCGCGTGCGTCCGGCGTCGCGGTCGCACGTCCCAGCGGATCCAGCACGGCCACCGCGCCGATGACGGCACCCCGGTGCGGTACGGGGGTGACCGTCGCGGAGCACCCCACACCGTCCGGGAGTCGGACGAGGCACGAGTCCGAGGCCGCCCCGGCGGGGACCACGGCCGCCGACTCGGCTGCGGGACCCGAAGCCCCGCCCGGGACGCCCTCACCTCCCGGCCGGCCTCCGCCGTCCGCGTCCCGCAGCAGCGCGACCACGCTCCGCTCCAGCGCTTCCAGCCCCTCCGGCGACAACAGCCGCCCGGCGGCCTCGCTCACCAGACGGTTGCGGCCGTCGAGGGCGACGACCGCCCGCCCCTGGTCCCGCGCGGCCCGTAGGTACGCGTCCAGCAGCACCCGTTCGGCAGGCTGTGACCGAGCCAGGAGTTCCGCCTCCACCGCGTCGGCCGCGGCCTCGGCGAGCGAGGCCCACGGGTGCGGGGCGCATCCGGAGCTGAGTCCGGAGGTGACCGTCACCGTGCCCAGCATCCGCCCGGTGTCCGGCGCGAGCACGGGCACACTGACCGCGGACACGTCCTGCCACACGTCGAGGAAGTGCTCCGGGCCGTGCACCTCGGCACGGCGACGGACCCGCAGTGCGAGGGCCGCGCTGTTGTGGCCGACCACCTGCTCCGAGAGGTCGTCGCAACAGGGATCACCGGGCCCGCATCCGGTCGCCCACAGCACCCGCAGTCGCTCGTCGGTGAGCAGCAGAGCCGTCTGCCCGGTGCCGACGGCGGGGGCGAGACGTTCGAGCACCGGCCGGGCCGCCGTGAGCAGCGCCGACTCGTCGGGTCGTACGGAGGACCGCGGCGCGCCCGAGGCCGGGGCGGGGGCCGGCACGTCGTGTCGTACGCCGAAGAACCGGGCACGCTTCCAGGCGGAGACGACCTCCTCGGGCACACCGTCCGGCAGGCGACGTCCCGCGAGGAACAGCTCACGGGCCCTGCGCAGCGACGTCGGCGCAGGGTGGGCGGGGAGATGTTCCGCAGTGGTCACGACAGCCCTCACCGTACCGAACGATGTTGAACGGGCAACAACCACCCCGTATCCCGGCCGTGCGCCCGGCGCTCGCGCGGCTTGAACGGGCGCGGCCCGGGCCCCGTAACTCCTACGACAAGTCGCCCGCACTGTCTCTTATTGAGACACCCGCGCTCCCGCGCCGCCCTCCATGATCTTGAACGGTCGGTGCCTGTCCTCAGTCCCTGGAGCGTTTGCCGTGCACACCGTCGAGCCCGATGTCGTGACCGACGTACTGATCGTGGGCAGTGGCCCCGCGGGCGCCTCCGCCGCGCTCGCCCTGAGTACGTACGGCGTCCCGAACATCGTGGTCACCCGCTACGCGAGCCTCGCCGACACGCCCAGGGCGCACATCACCAACCAGCGCACCATGGAGGTGCTGCGCGACCTCGGGGTCGAGGACGAGGTCGTCGCCAAGGCCACGCCGCAGCGGCTGATGGGCGACACGACCTTCTGCACCAGCCTCGCGGGGGAGGAGCTGGGCCGGGTCCGGTCGTGGGGCAACGACCCGCTGGTCCAGGCCGCGCACGAACTGGCCAGCCCCACCCGGATGTGCGACATGCCGCAGCACCTCATGGAGCCCGTCCTCGTCGACGCGGCCGTGGCACGCGGCACCCACCTGCGCTTCAGCACGGTCTACAAGTCCTTCGTCCAGGACGACGAGGGCGTCACGGTCACCGTCGAGGACCGGCTGCGCGGCGACGAGTACACCATCCGCGCCAAGTACCTCATCGGCGCCGACGGCGGCCGTTCGCAGGTCGCCGAGGATGCCGGGCTGCCGATGGGCGGCCAGATGGGCGTGGCCGGCAGCATCAACATCGTCTTCGACGTGGACCTGACGAAGTACACCGCCCACCGGCCGTCCACCCTCTACTGGGTCCTCGCCCCCGGCGCCACCGTCGGCGGCATCGGCGCGGGCCTGGTCCGGTGCGTACGGCCCTGGAACGAGTGGCTGATCGTCTGGGGCTACGACGTCACCGCGGGCGCCCCCGACCTCACCACCGAGTACGCCGAGTCGATCGTCCGCAGGCTGGTCGGCGACGACGAGATCCCCGTGACCATCAAGTCGTCCTCGGCCTGGACCGTCAACGAGATGTACGCCGAGACCTACGCGAACGGGCGCGTCTTCTGCGCCGGCGACGCCACGCACCGCCACCCGCCGTCCAACGGCCTCGGCTCCAACACCTCCATCCAGGACACCTACAACCTGGCCTGGAAACTCAAGCTCGTCCTCGACGGCACAGCGTCGCCGAAGCTGCTGGACTCCTACACCGCCGAACGCGCCCCGATCGGCCGGCAGATCGTGACCCGCGCCAACAAGTCCATCGGCGAGACCGCGCCCGTCTTCGAGGCACTCGACGGGCTCTCCCCGCAGACCCCCGAGCAGTTGTGGGCCAACATCGCCGCCCGCAAGGACGACACCGAGGCGGCTCGGAAGCAGCGGGCGCGACTGCGCGAGGCGATCGCGTTCAAGGTGTACGAGTTCAACGCGCACGGTGTCGACCTCAACCAGCGGTACACGTCGGACGCGATCGTCCCCGACGGCACGCCCGACCCCGGTTTCGACCGCGACCCCGAGCTGTACCACCAGCCCACCTCCCGCCCCGGGGCCAAGCTCCCGCACGCCTGGATCACCTCCGGTACCCGCACCCTGTCCACGCTCGACACGGTCGGCCAGGGCCGCTTCACCCTGCTCACCGGCATCGGCGGCACGGAGTGGGCACGGGCGGCGAAGGCCCAGGACCTGGAGATCGCCACCGTCGTCATCGGCCCCGGCCAGGAGTACGAGGACCCGTACGGCGACTGGGCACGGCTCAGCGAGGTCGCCGACGGCGGAGCCCTGCTCGTACGGCCGGACGGGTACGTAGCCTTCCGCCACGCGACGGCGGCCGGGTCCACGGCGGACGCCGAGCGGTTGCTGACCGAGGTGGTCCGGCGGATCCTCGGGCATGCCTGAAAGGGAACAGCCGCGCGCTCAGCCGTAGCGGGGTCGCGGGAACAGTCGTAGGAGTGGGGCATGACCACCGAATTCACCACCCGGATCACCGAGGCGGTCGTCGACAGCCTCGACGGCACGGCCGACCCGCGGCTGCGCGAGCTGCTCGCGGCCCTCACCCGTCACCTCCACGCCTTCGTCCGGGAGACGGAGCCGACGATGGCGGAGTGGGAACAGGCGATCGGCTTCCTCACGGCGACCGGGCAGGCCTGCACGGACACCCGGCAGGAGTTCGTCCTCCTGTCGGACGTGCTGGGCGTCTCGATGCTGGTCGAGACGATCAACAGCGACCGTGACGGGGGCGGCGGCGGGGAGCGGGCCGGGCACAGGGACGTCACGGAGTCGACCGTCCTCGGCCCGTTCCACATGACCGAGTCCCCGGTGCGGGAACTCGGCGCCGACATCGACCTGGTCGGCGGCGGCGAACCGTGCGTGATCAGCGGGCGTGTGCTGTCGAGGGACGGCACCCCGCTGCCCGGCGCGGTCCTCGACGTCTGGCAGGCGAACGCCGAGGGGTACTACGACGTCCAGCAGCCCGACGTCCAGCCGCCCGGCAACGGGCGCGGGCTCTTCACGGCGGACGACGAGGGCCGCTTCTGGTTCCGCACCTGTGTGCCGAGCCCGTACCCCATCCCCACGGACGGCCCCGTCGGAGACCTCCTCCGGGCGACGGCCCGGCACCCCTACCGCCCGGCCCACATTCACTTCATCGCCTCCGCCGAGGGACACACCCCGGTCACCACCCACATCTTCGTCGCCGGCAGCGACCACCTCGACTCGGACGCCGTCTTCGCGGTCAAGGAGAGCCTCGTCCAGGACTTCACCGAGACCGACGACCCCTCCCTGGCGGAGGAGTACGGCATCCCGAACCCGTTCCGGCACGCCCGCTTCGACCTCGTGCTCAACCCGCTCGCTCCCCTCGACGCGCAGGCCGCACACGGAGCACACGACTCGGGGCGGCCGTAATGGAATTCGAGTACGAGGCTCAGCCCATGCGGGTCGTCATGCGCCCCGGCGCGTCGGTGACCGCGATCGCCGGGGAGGCCGAACGGCTGGGCCTCGGACGGCTGTTGGTGGTCTGCGGGCCGAAGGGCGCCGAGACCGCGCGGGCCGTCGCGGACGCGCTCGGCGACGCGTCTGCCGGATTGTTCGCGGACGCTCGCCAGCATGTGCCGGTCGAGGTGGCCGACCGGGCCGTGCGGGCGGCGCGGGCCGCGGGCGCGGACGGGTGCGTGGCGGTCGGCGGCGGCTCGGCGATCGGACTGGGCAAGGCGCTCGCCCTCCGCACCGAACTGCCGTTGATCGCCGTGCCGTCGACGTACTCCGGCTCCGAGATGACCCCCGTCTGGGGCCTGACCGAGCACGGCGCCAAGCGCACAGGCCGCGCCCCCTCGGTCCTGCCGCGCAGCGTCGTCTACGACCCCGAACTCACCCTCTCCCTGCCGGTCGGCCTGTCCGTGACCAGCGGCATCAACGCGGTCGCCCACGCCGCCGAGGCCCTGTACGCGCCTGACGCCTCGCCGCTGGTGTCGCTGATGGCGCAGGAGGGCGCCCGGGCCATGACCGGCGCTCTGCCCGAGGTGGCGGCCGATCCCGAGGACGTGGCGGCGCGCGGTCGCGCCCTCTACGGGGCCTGGCTCTGCGGTGCCGCGCTCGGCGCGACGACCATGGGCCTGCACCACAAGCTGTGCCACGTCCTCGGCGGCACCTTCGGCCTCCCGCACGCCGAGACCCATACGGTCGTCCTGCCGTACGCCCTCGCCTTCAACGCCCCGGCCGCACCCGACGCCATGGCATCCCTCGGCCGAGCCCTGGCCACCGACAACGCCCCGCACGCCCTGTGGGAGCTGTCGGGCAGCCTCGGCGCGCCCCGCTCCCTGGCCGAACTGCGCCTCAGGGAAGCCGACTTGGCCGTGGCCGCGGCCGAGGTGGCGGGGCAGGCGTACGCCAACCCACGGAAGATCACCACGGCGGACGCCCTGGAGGTCCTGAGGGCGGCGTACGAGGGCGAGCGGCCCCCGGTGTGGTCCTGACCGATACCGCCTGACCGGCAGATCGGCAGAGCAGCCGACTGGCCCGACCGGCTGCCCGGGCGAGAACCGAACGACGAGAACCGAACGACGAGAACCGAAAGGTGAACACCATGCCCCTCGGACTGCTCCGGCGGCGATTCAGGAATGCCCCCGGAGGCGCCGCGGGCGCCACGTTCCCGGTCCCGGACGGCGCGGGTGTCGTCCTCCGCGAGGTACTGGACCCCGTGAACCAGCCCATGGGCGCGGCCGATGTGACGGTGACGGAACTGGGCAGCCACCGCCTCGCCGCACGCGGCACCACCGACCCGTACGGCTTCTTCGTGGCCGTTCTGCCACCGGGCACCTACAGCGTGCTGATCATGGCCGAGGGACTGGAACCGCACCGCGAGACGATCGAGATCGTCGCGGACGCCGGTGTCTCCCGGGAGCGTGTGTGGCTCCAGTCGGCCCGGGCGCTCGAACTGCCGGCCCCCGGGACCTGGCTCTTCGACCCGCCGCACACGGCGATCCGCTTCATCGCCAAGCACGTCGGGATGGCCCATGTGCACGGCCGTTTCGAACGGTTCGAGGGCGGCCTGCGGATCGAACAGGACATGTCCCGGTCCCGCGTCCATGTGCGCATCGACGCGTCCAGCATCAACACGGGCAACAACACACGCGACACGCACCTGCGGTCCGCCGACTTCCTCGGCGTCGAACGCTTCCCGTACATCGACTTCACCAGCACCCGCTTCGCCTACCGCGGCGGCAGCAAGTGGACCCTTCAGGGCAGCCTCACCATGCACGGCGTCAGCCGCTCGGTCTCCCTCGACACCACCTACCTCGGCACCGTCAACGGCGGCTACGGCGAGGAACTCCGCTGCGCCGCCCTCGCCAAGGGCGAACTCCACCGCGAGGACTACACCCTCAACTGGCGCTCCATGCTCGCCCGCGGCATCGCGGTGGTCGGTCCGACGATCCAACTGGAACTGGACGTCCAGGCGATGTACCGCACACATGACACGCCCACGCCGCCGGAGTAGAGGGCACAGGGTCTGCGCGACGTACCGTTCCCCTGGACACAGGCCTGCTCCGCACGGCCGGGGCCCGGGCTTCGGACGTGAGCCGCTTAGGGTAGGGTTTACCTGCGCGTTCACACGGAACATGGCACTGTGCGAAGCGCACCGGGACGTGGCGCAGCTTGGTAGCGCACTTGACTGGGGGTCAAGGGGTCGCAGGTTCAAATCCTGTCGTCCCGACTCGTATGAGTCGCAGGTCAGGGCCGGTTCGGAGACCTCCGAAACCGGCCCTTGATCATTGTTGGGGACCAGTTGGGGACCGGCGTCCTTGACCGCGTCAGCGAGTCATGACGATCGGGCCCGGCAGGGAGCGCGGTGCGCGGAGCACACTGAGGTGTGCGGAGAGTGCCGCGCCGGCGGCCGTGATCTTGTGTGCGTCGGGGTGTAGGTAGCGCTGGGTGGTGGTCAGGGAGCCGTGGCCGGCGATCCTGCGGAGGACGTGCACTTGGACTCCGGCGTCGACGAACCAGGTCAGTCCGGTGTGCCGGAGGTCGTGGCGGCGAAGGTGTTCGTAGCCGAGTTTGGTGACCACGCAGGGCGAGGTCCATGTTCGCTTCGCCGTATTCAGCGAGTTTCATGGTGGCCAGCGACGGGCTCAGGCCGGCCTCTGCGGCCTCGATGATGGCCTGGAGCCATTCCTGGGCCTCTTCTTCGCTGTCCTTTCCCTCGGACAGGGACTGGCGGCGCTTGCTGGTCGGATCGGTCCACCGGACACGCGCCCGATACGGAGTGGGGCGGTCAGGACGGTACTCGATATCGGTCGAGAGCCGGACACCGACAGGAACGTTGGTCTTATCGGCCATTGAGTCCCTTGGTCGGGACGGTACGTCGGTGGCGCAGCCATTCCTCGACGTCAAGGGCGCTGTACATGACGACGCGTTCCGAGACCGTGACGAATGGCGGCCCCTGGGTTGGCTGGGCGGTGCGCCAGCGGCGCAGGGTTGAGGCGTCGACTCTCAGGCAGGCAGCGAGGTCACTGGTTGAATACCAGGCGCTGGTGAGGAGAGGCGCTCGTCTATCAGGTGATACGGCATGATGGTGAGCAACTGCAGGGTCCGCTGTGGACTCCTTCTCGCGATGCGGTTCGGCGTTGGCGATGGTTGCTATCGGTTCATTGAGCAAGTGCGGCTATTCTCCGGGGAGCACGGAACACTAAGCGCTGTCCCGTAAATGGCTTCGGGCATGCCTGCTGACCTGGCTGTTTGCTTTGTCATCCGGCGAGGGTGAGGTTGTGCAGGCGGGCGATGCCGAGCATGGCGTGGTGGACGCCGTCGCCCTTGAGGCGGCAGTCGCGGAGGATCTTCCAGGTCTTCATGCGGGCGAAGGCATGCTCGACGCGAGCGCGGACCTTGCGGTGCGAGCGATTGTGATCCTCCTTCCAGGCCGGCAGTTCCGCCTGGCCGCGTTCGCGGCGGTGCGGGATGACCAGGCCGGTACCCCGGTAGCCACCGTCGGCGATCACCGTCGTGCGGCCGACGGCGGCCTTCGCTCCGGACAGCTCCCACGCCTTGCAGTCGTTGCGGTTGCCCGGCAGCGGCCGGCCGACCGCGACGACCAGCCGCGTGTCGGCGTCGATGACCACCTGGTGATTGGTCGAGTACCGATAGTTCTTCGACTGCTCGGCGACCCGATGGTCGCGGGTGGGGACCAGGGTGCCGTCCACGATCAGCACGGTGTCCTTGCGGAACCGTTTGCGAGGCTGCAGGGCCAGCGCCGGGCCAAGGTGGTCGACGATCCGGTCGGCCGCGGACTTCGACACCCCAAACAGCGGCGCCAGTTGGCGCAGTGTCAGGTTCGTCCGCCAGTACGCGGCGACCAGCAGCACCCGGTCCTCCAGCGGCAGGCCCCACGGCCGACCTTTGCGCACCGGGTCCGCACCCTCACGCCGCAACGCGGTGATCAGCTTGCCGAACTGACGCGAGCTCAGCCCGGTGAACGGGGCTATCCAGGAGGGCTCCGACGCCGTGATCACACCAGCCACGACAAGATCATCTCACCCGCGACCAGCAGTTACGGGACAACGCTTAGACGGATCTGCGGAAGAGTCCAGAGACGGACAGCACAGTTCGCGAACGGAGAACGCGCGGCGGATTTACAGCAGGCAGCGGCGACGTGCCTTCGCCATCGCTTCGATCTGTGGTTGTGCTCGGGTGCGGACGTTGGTGCATTGATCGTCTCCGGAAACGCCGGTTTGTCTAACCGGCGTTTTCGGGCTATGTTGCCGCCGAGTCGGACGGCGGTAGGCGGTCATTTGGATGTTTCACTGTCATGTCCATTGACGCGGCCGGAAGTCCCAGGAGGGGGCTCACAGGACTCCTGCCGTCGACGGCCGCTCTTTCGCTGCTACGCAGGGTGAGTGAGGGCTGGGAAGCGACAGGAGCGGGAACCTGAGTGCCGGGAAAATGACGCTGGGCCTATGAGCCCATTCCCTGCTGGACCGAGGCCCGTTGACCGTCAGCTGGAGCAGTGGGACGCCGGCGCGGGATGACGTCCCGCCGAGTGGTGTATCAGCGATCACGTCTATCGCCTTGTCCGTACAACGGTGCTGGTCGATGGACTGCTTGTGAGCGGCAAGATCGGCCCGTTACGCCTTGGGTGCCAGGGCGCGAGCGGTTTCCGGAGATGCCGATGGGTGCCGAGGGTGGGCGACCCTCTGCGCGGGGCTGTTCGTTCCTGATGGTCAGTTGTCCCGGAAGAGACCAGCGGACGCGGTGACCCCGCAATGGGTGGTCGCAGGTGGCTGACCTGCGCGAATGACCTTTCAGCTGTTTCACGCTCGTACCCGTTGATGCAGCCGGAAGTCCCAGAAAAGTCCCACGGAACTCCCACTGCCGACAACCACTCCTTCGGCTTCATATAGGGCGTGTGAGTGCGGTTGGGATGGTGAGGGGCCGCTCCGTCGTTGTGGCGTGCCAATGGCCGGTCCGCCGCACCGGGCGGTGCCACACGGCTGCTGCGACTTCGGCGCGGAGTTGGTGCGGGCCATCCGCGAGGGCCTCGCCCCGGGTGCCGGAACCGCCCGCCGGGAGAAACACGGGTGGTGCCGCTGCCCCCGCATCTGGTGGCCCTGTGGCGCGAGCACGTCGCCGCCTTCGGCACGGCCGACGACGGCCGGCTGTTCTTCAGCGAACGCGGCGGAGTCCTCGCCTACGCCACCTACCACCGGGTCTGGCACGAGACCCGTGACCTGGCTCTGCCGCCGGCCCTCGTCGGCACCCCGCTCGCGAAGCGCCCGTACGACCTGAGGCACTCGGCGCTGTCCACCTGGCTGTGCGCCGGGGCGGACCCGGCCGAGACCGCCCAGAGGGCCGGCAGCAGCGTCAGAGTTCTCCGTGTCGCGGTACGCCAAATGCCTCTACGACCGGCAGTCCATCAGTAACCAGGCGCATCGAAGGGCTTCTGAGCGCCTACGACCAGCCACTCGCGTCGGACGAGTAGCGCCGGGGAACAGCGGGGACGACTTCGGGGGCAACTGCGGTCGGCCGTACATCTCTGCGCTGCTCCCCGGTCAGGGCTGCGGGGCATTGCCCATCTCCGCAGTGAAGACCACGGGATCGCTGTCGAACCCGCGGACCGTCTCGTGGAACTCCCACACTCCGGAGGCATGCCGGGTGAACTCCGCAACCGTGGCCGCGGTGGATTCGGAGACCTGCGCGAAGTCGTCCTTCAGCAGCTCCGTGTACCCCTCGACAACCAGCACTCCGGCGTTCGATATGTCACCGAAGGTCTTGGGGCCGCTGTTCTGGTGGATCGCCACGCCCACGACCACCCGCGCGAAGGAGGAAGCGAGGCGATCGAGCTCCAGGGTCATCACTTCGACGTAGCCGAAGCCCTGACCGGTCTGGCTGTGCCGGCCCATGTTGATGGTGCCGTCCGGTGAGCGGCTGTCGGAGTGGACGACGTACACCGGCCGCCCGTAGGGAGCATCCGCCGAGTAGGTCGTGGCGATGATGTCGAGATGGTGAGGTGGCTGATTCCAGGGACTCGGGTCCCACTTGAGCCGCACCTCGGCCTTCCCAACTCCCTGACTGTCGCTGCTCACCTGATTGCTGCCTCTCCCGTATCGAACCATCACGGGATGGTCCCCGCATGGTCAAGTATGGCTCTCGGCCAACCTGTTGAAGCCTTGTGCGGCACGTTCCTTCGACATGCCGCCGGGGCAATGGTGGGCAGGCCGGGCAGCCTGGTGATGATGTCGTCGCGGGTGCTGTCAGCTCAGGCTGTGGGTCGATTCCAGGTAGCCGGTGCAGGATCGCCCGCCGATTCGGCTATTCCTGTCCATACGCTGTGGACAGGAGTAGCTCCGACTCACCGTCGTACGGCGAGAAGCTGGGCGCGTTCGTCTCCCTCGGCGAAGGCGTCGATGACCTGTTGCATGGCGGCGAGCGCGCCGTCGGCGGAGCCGGGCCGTGCGGGCGGCGGTCAGATGCGCGCTGACGAGGGCGCGCAGCCCGTGGCCGGCCTCGGCGGTCTGCTCTTCCCAGGGCGCGGCGGGAAGCGATCTCGTCCCGGGTGAGGCGTCGCCCGGTGGCCGATACCTCGGCAAGGATCGCGGCGTAACCGTCCAGATACTGCTCGGGAAGTTCCCGGTCCGTCACGTCGTCCCCCGCATCCTTGACGCGCCGGTAACGGCTTCTTAGCAGCCACCGGCATGCAGACCCTCATGAACACTGCCGGGAACCGGCAATGCGCGGCCGGGACTGGATCGTGCAGCATGGCTCGTGGGGAGCACGGAGGATGGTTTCTATGCCGGACACCGGCAGGTGTCCGGCAGCGAGGCTCGGAACGACCGTGCACCGTCGGAGACGACTCATGCGCGCCGCGGGCGGAGACGAACGGAGGGGGACCGGGAGATGCGGACAATTTTGGCAGCGGCAACGGGTCTGCCCACGATCCTGCTGACCACTGCCCTCATCGTGGTCGTCTGCTTCTGGCTCCTTGCCGCCGTGGGTGTCGCCCGCGTCGACAGCTTCGACACGGACGTGGATCTGTGGGCATGGCGCATGGGCGGCGTGCCTGTGACGGTCGCCTTCTCGCTGCTGACGGTGCTCGCCTGGTCCCTGAGCGTCGGAGCGGCGGTTCTGCTTGCCGTGTTCGCGCCCCCGGCACCGGTCGCCGGGATGCTGCGCCTGGTCGCATCCGTGGGGGCGCTGTTCGTCGCCTGGGCCGCGACCTGCCTGATCGTACGGCCACTGCACCGCCTCTTCCCGGACGAACCCAGGCCGTCCGTGCCGAGCGAGACTCGCACGGGCGATGCCGCCACACTGCCGCACACCCACGGCGGACATCCCCACGAGGGCGTGCCGCGCGACGCCGCGCTCCCTCCGCGGGACCGCGCTGCCTGAGCCGCGCCGCCGCCGGATCTCACCTCCGGCCTCTCTTCCTCGCGCTCAACTCCCTTACGCCTGAAGGACGTATGCCATGGTCGCCATGATCGTGGGCATCGGCGTGCTCTTCGCCGTCTGCCTGCTCCTCGTACTTGTCGTCGCCCATTTGTTCCGCAAGGTGGAGCAGGGCAAGGCGCTGATCGTCTCCAAGATGCGCAAAGTCGACGTGACCTTCACCGGACAGGTCGTGCTGCCGGTGCTGCACAAGGCGGAGGTGATGGACATCTCGGTGAAGACCATCGAGATCACCCGAGCCGGCAAGGAGGGGCTGATCTGCCGGGACAACATCCGCGCGGATATCCGGATCTCGTTCTTCGTGAAGGTCAACAAGACCGTGGAGGACGTCATCAAGGTCGCCCAGGCCGTCGGTACGGCGCGGGCGAGCGACCGGGACACGTTGCAGGAGCTGTTCCACGCGAAGTTCTCCGAGGCGCTGAAGACTGTCGGCAAGCAGATGGACTTCACCGACCTGTACACCAAGCGCGAGGAGCTGCGGTACCGGATCATTGAGGTCATCGGCGTCGACCTCAACGGCTACCACCTGGAGGACGCGGCGATCGACTACCTGGAGCAGACGCCGCTGACCCAGCTCGACCCGGCCAACGTCCTCGACGCTCAGGGCATCCGGAAGATCACCGAGCTGACGGCCGTGGAGCACGTGCGCACCAACGAGGCGCAGCGCAACGAGGAGAAGGAGATCACCCGGCAGAACGTCGACGCCCGCGAGGCGATCCTGGAGCTGGAGCGCCGCCAGGCCGACGCGGAGATCAAGCAGCGGCGGGAGATCGACACCGTACGGGCCCGGGAAGAGGCCGAGACGGCTCGGGTGATGGAGGAGGAGCGGCTGCGGGCGCAGGGCGCGTTCCTGCGGACCGAGGAGCAGCTCGGGGTTCAGCGGGAGAACCAGGCACGCGAGGTCGCCGTCGCCGCCAAGAACCGCGAGCGGGTCATCGCCATCGAGAGCGAGCGCATCGAGAAGGACCGTCTACTCGAAGTCATCGCTCGGGAGCGGGAGACGGAGCTGACGCGGATCGCCGCGTCGAAGGAGGTCGAGGCGGAGAAGCGGGAGATCGCCGAGGTCATCCGTGAGCGGGTCGCGGTGGACCGTACGGTCGCCGAGCAGGAGGAGTCCATCAAGAAGCTGCGGGCCGTGGAGGAGGCGGAACGGCAGCGGCAGACCGTGATCATCGCCGCCGAGGCTCAGGCACAGGAGAAGCTGGTCAAGGACATCAAGGCCGCCGAAGCCGCCGAGCAGGCCGCCACCCACCGTGCCGCCGAGGAACTGACCCTGGCCGAGGCACGGTTGAAGACCGCCGACCTCGACGCGCGGGCCAAGCTGCGCCTCGCCGAGGGCGTCCAGGCGGAGGCCGCGGCCGAGGGGCTGGCCGCGGTCCAGGTCCGCGACAAGGAGGCCGAGGTCATCGAGAAGGCCGGCCGTGCGGAGGCCGGGGCGACCGAGGCGCGTATGCGGGCCGAGGCGGAGGGTGCCCGGGCGCAGGCGCTCGCCGAGGCGGAGGCCATCGGCGAGAAGCTGAAGGCGGAGGCGGCCGGGCTGACGGAGAAGGCGGCGGCGATGGCCGCGCTGGACGAGGCGTCCCGGGGCCACGAGGAGTTCCGGCTGCGCCTGGAGGCGGAGAAGGACGTACGGCTGGCCGGGCTGGACGTGCAGCGGCAGGTCGCCGAGGCGCAGGCCACGGTGCTTGCCACCGGGCTGGAGAACGCCGACATCAACATCGTCGGCGGGGAGTCGGTCTTCTTCGACCGGCTGGTGTCCTCCATCGCCCTCGGCAAGGGCGTCGACGGCTTCGTCCAGCACTCCCAGACGGCCCAGGCGCTCGCGAAGCCCTGGCTGGACGGCACCTCCAGCTTCACCGACGACCTCAGCCGCGTCCTCGGCTCGATCTCCACGGCCGACGTACAGAACCTGACCGTCTCCGCCCTGCTGATGAAGCTCATGAGCAACGGCGGCGCGAACGCGGGACAGTTCCAGAAGCTCCTGGACAAGGCCGGTGAGCTGGGCCTCGCCGACACCTCGCTGGCCGCGCTCAACGGCAGCGTCAGGGCCTGACCCGCGCCGCTGGGGCTCCAGGCACGCCAGGACCCCATCCGCGCCGCGAAGCCCCCCGGCCCGTGGTCCGGAGCTGCCGCACAGGGGACGGCAGCTCCGGGCCACGTTTCCTTCGACTTCTCTCCGACCATCCGAGAGGGACCCCATGACCACCGGGACCAGCGGTCTGGACACCGGCACGTACGAGGTGCTGCGCGACCGGCTCACCGCGCAGGCAGCGGAACTCGCCCACCGCGCCGAGGCGCTCAACACCCGCCGGACCGAGGAGTTCGGTTCCACCCTGCTGGAACTGACGAGCACCGAGCGGCTGCGTACCGAGCACAACTGCGTGCCGCGCGACGTCGTCGCCGTCGGCGGCACACTGCTCTTCGGCCACAACGTCTTCCTCGGCCTCAAAGCGGAGACGGCCGTGAGCGATGTCTTCGTGCTGTACGACCGGGACCTGAACCGGTTGCCCGAGGACGCCGTGCCGGGCCTGCTCGACGACCCCGCCTTCGTCCGCGAGTTCGCCGCTCTCTACCGCTACTACCGCCAGGCCCACCTCCTGCAACTCCGCCGCATCGACGGCAAGTTGCTCGCCGTCTTCCAGACAGGGGAGAAGGCCGGCGACATCCGTGTCCTGCGCTGGGCGGTGACCGACGACGGACGGGCATCCTTCCTGGACGCGCGTGGCGAGCGCGACCACGTCTTCCCGCCCTCCCACGACTTCGCCTGGACGCAGACGACCCGCGAGCACCACGTTCTGGGCCGCCACCCGCATGTCTCCATCGAGGGCGAGGTCTTCGTAGAGACCGTCGGCGGCGCCCTCACGGTCAAGATCGAGGACAACACCGAGACAGGCGAGGGCATCTACGCCGAGCCGGTCGCCGAGCCGCTGCAGTCCCTCGCCGACGCGGACATCGCGTACGCGCGTGTGGGCGCCCTTATCCTGCTGGACGTCCTGCCATACAAGGAGGACGTCCACCGCTACCTGGTCTTCAACACGCTCACCAAGAGCGTCGTCCGCCTCGACGGCATCGGCCGGGCCTGCCGGACACTGCCCGAGGACCAGGGGATCGTCTTCCCCGGCGGCTACTGCCTCGCCACCGGGACGTACAAGACCTTCGACGGCATCGCCGCCTCCTCGGACATGGCGGACCTGGAGTTCGAGCGCGCGGTCCGTTCGCCGAACGGCGAGGACGTGCTGTTCGCCTTCCACGCGCGCGTGGAGGGCCGCAGCCTGTTGCTGCCGTACAACATGATCCGCAAGGAGGTCGCCACACCGCTGTCCTGCCACGGCTGGGCGCTGTTCGACGACGGCACTTTGATGGTGCTGCGTGCCGACAGCGATGAACCGCAGCGTGTCCATCTGCTCCAGCTCTGGAACTCCCCGTACGTCTCCGACACCCATGCCGCCGCCCAGCCCGTCGGCACCGGCCCGCTCGCTCGCGTCGGCAACGCCGACCTCGTACGGGGCATCTCCGACTGCCTGTCCATCACGCGCGCTGTCACCGAGACGACCCCGACGAGCGGGGTCTACGAGGCACTGGCCGCCGCGTGCGTGCGGGCCACCGACTCCTACCACTGGCTGAGCGAGCCCGAACTCGGAGACTTGCACACGCCGCTCACGCAGGTCCGGGCCACCGCCGAGCAGGTGCTGGCCGAGTTCGAGACCGTACAGGCGCTCACCCGGCAGGCCGCCGACGTGCTCGCCGAAGCCGCCACCCGCGTCGCCGGAGTCGTACGCCGCCTGCGCGGCGAAGCCCCGCGCAGCGCCGCCGCCTGGGTGACCGGCCTGACCGAACTGCGGCACGCCCAGGGCCACCTGCTCACCCTCAAGGACATGCGGTACGCGGACACTGCCCGCATCGACCACCTCGCCGCCGACGCCGAGGCCGACCTCGCCTCCTTCGGTCAGCGGGCCGTCGCCCACCTCGCCCGCGAGGACGCCTTCGCCGGCCACGAGGCCGACATTGACCAGCTCGTCGCCGACGCCGCGGCGATCACTACCGTCGCCGAGGCCGCGCCCGTCGCCGCCCGCCTCGACCAACTCGCCGACGGACTGCGCACGGTGACCGAGGTCGTCGCCGGACTCGACATCGGCGACGCCACCGTCCGCACCTCCATCCTGGAGCGGATCTCCGAGGTCTTCGGTGGCGCCAACCGCGCCCGCGCCACCCTCGACGGCCGCCGCCGCGCGCTCCTCGACCGGGAGGGGCGGGCCGAGTTCGCCGCCGAGTTCGCGCTGCTCGGCCAGGCCGTCATCGGTGCGCTCGCGGCCGCCGACAGCCCCGAGGCGTGCGATGAGCAACTCGCCCGCATGCTGGTGCAGGTGGAGAACCTGGAGTCCCGGTTCGCAGAGTTCGACGACTTCCTAGGCGAGCTGGCGGACAAGCGCGACGAGGTCCACGAGGCGTTCTCCGCCCGTAAAGAGACCCTCGCCGATGCCCGCGCCCGCCGCGCCGAACGCCTGGCCGACTCCGCGACCCGCGTCCTGCAGACGGTCACCCGCCGCGCCGTCACGCTCCTTGACGCGGACGCCATCGCCACGTACTTCACCTCCGACCCGACGACCGCCAAAGTCCGCCGCATCGCCGCCGAGCTGCGCGAACTCGGCGACCAGGTCAAGGCGGAGGAACTGGACGGCCGCCTGAAGACCGCCCGCCAAGAGGCGTTGCGCGCCCTGCGTGACCGCACCGACCTGTACGCCGACGACGGCCGCACCCTCCGCCTGGGCACCCACCACTTCGCTGTCAACACCCAACCCCTCGACCTCACCCTGGTCCCGCACGGTGACACCCTCGCCTTCGCGATCACCGGCACCGACTACCGCTCGCCGGTCGCGGACCCAGACTTCGCCGCCACCCGCCCCTACTGGGACCGCCCCCTGCCGTCCGAGTCGCCCGAGGTCTACCGCGCGGAGCACCTCGCCGCCCGGCTGCTGGACGAACACGGCCCGGCGGCGCTCGCAGAAGCCGACCTGCCCACCCTCGTCCGACAGGCGGCAGAGGCCGCGTACGACGAGGGCTACCAGCGCGGCGTCCACGACCACGACGCGACCCTCATCCTCGCCCCACTCCTGCGCCTGCACGAGGGCGCCGGCCCGCTCCGCCACCAGCCTGCCGCCCGCGCCGCCGCCCAGCTGTTCTGGGCGCACGGCACGACGGCCGAGGAGCGCGAGAGCTGGACCCGCCGTGCGGTATCGCTGGCCCGTGCCCGGGACACGTTCGGGCTCACGCCGGCGATCGCCGACCTCGTGGCCGAACTGGCGGAGGCGATCGGCACAGAAGCGGCGGCCACCTACCTCTTCGAGGAGCTGACCAGCGGCCCCGACGGCTTCGTCATCAGCGCCGGCACCCGCACGCTGCTCGACAAGTTCCGCCGCACGACCGGCACTTCGGCATATGACGACGACCTTGCCGTCCTCGCCGACTCGGGCGCCCGCAGACAGCTGGTCGAGGCGTGGCTGACGTCGTACGCCACCGCGACCGGCACGGAGATCACTCCCGGCGACCTGGCCGAGGCGGTGGCCGCCGAGCTCTGCCCGGACCTGCCCCGCTACGAGTCCGACGCGCCGCTGACCGAGACCGTCGAGGGGCTGCTCGGCACCCACCCGCGCGTCAGCGGCGGCACCCTCACCGTCCGCATCGACGAACTGCTGGCCCGCACGAGGGAGTTCCGCACCCGTGACGTCCCCGCTCACCGCGCCTACCAGCGCCGTCGTACGGCACTGGTAGGCGCCGAGCGCACCCGCCTCCGCCTGGATGAGTACCGGCCTGCGGTGATGTCCGCGTTCGTGCGCAGCAAGCTGATCGACGAGGTGTACCTCCCCCTGGTCGGCGACAGCCTCGCCAAGCAGCTGGGCACCACAGGCGAGTCCAAGCGCACCGACACCGGCGGTCTGCTGCTGCTCATCTCCCCGCCCGGCTACGGCAAGACGACGCTCATGGAGTACGTCGCCGACCGCCTCGGCCTCGTCCTGGTGAAGGTCAACGGCCCCGCGCTCGGCCATGCGGTGACCTCGCTCGACCCGGCCGAGGCTCCCAACGTGACCGCCCGCCAGGAGGTCGAGAAGATCAACTTCGCTCTGGAGGCGGGTAACAACACCCTCCTGTATCTGGACGACATCCAGCACAGTTCCCCCGAACTGCTGCAGAAGTTCATCCCACTGTGCGACGCCACGCGCCGCATCGAGGGCGTAGGGGACGGGAAGCCACGCACGTACGACCTGCGCGGCAAGCGCTTCGCGGTCTGCATGGCCGGCAACCCCTACACCGAGTCCGGCAGCCGCTTCCGCGTCCCCGACATGCTCGCCAACCGCGCCGACGTCTGGAACCTGGGCGACGTCCTGACCGGCAAGCAGGACGCCTTCGCGCTCAGCTTCATCGAGAACGCGCTGACCGCCAGCCCGGTCCTGGCGCCCCTCACCGGCCGTGACCGCGCCGACCTCGATCTGCTGATCCGTCTCGCGGAGGGCGACTCGACGGCCCGTGCCGACCAGCTCGCCCACCCGTACGATCCTGCTGAGCTGGAGCGGATCCTGGCCGTCCTGCGACACCTGCTCGCGGCCCGCGAGACGGTTCTGGCGGTGAACGCCGCCTATATCGCCTCGGCGGCCCAGTCCGAGGCCACCCGCACCGAGCCGCCCTTCCAGCTCCAGGGCTCGTACCGCAACATGAACAAGATCGCCCAGCGCATCCGGCCGGTCATGAACGACACCGAGCTGGCAGCACTGATCGACGACCACTACCGGGCCGAGGCCCAGACCCTGACCACCGGCGCCGAGGCCAACCTGCTCAAACTGGGCGAGCTACGTGGCACGCTGTCGCCCGAACAGCTTGCGCGCCGGACCGAGCTGAAGGCGGCGTACGTGCGCGCCCAGACCCTGGGCGGCCCGGACAACGACCCCCTCACCCGAGCCATCGCCGCCCTGGGGCTGCTCGCTGACCGCGTCGCGGCCGTGGAGACGGCGATCAACCGCGCCGCCGACCCGCGGTACCTGGTGGCCAACCCGGCCGCCCGGCACGCGGCCCGCCCGGCCGCCGCCCCTGGGGAGGTGTGAGATGGCGCGCCCTCGCCCGGCGCCCCTGCCTGCGGAGCTGCCCGACGCGGGCAGGGTCCGCCGTCGGGCGCGCACGGCGTCTGCCTGCTCGGGGCGCTGCTCGTGCTGCCCTTCACCGTCGGCGCCCTGCCCGGGGCACGCGAGGCGGGCGCGCTCCTCGGGCTGGTGACCGGCACGCTCGCCTTCGTGCTGTACGGAGTGCTGGTCGAGGAGTCCACGCCGGCCCGGCACTCGATGCGCAGGATCACCGCACGGACGCTGACCGGCATGCGCTCCGTCGACCTGGCCCGTCTCACCCGTGTTTCGGCTGCTGACGTCCTTCTCGTACGGGTCCGTCTACCGGACTCTCCTCGTCCGTGACGCTGACGGTGTGTGGCTCGGCATCACCACCGACGCCGGAAAGCACGCGCTGCGCAGGGCGTTGGAACAGCGCCCGGGAGACGGGAGCCTGCCGCCCCCAAAGGTGAGTCGAGCGGCGCGCGCCCATCTCGACGGCGACCGGCCCGGGCAGTCCGCCGTGCACACCGTGCTCGCCTTCCTCGGCCTGGGGCTGGGCATCTGCGGGTACGTCGCGGCGCTGGCGGAGCTGGGCGGGATCGGCTGACCGCACCCGCCCGGCGCGTCAAGCGGGGCTCGCCGCGCCCAGTTGCTCGTGCAGCGCGGCGACGACCTCCAGCGCGATGTCGTCGGGAGCGGCGATTGGGGGCGGTTCCGCCTTGCTGGACAAGCGGTCCCCGACGAGGCGGTCCGCCGACGCCTCGCAGAGCCGGTCGGCGTGCTTCTCGTCGACGACGGCCTCGAGAGCAGGATCCTCGACCACGCGCGCGGGGGCCGACACTTCCGTCGTATCGGAGGCAGGCAGGCAGGATCGCCCTCGGCCCGCCCCGCCTCCGCTCGTCGAGCACACCAGGCCCGGGAGCCGGTGCTCGGTCATCGTTACTTGTCGGCGCGGTAAAGCTTGATGTCCTTGTTCACGAAAAGATGCACGTACCCGCACTGCCAACAGATGAGCCCCCTCGCCGTCTCGTCCGCCCACGCCAACTTCAAGAACTCCATGCCGACGCTGTTGAGCATCACGTGCCGCTCCCGGAACAGATCACCGCGGCAGACCTGACAGGTGATCCAGAAGTCCCCGATCGCAGCCCGAACCGGCTTGCGTGGCATGGCGGTTCTCCTCCCCCGTGCGGTTCACCGGTATCCGGAAGAAGACCGGTGCTTGTGCTGGTAGCGGTCATGACGCAGGGCGCCATCGGCCAGTGAGCGCCCGCCCGGCATCGGCCGCGGTGGACGGTGCTGTGCTGTCAGGGGCGTCCCTGGATGTAGCGGAGCCAGGTGCCGGTGTCGGCGGTCCTGCTCGGTGCGGGTCTGCGGCTGTGCCGACCGGGCTTGTGCCTGACCTGACGCTCGACGATGAGCCAGACCACGGGCAGCAGCATCAGCCACAGCAGCATCACACCCACGGGGCCGGTTCCCGTTTCGTAGCCGATGATGCCCGCTGGCAGAGAGGCGAGCACGGCGCCCACGGTCCGTCGCCCCCACAGGGCCACCGATCCGAGCAGTGATCGCTGCCGTGCGCGGCGTATCGCCGTGACTCCCGCGTAGCCGCCGAAGCCTCCCGCCACCAGCAAGTCGAGCGCGAGGACGGTCTGGATTTCGGGCAGACCCTCCGGGGTGTCGCTGGACTCCTGGGTGACTCCGTTCATGGTGACCGCGGTCGTGTAGTCGCGCCAGACGGTGACCGTGACGTGGTCGCCCTTTCGCAACTGCTTCAGCGCGGGTCCTCGTCGTCCATGTCGAGTTCTGCGGGGACCGGGTGGCGGCCGTCGAGCTCGAGCAGATACAGCTGGCTCCGGCCCTCGTTCTCGATGACCGTCCCCCGCACCGTCGCTGGGTAGGTGTGCAGGCAGTCGGCCGGGGGAGACATCAGGAGGGTGCACGGCCGGGCGGAGCGAAAGGCTCGTACTTCGTCCACTGCGTCCGGCACCGTGGCCAGGGCGACGACGCCTGCCACGCCTGCCGCGGCCGCCAGTGGAGCCACGGCCAGTCCCAGGGCCCGGGTCCACCATGTGTGCCGGCGCCGCCGCGCGTCCGCTCTCCTGTTCCTGGTCACCGGGCCTCCTTTCCGTTTTCGCGCAGACTCGCGGTTGGGCACAGTGAGCCACAGTGCATCCCACAGCGGGTAGGCGGGGTCACGGCACGGTCCGCGCAGGGATCATTGCCGGAGCTCGGCAGCATGAGACACATATGCACCCCTCCCGGCGCCGCTCCGAGCGCCGATGGGGAGAGCCGCGGCCTTGGGCCCTGCCCGATCCCGAAAGGTGACGTGCCCGTGCCAGGGAAAGCCGTGCCTCCGACAGCCACTCCCAGTGAGCGAGACTGTCAGTGGGGGGACGCCCTGCCGGCCCCGTCCCGTGGACGCCCCGGCCTGTCGGCTCGGGCACGGACCGTCGGCTTCAGTCCGCAGGAGATCGTGATGAACGGCTCGGTACGGATGGGACGAGTCCTCGGGGTACCGCTGCGCATCCACTGGACCGTGCCCCTGCTGGTGATGCTCTTCGGGTACAGCCTGGGCAGCCGGACGCTCCCCGCCACGGTCCCGGAACAGTCGAACGGCGTCTACACGGTCGCCGGCCTGGCCGGCGCCCTGCTGCTTCTGGGGAGCCTGCTGGCCCACGAGGCCGCCCACGCCATCACGGCCCGGAGGAAGGGCATCGAGGTCCAGAGCATCACGCTCTGGGCGCTGGGCGGGATGACCGAGATGGGCAGGCCGGGCGCCGCACGCGCAGTCTTCCTGGTGGCTGTGAGCGGGCCGCAGCCTGGTCGTCGGTGCGGCGGCGTTCGGCGCGGGCATCGGGCTGGACGCGGCATCCGGCTGGGCGGTACCCGCGGCCGTCCTGGTGTGGCTCGGATGGGTGAACGGCGTCCTGGCCGTGTTCAACCTGCTGCCGGCCGCGCCGCTCGACGGAGGGCGGGTGGTGCAGGCACTGGTGTGGTGGCGTACGGGAGACCGCGACCGGGCTGAAGGGACAGCCGCACGCGGCGGGCAGGTCCTCGGCATCCTGCTGATCGCTCTGGGATGGATCTCCGTTCTCCGTGGCGTCTTCGGCGGTCTGTGGCTGGCGGTCATCGGCTTCTTCCTCGTGGTCGTCGCCGGCGCCGAACTCACTCCGCGCACGGCTGGCCCCGGCCCTGCGCGGAGTGAGAGCGGCCGACGCCATGTCCAGTCCCGTGGAGACCTGCCCGGAATGGTTCACCGTGGAGCGCTGCGTCGAAGACGTGGCCCTGCGGACCCACCACTCGACCCTCGTCCTGACCGACTTCGAAGGACGCCCCAGCGGCCTCCTGCAGCTTCCCCGGCTCGCTCGGATCCTCGGCGAGCAGCGGCAGACACTGCGCGTGCGTGACGTGGCGGTCCCGCTGCAGCGGTGCACGACCTGTGCGCCGGACGACCTTCTGCAGGACGTGCTCGACAAGCTCCGCCCAAGCAGCGGCCTGCCCATCCTTGTCACCGACGGCCCGCACGTGGTCGGGATCATCACCGCGCGGGACATTTCCCGGATCGTCCAGCGCCACGGACTCCGCAGGCCGGAGAGCCAGTGATCGCCGGGCCACGTCGGCGCCGGGGCAGACGGCCAGGGGCGGCGCCCCGGTAGCCGGGCGCCTGAAATGCAGCGTTATGTATGCGTGATCCGTTCCGTAGCGCTGTGCTGCTGAGTTGGGTACGCGGGACGGCGCCGGTGTCGCGTCGGCCTCCTGCAGGCGTGGGATCAGGAGCGAAGCTGGCCGCAGTTCCGTGCGATGCGCGCGGGTTCGTTCGGTGACAAGGCGGAAGGAAGGCGCAACGTAGTGACGATCGCCGATGCGGTGTTCGCGTGGGTGGGTGTGGGAGCGCTGCTGGCGGCGGTGCTGCCCCGGGTGGTGGCCGGACGGCCGTTGTCGCTGCCGCTGGTGTTCCTGGTGGCCGGCATCGGCGTGTACCTGCTGCCCCTGCCGCTGCCTGTGATCGATCCGGTGGATGACCGGCTGCTGGCGGAGCACGTCACTGAGATCTGCGTGATCATCGCGCTGATGGGCGCAGGACTGGCGCTCAACCGCCCCGTCGGCCGACGTCGCTGGGCCACGACGTGGCGGTTGCTGGGCGTCACGATGCCGTTGACCGTCGTGGTCACCGCTCTCGTGGCGTGGTGGCTGCTGGACTGGCCGCCGGCCGCCGCGCTGCTGCTGGCCGCGGTGCTGGCGCCGACCGATCCGGTGCTCGCCTCGGAGGTGCGGGTGGGGGAGCCCACCGAGGACCCCCATGATGAGGACGAGGTGCGGTTCGCCCTCACCAGTGAGGCGGGCCTCAACGACGGGCTCGCCTTCCCGCTGACGTACGCGGCTGTGGCGCTGGCTGCTGCCGCGGGCAGCGGCTGGTCAGCCGCCTGGGTCGGCGCGTGGGTGGTGGAGGACGTCGCGTTCAAGTGCACGGTCGGTGTGCTGTGTGGGTTGCTGGTCGGCCGGCTGCTGGGCTGGCTGTTCTTCCAGACCCGATCGCCCGTTCTGCGGCTGTCCGAACACCGCGAGGGTTTCGTCGCGCTGGGCGCCACGTTCCTGTCGTACGGGGTGACCGAGCTGCTGGGGGGCTACGGCTTCCTCGCCGTGTTCACCACCGCGTGCGCGATCCGGGCGGCCGAGCGTGCTCACGGATTCCACAACGTCCTGCACGACTTCGTGGAGCAGATCGAGCGCCTGTTGACCGCAGCGATGCTGTTTTTGCTCGGGGCCTTCACCGCGCTGGGCGGCCTCGCCTCTTTGACCTGGCAGGGTGCCGTCACCGCGCTGGTACTGCTGGTAGTGATCCGGCCGCTGTCCGGGTGGGCAGGGCTGCTCGGGGGCCGCCCGCTGGGACAAGAGCGCTGGGTGGTCGCGGCCTACGGCATTCGAGGCATCGGTTCGTTGTACTACCTCGCCTACGCGCTGGGACAACACGACTTCCCGGTGCCGGAACGGGAACTGTGGGCGGTGGTGACATTCACCGTACTGGCTTCGGTCGTGCTGCACGGTGTCACAGCGGGGCCGGTGGTGGCCCGGCTCGACCGGTCGCGGACTGCCCGGCCCCCGCGGCAGGAGGGAACGGGCGGAGCGGGCGGCACCGGGCGCGGTCGGCGATGAGTAGCTCGGCAAGGATGGGACGCACTCTGGGAGCGCCGCTGTGCATCTACTGGACCGTGCCCCTGCGCGTGATGCTCTTCGGGTTCGGTAGAAGTGGTGCGTGAGGTGGGCGGCGGTGACCGTACCGAGCAGCGTCGGCCGGTGCCGTCGTAATTCGATGACGGCACCGGCGCCGTCTCCTCCGCGGGTGGCTACTGGCCGGCTCGTGGCCGTCGGCCGGCGGCCACGGGGGTGCCGTCTTGCCTGGGACGGTGGGCGATTGAACGTCTGGCACAGGGCGACGAGCAGAAGCACCGCGGCAGGCTGCGGGGCATGAGGCCCGAACCTGACGGGGCCCCACCTGCCGCCCGCCAATGCCGAACGCGCTTCGGACCCGCCAGGCCGTCGGGTCCGGGCCATGGTGCCCGCGACCGGTGGGGCCTGTCGATCGAACCATGATGACGACGTGCAGGGATCTCCGGGCAGTGAGCAGCGCGGGCGAACGAGCCGCCGGAACGGCGTGGAGCGCGGCAGGTCGCACAGGGTGGGCGAGAAGCGGCGTTCGGCACAGGCCGGTGGTTCGGTGTACGACACCTCGCCGCGATCACCGACCGGTGGCTACACTGCGCCGCAGGTGAGCCGGGAAGTCTGGTCGGCATCGGGTTCAACGTTTCTTGGAGTCGACCATGACCAGATCTGGCAAAGGGCAGGCAGCGTTGCGTTCGCTTACGGTTGCCGGTGTGCTGCTCACCCTCGTCGGCGCGGCGATGTGGGTGCTGCCAGGCCCCGGCCTACCCGTTCTTCTGACCGGGGCGATGTGCCTGGCGGCTGCGGGCGTAGCGCGACTGACCGGTCGGCCCCGGTAGCTCCGCGGCCGCCATCCCCGGCCGGCCGATCCCGCCACACCGTAGAAACCGGTCGGCCCTGCCACACCGCAGACCTTCTCCATGCGCTGTCCGGCGTGGCCGGGTCAAGTGCGCGGTGCACGGAAGCTGTGCAGAGACCGGCATCAAGGGAGCGTAAAGATTGCCGGAACCAGGCAGTGTTTTGGCACCGTCTATATGTGAGCATGCGGTCACCGGCACGGTGGCAGGTGGGGAGAGGCGGTGAATGCAGATGACCTGGTTTCTGGGTCTCGGCATAGCAGGAGTCGTACTCCTCGTCTTGTCCCTCGTTTTCGACGGTGTCCTTGAGGGCCTCTTCGACGGCGTCGATGCGCTGGACGGCTTCTTCGACGGCTGGCTGTCGCTCCCGGTCATCGCCGGTTTTGTGTCCATGCTCGGCTTCTCCGGCGCGATCGTCATGGGTACCACCGGGCTCGGCGCGTTCGGCGCCACCGCGGTCGGCGTGCCCGCCGGAGCCGCCACGGGCTGGCTCGCGTACCGCCTCAGCCGCGCGCTGCTGAACGACCGGGCCGGTGCCGCACCGCGCGACGACGACCTGATCGGCGCAGCGGGCTCGGTGGTGACGGCCATTCCGGCCGACGGCTACGGCGAGGTGCTGGTGCACCTGGCCGGGCAACCGGTGAAGCTCGCGGCCAAGAGTCCGGCCCCGGTGGCGCGAGGCGCCGAGATCTGGGTGGAGGAGGCGCTGTCGCAGACGGCGGTTTCCGTCCGCCCGGTCGAACGCTGACCCACCACACCCCGCCGCACATCGGGCGCCGCAACAGCCGATACATCGACGCTCTTGCATCCACATGACCCATATCGATCTGCCGTCCCCTGGGAGGGCTGAGGGGAAGGACATCATGAGTCCAGTAGTCATCGCCGTGATAGGAGTCGTCGTACTCCTTGTCCTGCTCGGCCTCGTCGTGGTCACCCGCTATAAGGTGGCGGGCCCCAGCGAGGCGTTCATCGTCACTGGGCGGCGCGGCAAGCAGGCCACCGACCCGGAGACCGGGCGGGTGTTCACCGACAACAGCGGTCAGAAGGTCGTGGTCGGCGGCGGCGTGTTCGTCGTGCCGTTCGTGCAGCAGAAGTTCACCCTCGACCTGTCGTCCCGGCACATCCCGGTCGCGGTCCGGGGCGCGGTCACGTTGCGAGGCGTGAAGGCGCACCTGGAGGGTGTCGCCATCGTCAAGGTCGGTGGCACCGAGGACTCGATCCGCGCCGCCGCGCAGCGGTTCCTGATGCAGCAGGACGGAATCGTCGGCTTCACCCAGGAGGTGCTCTCCGGTGCCCTGCGGGCCATCGTCGGCCGGATGTCGGTGGAGGACATCATCCGCGACCGCGCCGTGTTCGCCGGGCAGGTCGCCGAGGAGGCTGAGGCGAGCCTGTCCGGGCAGGGACTGGTGCTGGACGCCTTCCAGATCCAGGACATCACCACTGAGGGCTCCTATCTGGAGGACCTCGGCCGTCCGGAGGCCGCGCGTGCCAAGCAGGAGGCCGACATCGCCGAGGCCGTCGCCCGGCGTGCCGCCGAGCAGGCCCGGCTGAAGGCCGAAGAGGAAATAGCCATCGCCCAGCGGACTTTTGCGCTGAAGCAGGCCGAGATCAAGGCCGAGACCGACGAGGCCGCAGCCCGTGCGGCCGCTGCCGGCCCGCTGGCCGAGGCTGCCCGTCAGCAGGAGGTGCTCAGCGAGCAGGAGAAGGTCGCCGAACGCCAGGCCGCGTTGACCGACCGTGAGCTGGACACCAAGGTCCGCAAGCCCGCCGACGCCGCCCGCTACCAGGCCGAGCAGGAGGCCGAGGCCCGCCGCATCGCGCTGGTCAAGGAGGCCGAGGCGACCGCCGAGCGGTCCAGGCTGACCGGTGAGGGCGAGAAGGCGCAGCGCGCCGCGCTCGCCGCGGCAGTACGCATCGAGGGTGAGGCGGAGGCCGCCGCCATCGGTGCCAAGGGGGCTGCCGAGGCCGACGCGATGCAGAAGAAGGCCGACGCCTTTGCCCAGTACGGCGACGCGGCCGTGCTGCAGATGCTGGTGGAGGTGCTGCCGCAGGTGGTCGCCAAGGCGTCCGAGCCGCTCAGTGCGATCGACAAGATGACGGTGATCTCCACAGACGGCGCCAGCCAGTTGTCCCGTACGGTCGCCGACAACGTGGCCCAGGGCCTCGAACTGCTCGGTTCCACCACCGGAGTCGACCTCGCCGAGCTGCTGAAGGGCATCACCGGCAGGGTCGGCGGTGCGCAGCCCGCGCCGACGGGGCCCGCTGAGGCCAACGGGAAGGTCGAGATCACCGGCTGACGCCGACATCAGCCGGAGGCGCGAGCCCGGGCGGTCTGGCACCGCCCGGGCTTGTGCGAAAAGGCGCTCCTGACGTGCCGCGCCGCACCGAGGTGACTGTGCACGTTCTTCCGCCGCTGGTCGGCTTTCCGTAAGAGAGGTGTGAGTTGTGTTCCTGTGGTTCTGGCTCATCGGCTGGTCGGCATTCGCGCTGCCCCTGGCCATAGCCTCGTTGCGGGGCTGGGCGCCGAAGTGGGTCCGGCGTCGTACGAGCCCGTGGAGTATCCGCGTCCGGGGAGTCGCGCTGCTGGTGCTCTGGCTCGGCGGGCTGACGGGCCCGTTGCTGCGGTGGAGCGACCTGGACTCCGCGGACGCCAGTTTTCTCGCTTCCGTGGTGCAGGGCGGACTCCTCATGTTCGCAGGAGGTCTGGTGGCCGGATCGCAGCTGGGAGAGTGGTTCTACCGGCGGGCCGTGCGAGCACAGGTGGTCGACCAGGCTGAAGGCATCAGCGGGCGGTTGTGATGATTGGCCGGGCCGAACCCGGTGCCCCGCTCGCTATCACTGGCTGACTGATCTGGTCAGCCGGCTTTCCTCCCCCACCGTGTGTCGATCCGCTCCCAGTCCACGGCCCACTGCTGCATACGCCGCTGATTCAAGTGGAAGCGTGCGACGGAGACAGCGGCCAGGGCGATGCCACCCGCCCCTGTGGCGACCAGCAACCCTCCGGCGGCCGCATGGGATCGCGCCTGCCCGTCGGTCAGGGGAGGGGCGGTGAGGTGACCGCTCTTGTCGATCCAGACCGTGACCCGGTCGCCGGCAGGACTCGTGGCCGACACCCTGGCCTCACCAGTACGTGACGAACCGTCCGGCGCGGTCCAGCGGACCGTCGCCCACACCCGGGGATCGCCGGCTGCCCTGGCGGGCACCTTGCCCTTGGCGTCTTCCACGAGTACGGCCGACACCGCGCGGCGCTCCGTCCGCTGCCGGTCGGCGGACCGCTCGATCGCGTCCGCCGCTGCCAGCCCCGCGTACAGGCCGCCCGCCAGGGCCAACACCCATCCAGCGAGGATGATCCAGGCTTCGATGACGTCGCTGAGCCGCCGTAGCGGGTTTCGCCGCCACCGCCAGCATCGAATCCTGGCACACGGTGCCGTTGCCATCGGCCGACACCCCTTCGTGAGTACCGGCAGCTCGCTTCCAGCCTGCTGCAGGGGAGAAACGGCCTGGTCCCAGTGCAGCAGGCCAAGACGATGCAGGGCACCGGGACCGCCGCCCAGGCTCCCCACACTTAGCTTGCGCGCACAGCCGTGGTGGCCGCACTGCCGGAACCCGGCAGTGTTCCCCACCGTCCGAATGCCGGTTTCTGTCAAAAATTCGCCTACGCCCTGGCCGCAGCTCCTGGTGAGCAAGCACGGATGTCGGCCGGTCGGACAGCGTAGGGCGATCCGGTACGGGCCGGTAGGACCGGCCGTGCGGAGCGAAGCCGTCAGCAGGCGTGCAGCAGGCGGCGCCAGGTCCGGCGGAACCGGCCCATCAGATGGGGGCACAACGGGCTGCCGTGGCGCAGGCTCACGGCGGTTTCCCGGGTCATCGCCGCGAAGAACGCCCGCCCGGGGCGGCTCTGCACGGTGGTGTTCCACCGGTAGTCGCGACACTGATCCAACACGAAACACACGAGCTCTCGCCCCAGCCCTTGGCGTTGCCACGCGTCGCAGATCCAGAGGTTCAGGATGCGCCCGGTGCGGCACGTCCGGCAGGTTCGGAAACGGAGTCGGCCGATGACACGGCCGCACGGGCCGGTCAGGACCAACTCGACCGGACCGCTCGCAGCTATGGCGGCGACGCGGCTCAGTCGTAACGGTCGACCGTCAGGGGAGCCGTCGTCCGAGAACCCGGTCATCGCGGGTGGCCCTCCTGCTGTCTCTTCCCGGTGAGCGGGTTCGGCCAAGCTCCGGCGTCCTGCTCCCGACGGCTCCGGGCCACGTATCCCCGCTCCTTCAGGCCACCACGTGGGTCTCGGGCTGCTGGTCGTCGCCCTTGCGTCCGGCGGGGATTCCGGCGAGGTCGTCGACATCGAAGAGGCGGGCGATCGGGACGTCGGTGGAGCTGTGCGCGATGATCGAGAAGGCGATGCAGACGGCGATGAGGGTGAACGCTTCCTGGCCTTGCGGGATACCGGCCTGCAGCACGAGCAGCCCGTAGACCACGGACGCGAAGCCCTTCGGGCCGAACCAGGCCGCGACCAGCTTTTCCTGGCGGGTGAAGCGGGTGCCGAGCAGGGAGAGCAGCAGGGATGCCGGGCGGATCAGCACGATGGCGAGGATCACGGCGACGTATCCGCCGAAGGACAGGTCCCCGAAGAGCGATGGTGTCAGCAGCGCGCCGAACACCAGCAGGGCCGCGAACTTGGCCAGCTCAGCGAGCGCCTCGCCGAGTGGTTCGAATGCCTCCTTCGCCTCCAGGGACCGGGCGGTGAGCACGGCGCCGGCGGAGAACGCGGCGAGGTAGGGGTTGGCGTGCGTGAGGTGGCAGACCGCGTACAGGGTCACACCGATCGCCAGCGGCAGCAGCGGCTGCAGCTTGGGCTCGGCGCCCAGCAGCCTGAACCGTACGAGCTCGATGACGATGTAGGGCAGGACGATGCCGAAGACCAGCCCGAGGACCAGCTCCAGGGCGATCTTGCCCAGGGATGCCTCGGCGTGCCCGGAGGTCGGTCCGGCCGCGGCGATCAGGATGAGGACGACGGGCAGGGCGAGGCCGTCGTTGATGCCGCTCTCCACGTTCAGCAACTGCCGCAGTTTCGCCGGGACTTCCTTGCGGCCGACGATCGCGGAGGCGAACACCGGGTCGGTGGGCGCGAGCACCGCGCCGACGAGGAAGGAGGTCGTCCAGTCCAGGCCCACGAGGTAGTGCGTGATCAGTGCCATGCCGGCGAACGCCAGGGGCATTCCGAGGCCGAGCGCGCGGGCCGGGTTGCGCCAGTTCTCGCGCAGCTTGGGGAAGGAGACGTGCATGCCGTCGGTGAACAGCACCGCGAACAGCGCCAGATCGGCCGTCACGGACACGATCTCGCTGTCCGGCGTGATGTGGATCAGACCCAGAAAGCCGTCACTGACGAGCGCCCCGCCTACCAGGAACAGCAGCGATGTCGACAGAACAGTCCGGGCGGCCAGACCTGACAGCAGCACCGCGATGAGCAGTGCCACCCCGAAAACCATGACGAGCACCATGCTCGCGACCCCCGATCGGCGAAGAGAGTTCTCCCTGAACCGCCGACCAGACTTCCCGGCACACCGCGGGGAACCCTACACGTTCCTTACGCCGCACTGACAGGCCCTTGTCGTGCACTCTGGGCCGTCCGACATTGCCGCGGTGCGGCATGGAGCGCCGAGCGGGACGCGCCTCACTCGGTTTCCGCCTGCCCGTGTGTCAACGCGTAGGTCAGGCCGATCTGCCGCATGACCGCCCGAGCCTGGTGGCTGGGATGGGTGATGATCAGCCGCGTTCCGCGTGCCCGCGCGGCTCGCAGTGCGGTGAAGAGCGCCGCGCATCCGGCTGGGCTGAGGTGCCGAAGCTCCGCCAGGTCCACCTCCAGGACATCCGGTCCTGCTTCGATCAGCCGCAACAGGCGCAGGCCCGTCCGTCCCGCGCTGCGGGCGTCAAGGTCGCCGTGCAGCCTGACAACCTCATGACCGGCACGCGGTCCGGGACCGGCCGTTGGGCGGTGGCGGAAGCGGAAGAGGTGCATCAGAGCCTCCAGGCAGGCGGACATATCCGCCGACCAGGCTTCCCGGCACACCTGGGGGCAGCGTACGGGTGGTGACCGTCGCGCGCCCGTTGCGCGCGTCCCTGCCCTGGTCGGCGGAGTCCCGGCCCTCGGTGCGGCAGTGATGCCTTGCCGACAGTCGGCATGCCAGCGCCTTCGACAACTGCCGGAGACCGGCAACGAGCCGACCTGTACGGAGCCGCTCCTGCGGGCATGCGCTAGAAAGGCGTCAACAAGGCATCGACATCGGGGGTACTCACATGGCGGGGCGGGACGCGTCCGGGGAGTACGACGAGTACCTGGAGGGATATGCCGACATCCTCGCGGACGCCTCGGCGACCGGGCGTCGGCTGACCCGGAGTGAACTGGATTCGCGCCGCGCGTTGGGTGAGCAGGCCGCGGAGGCGGGCCTCGGACTGCGGGCCCTGGTCGGCGCTCACATGACCGCCACCCGGGCGCACTGGCCGACCGGGGACGGCGTTTCAGCGGACGACGTGCTGGGCGCCGTGGCGCAGGCCGTCGACGCCTTCGCTGAAGGCTATGAGCGGGCGCAGCGGCTCGCCGTACGCCAGGAGGAAGCCGCTCGCCGTGAGTTCATCGACGACCTGCTGTACGGCCGCAGCGACCTGGGACGGCTGGCCCAGCGCGCGGAACGGTACGGGCTGCGGCTGTCGTACGAGCACGCGGTCGCCGTGGCACGCGGCACGGTCGCGTACGAGGAGGGGGACACGGTTCTGCGAGAGGTGGAGCACGCGCTGATCGGCCGGTTCGGAGACCGCAGCATCCTGCTCACCACCAAGGACGGCCGACTGGTGTGCATCGCCCCGGGCGGCCAGAGCGACGTACTCACTCACTTCGCCAAGCAGGCGTTCGCCGCCACCGGCGGCGGCCAGGTGGGAATCGGCCGCCCGCAACCCGGCGCCGCCGGCGTCGTCCAGTCCTACGAAGAGGCCCTGAACGCCCTCGACCTGGGCGAGCGCCTCGAACTGGACGAGCCCGTGCTGCACGCGGCCGACCTTCTCGTCTACCCGGTCCTCACCCGCGACCGGCAGGCCATGGCCGACCTGGTGGAAAGCGCCCTCGGTCCGCTGCGCGGAGCCCGCGGCGGGGCCCAGCCGTTGCTGGACACCCTCACCGCCTATTTCGATTCCGGCTGTGTGTCTGCGGAGGCGGCGCGGCGGCTGTCGCTGAGCGTGCGCGCCTTCACCTACCGGCTGGAGCGCATCCACAAGCTCACCGGTGCGGACCCCTCCGACCCCGTCCACCGCTACACCCTGCAGACCGCGGTGATCGGAGCCCGGCTGCTGGACTGGCCGACGAAACCCGAGTGATGCCGTGATGACGATCACGGTGATGTACGGCGTCCGGAGGCACCCGATCCGCATACCTGCGGTGGCCGCGGATAGTGTGTAAAGAACGCGTCAAGGGACGCGGGGTGTGCCGGGAAGTCTGGTCGGCGTCGAAGGGGCACGTGTGCCCGAAATCCGATGCTGTGGAGGGCCTCCCGGATGGCTGATGGTCAGCGTGAGCGTTCTGTGTTCCTCGGCCTGCTGCCCTGGCCGGAGCGGATGCAGGTGGCCCGCGCCCTGCGCACGGAGACGGTCGGCGGGCTGGTGCTGCTGGCGGCGGCCGTGGTGGCGCTGGTGTGGGCGAACACTCCGTGGAGCGGCACGTACGAGGAGATCCGTGACTTCCACTTCGGGATGCCCGCGCTCGGCCTGGACCTGTCGGTGGGGCACTGGACGTCGGACGGGCTGCTGACCATCTTCTTCCTGGTCGCCGGGATCGAGCTGAAACGCGAGCTGGTCGTCGGTGAACTGCGGACCCCGGCCACGGCGGCCCTGCCCGTGGTTGCCGCCCTGTGCGGCATGGCGGTTCCCGCCGGCGTCTACCTGGCCACCACAGGGATCGGCGGGGGCAGCGGTCAGGGCTGGGCGGTGCCGATGGCCACGGACATCGCCTTCGCGCTCGCCGTCCTCGCGGTGCTCTCCACCCACCTGCCGTCCGCCCTGCGGGCCTTCCTGCTGACGTTGGCGGTGGTCGACGATCTCGGCGCGATCCTGGTGATAGCTCTCTTCTTCACCAGCGACCTGAACCCGGCCGCGCTGGCCGGGGCCGTGGCCGGTCTGGTCGTGTTTTATCTGTTGCAGCGGTTCCGGGTGCGTGGCTGGTGGTGGTACGTGCCGCTGGGCGTGGTGATCTGGGCGCTGATGTACAACGGCGGCGTGCACGCCACGGTCGCCGGTGTTGCCATGGGCCTGATCCTGCGGACCGCACGGGGCGAGGGCGAGGACGCCTCCCCCGGGGAGCGGACCGAGCATCTGCTGCGGCCGGTGTCGGCCGGCGTGGCGGTGCCGTTGTTCGCGCTGTTCGCCGCTGGGGTGAGTGTGTCGACCGAGGCCGTGGGCGAGGTCTTCACCCGCCCGGAGCCACTGGGCGTGGTGTTGGGTCTGGTCGTGGGAAAGACGGTGGGGATCTTCGCCGGCACCTACCTGGCCGCCCGGTTCACCCGGGCCCGCCTCAATCCGGACCTGGCCTGGGCGGACGTGTTCGCCCTCGCGGTGCTGGCCGGCATCGGCTTCACCGTTGCCCTGCTGATCGGTGAACTCGCCTTCACCGACCCGGCCGACGTCGAGTACATCAAGGCCGCCGTCCTGCTCGGCTCGCTGCTCGCCGCGGCCGTCGCGGCGCTGCTGGTCAAGCGCCGCAACGGGATCTACCGCCGCCTGTGGGAGGCCGAGACCCGGGACGATGATGCCGACGGCATCCCCGACATCTACCAGCGCACCGCTTCCGGCCGCGATGGTGTCGAGGGCGCGAGCTGAAACGGTGCCTGCTACTCAGCCTGTGCTTGGGTGATCACTCCAGTGGGGTCGCCGCTACACTCGCCGACACTCTGACGGCATGAGCTGCTGGACCTGGACAAGGGAGCCGAAGGTGCGGGAGCCGTTCAAGCGAGGCGGTGCGGTCGACATCGCGATGGGGTGGCTCGCTTTGCTGGTCTCGACTGCTCTGCTGTTGAAGGGCGTAGAGCTGACCAGACATGGGGCCTCGCTTTGGTGGCCGATGAGCGCAGGCGCGATGGTCGTACTCAGCCTGCATGGCCAACATGGCCTGTATCGGATCCGCCGGGACAGCCGCCGCAGCAGTCTGTGAGTGCCCCTTGCCGACTGGCCGTGGCACTCCCGTCGCGGCCACGTCGGCCACGGCCAAGAGCCGTCTCACGCCTTCTCGCCGTAGACGAACCGCTCGATCTCGGAGACGGGCAGGTCACGCCTGGTCGGCCGGACATAGCGCGCGAGGTACTCCCGGCTGCCAACCTGCTCCCGCTCGGCCCAGCCGTACTCCTGAAGCAGACTCCGGGCGTCCTCGGGGGCGAGACCGAAGTGCCACACTGCATGCTTCACGACGAAGTCCTGGTGGGCCCGCTCGGCGCCGTAGAAGTCGATTCCGTCGAGGAAGTCCTTGGGGACGTACGTGAAGATCAACCGACTGCCGAGGGCGGCCTTGGCCAGGAATGCGAGCGTCCTGCGCACGCTGTCCTCCGTCAGGTACTGCGTCACGGCCTCCCAGACGAACATCGTCGGAATCCCCTGATCGAGGCCATGGGCGTGCAGCAAGTCGGCGAGGTCATCGGTCTGGAAGTCGACCGGGACCAGAACCACGTGGTCAGGAACCCGACCGAAGATCGCCTCCAGCCGCCGCCGCTTGTGGGCGATGTTGGCGGGCAGGTCGATTTCGGACGCCCGCGCGCCCGCCGACGGCACCAGACGGTAGGCCCGGGTGTCCAGGCCCGCGCCGAGGAACACGAACTGCTCGATCTCTGCCTGTACCGCTTCGGAGACCTTGTCGTCGGCATACCGTTTGCGGGACAGGACGCTCGCCCAAAGACCAAGGGTTCGGAAAGAGGGGTGGTCAGCGCTCCGCGTCGTACTGTTCCCGCCACCGGTCGATGAGGGTGGCCATCTCGCGCTGTAAGAAGGCGTAGAAGTCCCTCATCTCGTGCAGGCGCCGCCCGGCGACGCTGTCCTCGCCTGCGGCCTTGATGCCCTCGGTGGCGGCGTCGCCCATGACGGCGAGCGTGGCGTTCTGGTTGCTCATCAGCCTCGCCCAGGCGTGTTCGCGGAAGCGGTAGTGGTCCCGCCGGCTGCCGGGCGCCGGGACCCGCTCGATCATGCCGATGGGGAGGAGTTGCTTGACCGCGCCCGACACCGCACCGGAGCTGATCTGCAGCTCGTCGCACAGGTCGTTGGCTGTCATGGTCTCCTGGCGGCTGAAGAGGAGCGCGGTCATCACGCGCGCGGTGGTCTTCTGCATCCCGCCCTGGGCCAGGGTGAGCGCGAGCCGCTCCGCCGCCTCGCGCAGTCGCCTGCCCTGGCTGCCTGCTGGAGTGGACCAACTCCCGCACCCTGGGGGCGTACGACTGGCCCGAGAAGCTTCGTCCTCGCTCACTTTTCCTGGCTGGAGGAGTGGGCGAAGCCGTCGCTGACGGCCAAGGCGCGGTACCTGGAGACACTTCGGGCCCAGGCAGCCCGGTTCGTAGATCCGGAGGAGCTTGTCGTAGCTGCTGCCGCGATGACTCTCCCCATGCCCGAGCTTCCGCGGGCGGACCCGGTCTTCGTGGTGCTCGGCGGCAACAGCCGGGTGTCAGGGGCACTCGTGGACCTGTGGCGGCGGTGGCAGAGCGCGGCAGGGCGACTCTGGGAAGGGCCGGGGTGCGTGCATACCTCTCGTACGAGATCGTGCGAGGCATCCGCAGCAGTCGGAAGGGTTACGATGCGGCCCGAGCCGAGGCCGCGCGCCTGATTGAGTCCTGGGAGGAACAGGCCAGGGCGGCAGCGACGTTGGCGGACCGGGCTCCGAGATGTCGACTGACGGCGCATGTGCCGGAAGCGTCCGAAGGCACGCCACGTCATGATGTCCGGGATTTCCTGGACGGGCTGGATACGTGGACGCTCGGTGTGCTGGTCACGTGGACCGTTGATGCCGACTGGGGGAGCGGCGTCCTCACATTGGAAGTCCCCGATCTCGTCGCCGAACGGCTGCTCGGCCCGGCGAGCGGCCTTCCGTGCAGCCCAGTCGTTGGGACGGCGGATCTGCCCGAGCGCGACCGTGGTCCTGGAAGTCAGCCGGGCATCGTTCGTCCAGGCATCTTCGATGACACCCCGGTCTTCGACCGGCGCCCCGTCACACTCGATCACATCCGTGCGCTGCGCACGCTGACACCCGGTGCCGACCAGCTGCACCTCGTCTTCTCGGCGAGCGGGGGAGCGGAAGTGCTGCCTCTCGACACCATCGAGAGGCGGCTGGCCAAGGGGTGGCTGGGCGTCCTCATCGCAGGCGCCCGCGACCTGCCCGGAAGCGTGATCGGCCCGGAGGAGCCGGAAACCAGTCCCGAGCCCGAGGGGAGTGATGCTCAGCTGCCCGGTCGCGGCCAGGGCGTCCACGATCCGCATTTCGGTGAAGGTCTGGGTCTTGCCGAGGGCGGACGCCGGACCCTCCGCCAGACCTACGGCACCGAAGATCGGGATCTGAATCTTCGCCTGCTTGCCCTGGCGCGCGGCGCGCGCGACCTGCGGAGCCTGGATGCCGAGGGGCCTGGCGGGCTGCCGGTGGCGGTATGGCGCGGCCTGCTCACGGAGGACCGCCTCGACCTCGTGCCTTTCCGGCAGCCCGGCAGCGACCGGTGGCGAAGTGGCAGCGGCCTTCCTTTGGGTCCCTTGGCCGCAGTCCAGCTCTACACCACCAACGCCAACCCTCTGATCGAGGGCAAGGGCCACTCGCCGCTGTGCCGGCACGCCCGTGAACGAGCGGTTGTGGCCGGCGACGAGCTCCTCACCGTCGCGGATCTCATGGCTCGCACCGACTTCGACTGGTGCAGCAAGTGTGGTGGCTACGCCATACGCAGACTCACTGACTCCCAGCTGTCCTACTACCGTGCGGCTCACCGATTGCATGACATCAAATGGCGACTCGATGGCAGGAGCGGAATTTCCGACACCGACACCTCCATGGTGATCACCCGACTGGAGGAGCTGGCGGCCTGGCAGCCGGTCGATGAGGAACAGTGGTGCAGCAGTGATTCCTGGCAATGGCAGGACATCATCCGCGAGCTCAGGCGCAAGGCCGCCAGGTCTCACGCCGTGACGGGCCCTGGCGAGTCAGCCTCTTGACGTGGCGGCGGCCCTTGGGCGCGCGCGTCACGGACATGCCCGGTGGGGACCAGTTGGGGACCAGACGGTGTCCGCGCACCTGAACGGCACGCACGGCACCGCACGCTGTGCACCCTGATTTCTGACTGTATGTGCAGACAAAAGGGATAGCCCATACTCCTGGGGGTCAAGGGGTCGCAGGTTCAAATCCTGTCGTCCCGACTTGGAAGAGTCGCGGTCGAGGGCCGGTTCGGAGAGATCCGAACCGGCCCTCGGTCATGTGCGCCCAGCAAGGGCGATTGCTTGGGGTTGAAAGTCCCCTGGGGGAAGAGGTGGTGACCCCGAGCCGGAGGCAACGGCGTCATCGTGAGGTGGGGTCGGGAGGAAGCCCGGGGCGAGACCTGGGCACTGAGGAACACGAACCGCGTATGAGGCGTGTTGGTCGGGTGAGCCTGCATGGCAAGGCGAAGCCCGTCACCGCCAAGAAGGCCAGTGCGTGAACGCGGCGGGGATCCAGGGACAGTGATCGTTCTTACCTGGGGAGATCTGTTCGGGTGTCGGTTGTGCTGAGGCGTCGCCGCGCCGACGGAGTGGGCCGGGAGGTCGGCTCTGACCGGGCAGAAGTCAGCAGAGACCGCAGTACCGGCCGGGATGAGCAGAGTGGCTGGGAAGGGCCGAACATCGAGTGGCACGGGTGATGTGGTGGTTGCTCGTGCCGGGCACACGGACCGCAGCAAGTCCGGGTCGCGCGGCGGGCCCATCCACCATGATCCCGGCGTCCAGGTACCTGCGGATCTGAACCGCCGGATGCGCGGCCCGCATGTCCGGTGGTGTGAGAGGAGGGCCGGGCGACCCGGCCCTCCTACTCGATTGCCGGGTCCTGGCCGGGTCACGATTCGGTCAGCAGGCGCTCGGGCCGGTGGGGCGAGAGGTCCAGCTTCGCCAGCACCCCGGGGACGGTGATGCCGGGCAGGACGAGAGCGAAGAGCTCCGTGACTTCGCTCACCAGGTCCTTCTTCTCCGGCAGGGAACTGCTCACCAGCTGGACGCCGGTCCACGCCCCGACGAACAGCCGGGCGATCGTGGCAGGGTCGGCGTGCTGCTGGAGTTCGCCCCGGTCCCTCGCGGCGACGAGCAGGTCCATGCTCAGCTGGATCCAGTCGGGCCAGCGGGTGCCGAACAGCGACCTGGCCTTGGGGTCGACGGAGAGCCGGATCGACGCGCTCAGCAGGGGCTCGCGGGGGAGGCGGTGGGCGAGGAGCAGTGCGACGTCGATCCACTCCTGCATCTTGTAGGTCTGGGAAGCGAATCCCTGCGTGGTCACCGCCTCGTCGAGCACCCCCTGTGCGAGAGCCTCCTTCGACGTGAAGTGGAAGTACAGCGCGCCCCTGGTGAGTTGCGCGCGTTCCAGGATCACGGAGATGGACGCGGCGTCGTATCCGTACTCGTTGAAGACCTCGGCCGCGGCCTCCAGGAAGATCCGGCGGGTCCGGACGGCCCGGTCCTGCTTTACCACGTCGCTCCTTGTTTACCCAGGGTCTCCTTCAAGATGAAAGGACCAACGGATCGGTATGTTAGGCGGTTCAGCCTAATCCCGTGCAACGGCCGGTGCGAACCCGGCCACCGTCCCGTTCACCGCTCGTCGACGCGGCCGGCGCACCGGCCCGCCGCCAGGGGCCCCGAGACGCTGTGCCCCGCGCGCATCCGCTCGTCCCAGCGGGCCACGACTTCGGAGCCCGACGCCTCGATGTCGGCCCGCGTCCTCTCCGAGGCGAGGCTGGGCAGCACCATCTTCCAGAACCGCGTCACCACGCGCCGGGAGGGCAGGGCGGTGTCCTTGCGCCCGAGGGACTCGATGCCCATGACGATCGCCATGATGGTGGAACAGGCGTCGTCCGGCAGCACCCCGTCGGCCAGGTTTCCCTCGTACTCGGCGATGGTCAGCATCCCCCGCACCCAGCCGCGCCACTTGAGCCAGAGCTCGGCACCACCGTCCCAGGCGGCGTCGTTGTCGAGGCCGAGCCCGGCGCGCAGCACCACGTTCTCCTCGAACTGCGTGGCCAGGACGTGGGTGGCGTCGATCAGGGTCTGCAGGGGCGAGGGTCGAGCCTCGGTGCAGGCGGTCGTGATGTACCGCAGGCTCTCCTCGGCGGCGGCCTGCACGGTCTCGCCCAGTTCCTTCTTGCTGCTGAAGTGAAAGTTGAGCGCGCCTGTACTCACGCCGGCCCCGGTGCTGATGTCCGCGAGTGACGCGGACATGAATCCTCGGCGGTCGAAGACCTCGGCCGCCGAACAGATCAGCTCCTGCCTCGTGCGTACCGCACGGTCCTGCTTGGTCATCCTTGCAGCTCCGGGGGTGATGAATGGTAAGCCCTGTGCACACGTCCGCGCACACAGGGTCACGCTAACAAACCGAACGTTAGGTTTCTTCTTTTCGGCTGACTCCGCGACGACCATGAACCGGGCGGACTTGGCGGCCTGTCGGGCTGTGGATCTCAAAGGGCCGGGAGAATACCATGCCATATGCTCGCTATCCAGTTCGATTGTTTCGGTGGTCCCGAGGTCCTCACCCCCGTCGAGCTTCCTCCTCCGGTCCCTGGACCGGAGGAGGTTCTCGTCCTGGTGGAGGCGGCCGGCGTCAACTTCGCCGACACGCACCAGACCGACGGTACGTATCCGATCGCCGACAGCCTTCCGTTCGTCCCGGGCAGTGAGGTCGTCGGGCGAACCCCCGACGGGAGACGGGTGTTGGCCCGGGTGACCGGAGGTTACGCCCAGCAAGTGGTCGCCAGACAGTCCGCGGTCGTGGAAATTCCCGAAGAGATGCCGGCGGCCGAGGCGTTGGCGCTGCTGATGCAGGGGCTCACCGCCTGGCATCTGCTGCGGACCGCGGCCCGGATGCGGGAGGGCGAGACCGTCGTCGTGCACGCCGCAGCGGGCGGAGTCGGCAGCCTCGCCGTCCAGTTGGCCAGGGAGTTCCGCGCGGGTCGGGTGCTCGCCCGGGTCTCGTCCCCGGCCAAGGCGGAGCTGGCTCTGCGGCTCGGGGCGGACGAGGTGGTCGAGTACCCGCTGGAGCGGAAGGCCGATGTGGTCCTGGACGCGGGCGGCGGGCCTCTCCTCGGTTCGGCGCTGCACTCGCTCGCCCCCTTCGGCCGGCTGGTCACCTATGGCGACGCCTCCCGTGAGGGCCTCTCGCCGATCGATCCCGCACTGCTCCACCAGCTCGGTGTGTCGGTCGTCGGCTTCCGGCTGCGGCACGCGCTGGCGGCGCCCGGCGCGATGAGCGGGCCGCTGAAGGAGCTGTTCCGCCTGGTCGACGAAGGGCGCCTGAAGCCCGTCACGGGTGCCGCGTATCCGCTGGCCGAGGCGCGGCGAGCGCACGAGGACATGCTGGCGCGGCGCACGACGGGCAAGATGGTCCTCGTCCCCTGAGGGCGGCTGCTTCCTGATACGCCTTCGGCCCGGTGCCCGTGCCCGGATCTCCGGTCCGAAGGCGGTTACCCCGCGATGGGCGGCCGAAGAACGGCGGTGCCTATGGTCGTCCCATGACCACCCCCATGGCGGCCCGCATGACACCGGGAGACCGGTCGAGCCCGGCACTCCGAGGAGTGCCGGGCTCGACCGTGTGTGGGTCACAGAACAGATCGACGGATACGTTTCATGAGGACGGATCAGGGCTGCGGAGCCGAGTGATCAGAGGATGGTGCCGGTGAGTTCGCCGCGGAAGGCGGTGTGGCCGGTCTGGGTTCCGGTGACCCGGACGATCAGAGCGTCAGCGGCCGACGGCAGTGGTTCGGCCTCGACCAGGCAGGCGACGTCGAACTCGACGTAGCGCTCGAACTCGATGTCGACCGCTGTGGTGTGGAAGACGCCGTGGGGGACAGTGGCCTGGGCGGCCTGGACCGCCGCTTCGATCAGACCGAGGCCGGGCACGTGGTCCACGGGGTGGTCCAGGAGATGGGTGTTGGCGATGTCGCTGCGCAGGAGCCAGCGCAGGGGTTCACCGGTCGGGCAGAGGACGACGTCCGAGTCCGCGGCACGGCCGACGGATGCCGGGTCGAGCGGCGCGGGCAGGGGCCAGTTCCCCCAGTCGACGATGGCGCGCTCGCCGCGCAGCCGACGGTAGGCCGCCGGGGATATCCAACCGAAGTCCGTCCGGGCGCCGGCCACCAGCACTCCCTCGCGGAAGACCCGCATGTCCATCGGTAACGAGCGTGCCGCCCGGCCGGTTCGCTCGCGCCGCGGTATCGCGACCTCCACCTCGAAGAGGGGGGCCTCGCCCGGCTCCAAACGGAAGTCCGGGTCCACGGTGTAGTGGAACTCGCTGAGCGTCGTCTGGTGCGTGAGCGGTACCTGGTACTCGGCGTGGGCGACGGTCAGTCCGCTCTGCCGGACGGTCTGGGTGAGGAGACGAGCGTCGTACGGCCAGGAGCCGGTGTGGGTGGGCCACTGGGCGCGTAACAGGAACGTGTCGGGGCCGCTCTCCCTCCAGTCGGTGATCAGGACGCGCTGCGGATCTCTCAGGTGGACGAGTTCCTTGGGAACCCGTTCGTGGCTGTCGGTGCCAAGTGGCACGTCGGCGAGGTGATGCCCCGTTCTGCGCGGGCGTGTAGTGGTGTCGGACACGGAAACCCCCAGGTGATGACTCAGTGGTCGGCTTAGCCATCGTCGAACTCGCGCTCGACTCGCATGAACATACCGATCCATCGGTTCTTTTTACAAGGAATGCCGAGGACCGCACCAAAGACTGCTCAAGCGAACGGCCCGGAGCAGGTCGTGGTCCGAAAAGGCCCTGGTGAAGCGGCTGTTACGGCACCGAGGACGACTCCTCGGCGAGACGAGCAAAGAAGGCAAAGACGGCCCGGCGTGTCGCTGGGCCCCGTACCGGCCTGCTGCACGTCGGTACGGGGCCCAGTGACGGTCCGCTTCCGGACCGGTCGGGCGTCGCCGGGGACTAGATGTAGGGCGTCCCGGGGTCGAGGCCCACCAAGACCCTGCCGTGCACCTCCAGGCTCATGTTCGGGTTCATCAGACCGTGGAGGGTGAGCGCCTCGATGTCACGGCGGAAGCGCCGGAAGTGTCCCTTGCGGACGAGCGACGACGCGGAGCTCACCGAGTTGAGCGCCTCGACGGCCTCGTTCACCAGCTGGATCGCGTGCCCGGCCCGGCCGCGCACCGTCGCCTTCTCCGTGTCGGTCAGCGGCTCACCGACGTCGGCGCGCTCCTGGAGCAGCGTCAGCTGCTTCTCGAACAGCGCCTCCGCGGCGGCGATCCGGTTCTCGGCGACGGCCACCTGGTGCTGCGTGAGCGGGTGCTCGCGCTGGTCCTCCCAGGTGGTGTAGGCGATGGGCCGGCCCAGGCCCCCGACGAACGTCTCGTAGGCCCCCTTCGCGGCGCCGAGGTAGATCGCCACCGACTCGGAGATGACCATGCTCAGCAGGCCGTAGTCGCGGCCGGTGGCACCGGAGTTGGAGCGGCCCGCGGCGGTGCCGGTGAGTGCCTCGCCCACGGTGACCAGCCGGTGCGCGGGCACGAACACGTCACGCGCGGTCGTCGTGGAGCTTCCGGTGCCGATCGTGGCGGACACGTGCCAGTCGTCCGCGATCGACAGCTCCGACATCGGTACGAGGGCGTAGGCCTCGTCGAAGGTGCCGTCGGGCAGCTCCACCGTGGCGGCGACCAAGTCCCACTCCGCGCCGCGGCACCCCGTGTTGAACCGCCAGGTGCCGTTGAGGAGGTAGCCGCCCTCGGTGGCGACCAGCGTGCTGTCGCCCGCGGTGAAGGCGCCGGAGATCCGGACCTGACCCGCGGCGAAGATCTCCTCCTGCGTCACGTCCGGGTACAGCGTGGCCAGCCAGGCGGTGGACACCCAGGCCACCGCCACCCAGCCGGTCGAGGCGCAGCCGCGCGCTATCTCGGAGAGCACCGCGTACTGCTGCGGCAGCGACAGGTCGAGCCCGCCGAACCTGCGCGGCACGGCGATCCGGAAGACGCCCGCCTTCTCCAGCAGTTCGATGCTCTCGTCCGGGATCCAGCGCCGGTCCTCGGCCTCCAGCCCGTTCTCCCGGAGCGTGGGCACGATCTCTCGCACCGCCTCCAGGACGGAGTCGAAATCGGGTTCATGCGGGGACATGGCGCCTCCTGGCATCGCTCGTGTGCCTGCTCTTCACCGTCGGGACGGTGCGCGGCCGACCGTAATGGCCGGGTGGGTGCGGGCGGGTAACACGCTGTCACTGAGTGGTAATCGCATGATCTCCGCCCGGCCGGGGGCGCCCCTGAGGGGGCGGGGCGGTGGCGGGTGTTTGGGCGAGCTTTGACCGTCCGGTCCCATCATGGCGACGTCTTCGCCCCGAAGGGGTTCACGGGAACCGCCGGGGCGCCGAGTGGAGGAGCGACATGAGTGGTGAGTGGTTCCGCAGGTTCGTCCCCGACTCCCCGGGGGCTTCCGTGAGCGGGGGTGCGCTGAGACTGGTCTGCTTCCCGCACGCGGGCGGCGGCGCGAGCGCGTTCCTCCGCCTGTCGCGCGAGGTCGCGCCCGGCATCGAGCTCGTGGCGGTGCAGTACCCCGGCCGTCAGGACCGTCGTCATGAGGAGCCGCACGCCGGTATCGGGCCCCTCGCTGACGTCCTCGCCGACGAGATACGGCGCGAAGTGGCGGGCCCCTACGCCTTCTTCGGACACAGCATGGGGGCGATCGTCGCGCACGAGGTCGCCCTGCGCCTGGCCGAGCGGGGAGAGCCGGGGCCGCGGCGGCTCTTCCTGTCCGGTCGCGGGGCTCCCTCGACGACGCCCTACGCGAGCGACCGGCTGCGCACCGACGCCGACGTGCTGGCCATGGTCCGCAGACTGGGCGGCACGGCCGGCGCCGTCTTCGACGACCCGGACGTGCTGGCCATGGTGATGCCGACCCTCCGGGCCGACTACCGGGCGCTCGGCTCCTACGTCTGGACACCCCGCCCCGCCCTGGACATCCCCTTCACGGTGCTGATCGGGGACGCGGACCCGGTGGTGCCGGTCAGCGCGGCGGCGGGGTGGAAGGAGTTCACGACGGTCGGCACCGACATGGAGGTGTTCGAGGGCGGTCACTTCTACCTCGACGTCAGGACGAAGGAGGTCGCCCGGGTGGTCACCTCAGCCCTTGGCCGGGACGGCGAACGGAGCCCGGCGGCCACGGTCTGAGCAGGACCGCGCGGGGGCGGCGCGAGGCGTCTGCCCCCTCTGCATGTCCCGCATGTCGGCGCGCCGGCCGATCCTCGGCCGGCGCGCGTCTTCCCCGGGAAACGTGATCGAGGCGCTTGTAGTCCGCTTCTAAAAAATCGAACGGTTGGTATGGTTGCAGAGGGTGGCAAGGTCTGAACCAGACGGCTAGGGGGACTGCGTTGGTGGTCTGCTTCCCGTCGAGAAGGTATTTCGTGCAGGTCGGGGGGCGGGCGCTGGGCAGGCGTCGACACGTAGGGCTTAAAAAAACCGATCGGTTGGTTTATTTTTGGTGGCGGGCAGAGGTGACGTCGCCAGGGGGATGTCGATGGAAGCAGGGTTAGGACAGCGTCAGCTGTCGCAGGGGGGCACGGTCATGTGCCCTGACGGTCTCGTCCCGGAGGCCGAATCGGAGCTCTTCGCCTCGTTGCGCCGCAGTGGCCAGCGGCAGAAGGCCGAGCATTACGTGAAAGGGTTGCTCAGTACGTCCGGCCGCAAGACGCTGGGGCAGATCGCGGCGCACCTCGGTGGCCCCGCGGCACAGCAGAGAATGCACCACTTCATCAGCGAGTCCCTGTGGGAGTGGACACCGATCCGGCACGCGCTGGCCCGGCAGGCGCGGCTGTTGCTCGGACACGAGGCCTGGGTCGTCCGGCCCACCGCGATCCCCAAGGCCGGAGCCCACTCGATCGGCGTCGACCTCCAGTACGTTCCGCACCTCGGACGCGCCGTCAACGGCCAGCAGGCGGTCGGGGTGTGGCTGGCTTCGGAGCGGGTCGCCGTACCGGTCGAGTGGCAACTCGTACTGCCGCGGCGATGGCGGGAGGAACCCCTCCGTCGCAGGGCGCGCATTCCCGCCGACGTACGGGCGGACTCCGTGGAGGAGTGCGTCCGCGAGGCGATGGCCCAGGCGGGGCAGGCCGCCGGAGTGCCGAGCCGGCCGGTGATCGCCGATGCCGAGGGAGCGGACGCCGTGGCGATCGCCCGCCGACTGAAGGCCGCAGGGCACCAGTTCGTCGTCCGCACCGATCCGGCGACCCGGCTGGGCGTCGACAGGTCGGTCCTGCCCGCCTACGGTGCGCGCGAGCGCGGCGCCGGAGAACTGGTCGCCCACCTCGGCCGGATGCGCGCCCCGGTCGGCCCGGAGCCGGACCGGCCCGTCGCCTCGGTGATCCCGGTGCAGGCTCCCGCCTCCCCGCACGGCGGCGCGGTGAGAGGCCTGCGCCTCATCGGGGAGTGGTCCGCGCCGGACCGGGGCGCCGACCGGCTGTGGTTGACCAACATCACGGGCATCTCCGTGTCCGCGCTGCTGGGGCTGACACGGCTGAGCGACCTCGTGGCGCGGGACGCCGTGGACATCGGCGACCGCGTCGGGCTCAGGGACTTCGTCGGCCGTTCCTTCTCCGGCTGGCACCGCCACGTCACACTCGCCTCGATCGCCCACTTCGCCACCGTGCTCGCCGCCGAGCCGCCGTCCTGCGCCGCGGCTGCCCGCAGGGCCGCGTGACAGGGTGCCCGGCACGCCACCACCCCGGTGCGTCCGTCGACCACGGGCTCGAACCAGGACCTGACGTCCCCTGGCTCTCCGACCTCCCGCCCCTCCGACCTCCTGGCCCGCCGGTCGGCGTCGCGCACCCCGGGGATCGACTTCCCCGTGACGCCGGCGGGCCGTCCATGAACGCCGCCCCACCACGCCACGAGCATGGTGGGCGACGCACCAACGCGAACGCGAACGCCCGGAAGAGGAGTACGCACTGTGCGGTTGAACCTGATCGGCCCGCTCCAGGTCGTCACTGACGACGGCAGGGAACACACCCCCAACGCGCCGAAGATCGGTCGGATGCTGGCGGTCCTCGCGCTCCAGCCGCGCGAGGCGGTGCCCACCGCCGTACTGATCCAGGAACTGTGGGGGCAGAACCCACCACGCAGCGCGGCCAAGACGCTGCAGACCCACGTCTACCACGCGCGTCGCCTGTTCCAGGAGGAGAGGGTGGCGGCCGACGGCCGGAATCTGCTCGTGGCCAGAACGCCCGGCTACGAGTTCCGGGTCGACGACGACGAGGTGGACGTCAGCAGCTTCGAGCAGTACCTGAGACAGGCACGCCACGAGTCCCGGAGCGGGCACTTGGAGAGGGCCGTCCACCAGGTGAACGCCGCCCTCGCCCTGTGGCGCGGCCCGGTGCTGAGCGGCGTGCCGGTCGGCACCGTGCTCGCCGGCCGGATCGCCCGCGTCGAGGAACTGCGGATCAACGCCCTCGAACTGCGCATCGAGATCGCGGACAGGCTGGGCCGACGGCGCGAGCTGCTGCCCGATCTGCGGGCTCTGGTCGAGGAGTTCCCGCTCCACGAGTGGTTCCACGGGCAGCTCATCTCGACACTGCACCAGGCGGGACGCAGGAGTGAGGCGCTGCGGGCCTACCACGCGCTCTACAGCATCCTCCAGACGGAACTCGGCCTGGAGCCCTCGGCGGAGCTGCGGCGGCTCCAGGCCGAGATCCTCGGCTCCTCGGGGCACGAGGAGCCGTCGGGAGCGTTCCGCCCCGAGGTCCCGGAGACGGCGCGGCGGCGCCTGTCGTCCGTGCCGAGGATGCGTACCACCGCCGTCGCCTGTTTCGGCTGACCGCCCCGGGTGCCGCGGATGCCCCGACGGCCGGTCCGGGACAGCGGCACGTCGGTGGCGGCGACGGATATTCCCGCCGACCACGCAGAAGGTGAACGCCCGTACCGCCAGGCGTTTCGTCACCGGCACATGAACAGGCGGTGACCATCGTGAACCCCGAGGGGGGCTCCCGCCCACAACGGTGTGGCACGGGACAGCGGCATGTGCCCGAGATTTGTGTGATCTTGGACCACGGCCCTGCACGATGGTGACGGATCTTGACGGATTCGGGCGGTTGCCGTGGATCGACCACTCCGCGTCCCGCCCGCGTATCCCGCCTTTACGGGGATGGAGTTGGGCGAGTCATGCAGTTCCGAATGCTGGGTCCGATAGAAGTTGTCGACCATGGCGAGCAGGTGCCCCTCGGCGGCACCAAGCAGCGCGCCACCCTCGGTTTCCTCCTGCTCCAGACGAACAAGGTGGTGGCCACCAGCCACCTCATGAACGCGCTGTGGGGCTACGACGACGTCCCCGCCACGGCACGCAAGATTCTGCAGAACGCGGTCTACGGCCTGCGCAACATCCTTTCGTCCGGTAAGGCCGAGGTGGACCCGGGCGCCGCCGCCCTGCTGACCCAGCCGCCCGGCTACATGATGCGGGTGGACCCCGAACGGGTGGACCTCCAGCTGTTCCACACATGGGTCGCGCAGGGCAGGGAGCAACTGGCGCGTGGCGCCGCGGAGCCCGCCTCCGCGCTCCTGCGCGACGCCCTCGCGCTGTGGCGCGGGCCCGCCCTCGCGGACCTGGTGGAGAGCGGCATCCAGTGGCCCGAACTGGCCACGATCGAGAACACCAGGCTCGACGTCCTGGAGGACTACTTCGACGCGCAGCTCGCCTGCGGCCACCACCACTCCGTCCTCGCCGAACTGGAGCGGATGGTGCAGGCCGAGCCGCTGCGCGAACGGTCGTGCGGTCAGCTCATGCTGGCCCTGTACCGCTGCGGACGACAGGCGGACGCCCTCAACGTCTACAGCCGCGTCCGGGCCGTGCTCGTCGAAAGTCTCGGTCTGGAGCCCGGCCGGGGTCTGCAGCAGCTCCAGCAGGCCATCCTCGTCCAGGACCCGACCCTCTCCCTCGCTCGTCCCGGCCCTCCCGACCCCTTCGCCGTCCGGGCCGAGATCCGCGTCGGCTCCACCGAACCCCCCGCCGCCGCCCCGGTACCCGCGGACTCCCCGGAACCCCGGGAGAGCCGGCCTCCGGAGACCCGGGTCACCCCGGCGGAGGGCATCACGGTGCCGCAGCAGCGCGTGCCCGACCCGGCCGGGCCGGAGCGGCACGCCGACTCCACGCGCCGCACGGTCTCCGCGATGTCCGTACGCGCCCGGCTCGCCCCGACCCGCGCCGACGTGGCCCCCAAGGACGTCGACGCGCTGCTGGAGAGAGCCTGCCACCTGGTCACGGAGCAGGTCGAACGGTTCGGCGGCACGGTGACGGCGTCGATCGGCTCGATGTCGCTCGCCGTCTTCGGACTCGACGGGCCCAGCGACGACGACGCCCGGCAGGCCGTCCTCGCGGCGCTCGCCATCCGCGACCTCCTCGACGTACCCGCCGACGGCGACCCCGAGGCGCCGCGGCTGGCCGTGCAGTGCGCCGTCACCAGCGGAGAGGTACTGCTGCGCCACCGCAGCCACGAGGACACCCCCACCGTCATCGGCAGCGTCCTGGACGAATCACAGGCGCAGCTCTCCGAAGTGCCGGCCGGGCAGGTACGGGTCACCGACTCCGTCCGGCGGACGAGCGAGCACGCCGTGCGCTACCGGCTGCCGGACCCGGCCTCCGGGAGCTGGGAGGCGCTCTGCGCCCGTGACGAGGGGCACGCCGAGGAGAACGGCGCCGAGATGTACGAACAGGACATCCTGCGCGGGCTGGTACGGCGCACCCGGCACCGCGGCGTGCCCCACCTGGTGACGGTGCTCGGGGAGCGCGGCACCGGCAAGACCCGGCTGCTGCGCGACTTCGAACGCTGGGTGAGGGCGCAGAGCGACGCGCCACGTGTCCTGACCGGGCGGATCCCGGCGGCCGGCGAGGACGGCCACCGTCTCCGGCTGGCGGCCCAGATCCTGGCCGCCTACTGCGGCGCGGCTCCGGGGGAGGACGCGACGGCCGCGCTGACCCGTACGGTCCGCGGACTCTTCCCCAGCGACCGGGCCTGCGCCCTCCTGGTCTCCCGGCTCCGCCCGCTCGTGGCCACCGTCGGCATCGGTGTGGACGACCGCTTCGGCGGGCCGCCCGTGACCGAGACCATGAGCGCCTGGGCCCAGCTGTTCCAGCAGGCGGCGTGCCGGGAGCCGCTCGTGCTGTGCATAGACGACCTCCACCGCGCCCCTGACGCGGTACTCGACGCCGTGGAGGAACTGGCGAAGACGGCCGGGTCGGGTCCCCTGTGCGTGGTCGTCGGAGCCGGCCCGGAACTCCTGCTGCGAAGGCCGGGCTGGGCCGGGGGCAAGAACCACGCCACGACGGTCACCCTGGACCGTCCCGAGCGGGTCACCAACGAGCAACTCGTACGACTGCTGCTGTCGGCCAGCGGAAACGAGGACGCCCGGACCCTCACGTGAGGAACGCGTGCTCCGCGACCGGACTCACCAGCGGGTAACCGGGCACCCATCATTTCCGGAATTCAGCAGATGGTCGCCGCATGACCGCCCGCTGGAACACCCGGAAGAGGATATCGGCACGGTCCGCCGGTGAACGCGCATTCCGCGCTGAAAAGGAGCTGGACATGAATCCCGAATTGACCGTCCTGGAGCTCGCCGAGCCGTATCTGCGCGGCCTGCTGACCTCGGCCGGCCTCGATGTCGAGTACGTGCGGGGCGAAGGCAACACGCTCTACCGCCTCGACGCGAAGGGCCAGGAGACCCCCGTCCTCGACTACGCCGGCGGCTACGGCTCGCTGATCTTCGGACACAACAACCCCGAGATCGTGGCCCGGGCCGGGGAGCTGCTGGACGGGAACGTGCCGGTGCACGCGCAGTTCTCCTTCCACCCCTACGCCAACCGCCTCGCGGCCGAGCTCAACCGGATCGTCAACCGGGAACTCGGCACCGACGAGCCGTACTACGCCACCTTCGCCAACAGCGGAGCGGAGGCTGTCGAGGCGGCGGTCAAGCACGCCGAGCTCGACCGCGTGCTGCGTGTGAGCGAGACCCTGGAGGAGCTCGCGGCCGGGGTGGAGCGGGCCCGCGCCGCCGTGGACGACGGCTCCGCGACCGTCCCCGACGCCGTGTACGCGCAGCTGTCGACCGAGCGCCCGGCCGGCGACCCGCTGGCACCGGTGATCGCCGAGATCACCCGCAGGAACGAGGAACGCGCGGCGAAGGCCCCGGTCTTCCTCGCGCTCGAGGGCGGCTTCCACGGAAAGCTGATGGGCAGCGTCCAGCTCACCCACAACGAGGCCTACCGCACCCCGTTCGCGGCGCTGGGTGTCCGGGCCAGGTTCGTGCCGCGGGGCAGTCGCGAGGCGCTCGACGAGGTGCTCGCCGAGGAACGCGGCGTGCTGCTGGGCCTCACCGTCGAGGACGGGGAGGTCCGCGTCGTGGAGCGCGAACACCCCGTCCTCTGCGCCTTCCTGCTGGAGCCGATCCAGGGCGAGGGCGGCATCCGGCCGCTGTCCGACGACGACGCCCGGATCATCCAGGAGTTCGCCGACGCCACCGGCTGCCCGCTCGTCCTCGACGAGATCCAGAGCGGTCTCGGCCGCACCGGCAGCTTCCTCGCCAGCTCTCAGATGGGCCTGCGAGGCGACTACTACACGCTCGCCAAATCCCTGGGCGGCGGCCTGGCCAAGGCGTCCGTGATGCTCGTGCGGCAGACGCGCTACCGCGCGCAGTTCGAGCTGGTGCACAGCTCGACGTTCGCCAAGGACGCCTTCTCCTGCCACCTCGCGCTCAAGGTCCTCGAGATGCTGGAGCGGGACGGCGGCCGGGCCTACCGGCAGGCCACCGAGCGCGGCGCCGCGCTGCGGGCGACCCTGGAGAAGGTCCGCACCGCCTTCCCGGACGTGGTCAAGGAGGTCCGGGGCCGGGGCCTGATGCTCGGGTTCGCGTTCCACGACCAGTCGGCGGCCGAGCACCCGGCGATCCGCGAGGCGGCCGGCGGCGGACTCTTCGGCTACGTCATCGCCGGGCACCTGCTGAACCGGCACTCCATCCGGACGTTCCCCACCGCCAGCGCCGTCGACACGCTGCGCTTCGAGCCGTCGGTGCTGCTCACCGACGAGGAGATCGGACGGCTGGAGGAGGCCCTCACCGACGTGTGCGTCATCCTCCGGGAGCAGGCCGGGGAACGACTGGTGCTGTCGTCCTCCTGAGCCCACCCGCACCGCTCCTCTCCCGATCCGGCGGCGGCACCCCCACCGCCCCGGACACGCTGCCCGGCCCGTGCTCGTCCACGGGCCGGGCAGCGTGCTGTCCGGGGCGGGGAAGCCGTGCCGCGTGACGTCGATTCTCGGCAATTACCGGGCCATGGCCGGGCATTGGCGAAGGAATTCCGTCACGTACGTAGTGTCGGCTTATCGGGATCGCGTCACATTCCCGCCGCGAGATGCGTGGACAGCCGGGCCCGACGAAATGCGTGAAACGCGCCACGAGACGCGGTACGGGTCTGCGCCATGGGAATTCGGTTTATGGAAGGGCAGCGGAAGTTCATGATGAATGAGCATGCTCCGGCGATCGACAGTCACCCCGGGGACAACGAGCCGATCGCTGTCGTCGGACTTGCCTGCCGGCTGCCGGGAGCCGACGGCCCCGCCGCCTTCTGGGAGCTGCTCGGCGGTACCAGCGCGATCACGGACGTGCCGGAGGACCGGTGGGGGGCGGGGGAGCCGTCCGCCGTCCGGCGCGGCGGATTCCTCGACGGCGTTGCCGACTTCGACGCCTCGTTCTTCGCGGTCTCCCCACGTGAGGCCGCCGCGATGGACCCCCAGCAGCGACTCGTCCTCGAACTGGTCTGGGAAGCGCTCGAGGACGCGGGCATCCTGCCCGCCTCCCTGCGCTCGACACCCACCTCGGTGTTCGTCGGCACGCTCCGGGACGACTACACCAACCTGCTCTACCAGCGCGGCACCGACGCCATCGGCCAGCACACCATGACCGGCGTCAACCGCGGCGTCATCGCCAACCGCGTCTCGTACCACCTCGGACTGCACGGCCCGAGCCTGACCGTGGACGCCGCCCAGTCGTCCTCCCTGGTCGCCGTGCACCTGGCCTGCGAGAGTCTGCGCAGCGGCGAGTCCACCACCGCGATCGCCGCCGGCGTCAACCTCAACCTCCTCGCCGAGAACACCGTCACCGAGCAGCGGTTCGGCGCCCTGTCGCCCGACGGCGTCACCTACACCTTCGACGCCCGCGCCAACGGCTTCGTGCCCGGCGAGGGAGGCGGCGTCGTCCTCCTCAAGCCGCTGCGGCAGGCGGTCGCCGACGGCAACCGGGTCTACGGCGTCATCCGGGGCAGCGCGGTCAACAACGACGGAGCCACGGACGGACTCACCGTGCCGAGCCGGCACGCCCAGGAGCAGGTCCTGCGCACCGCCTACCGGCGTGCGGAGATCGCCGCCGGTGCCGTGCAGTACGTGGAACTGCACGGCACCGGCACCCCCGTCGGCGACCCCGTCGAGGCCGCCGCGCTCGGCGCCGTGCTCGGCGCCGGGCGCCCCGAGCACGAGCCGCTGCGGGTCGGGTCGGTCAAGACCAACATCGGTCACCTGGAAGGCGCGGCGGGCATCGCCGGGCTGATCAAGACGCTTCTCGCCCTGCACCACCGCCGGCTTCCCCCCAGCCTCAACTTCGAGACGCCGAACCCCGCGATCCCGCTGGCGGACCTCCGGCTCGCCGTGCAGCGCGAACCGGCCCCGTGGCCCCACCCGGACCGCCCGCTGGTGGCCGGCGTCAGCTCCTTCGGCATGGGCGGCACCAACTGCCACGTCGTGCTCGCCGAAGCACCGGCCACCGCGGACGCCGACGCCCCCGAGGACGAGCGGCCCGCCGCAACGTCCGCCGTGCTGCCCTGGGTAGTCTCCGCCGCCGGTGACACCGCGCTGCGCGCCCAGGCCGGGCGCCTGCACGCCCACGTGACCGCGACCGAGCCGTCCCCCCGGGACGTAGGCTGGTCCCTGGCCACGTCCCGCACCGTCTTCCGGTACCGGGCCGTGGTCCTCGCCCCCGACCTGGCGGGCCTGCTCGACGGCACCGCCGCCCTCGCCGAGGGCCGCCCGGCGGCCGACGTGGTCACCGGGGCCGTCGCGGACGGCCGCACGGCCGTCCTGTTCACCGGCCAGGGCGCCCAGCGCATCGGCATGGGGCAGGAGCTCCACGCTGCGTTCCCCGCCTACGCGGCCGCCTTCGACGAGGTCGTCGCGGCCCTCGATCCGCACCTGCCCCGACCCCTCGCGCAGATCGTCACCACCGGCGAGGGACTGGACGAGACGGCCTGGGCGCAGCCCGCGCTGTTCGCCGTCGAGGTCGCCCTGTACCGGCTGCTCGAATCCCTCGGGGTACGGCCCGACTACGTGGCCGGGCACTCCGTCGGCGAACTCGCCGCCGCCCACGTCGCCGGTGTGCTCGATCTCGCGGACGCGGCCCAACTGGTCGCGGCCCGTGGCCGTCTCATGCAGGAGGCCCGCGGCGACGGCGCGATGATCTCCGTACAGGCCGGCGAGGAGGAGGTCGCGGCCGAACTCGCCGGACTGGCGGGGCAGGCAGCCGTCGCGGCCGTCAACTCACCCACCTCGACCGTGATATCGGGCGACGCCGATGTCGTGGGGGAGGTCGCGCGACGACTGCGCGAGCGCGGCCGCAGGACCAGAGCGCTCACCGTCAGCCACGCCTTCCACTCGCCGCACATGGACGGCGTGCTCGACGACTTCCGCCGGGTCGCGGAGCGCCTCACCTACCGCCCGGCGCGCATCCCCGTCGTCTCCAACGTCACCGGCGACCTCGCCACCGACGAGGAACTCTCCTCGCCCGACTACTGGGTCCGCCAGATCCGCCGGGCCGTCCGCTTCGCCGACTCCGTGCGCCGCCTGGAGGCCGAGGGCGTCACCACGCTGATCGAGGCCGGTCCCGACAGCGTCCTGTCCGCCCTCGCCGAGGACACCGTCGAGGACCCCGGCGCCGTCGTGGCCGTGGGGACGCTGCGCCGCGGGCGGCGCGAGACGCAGACACTGCTCACCGCACTCGCCACCGCCTTCACCCGGGGCACCGACGTCGACTGGGCCGCGCTGACCGGCGGACCCGGGGTCCGCCGCGTCGACCTCCCCACCTACGCCTTCCAGCGCAGGCGTCACTGGTTCGACGGACCGGCCCGCACGGGCACCGCGCCCGCCGACGGCCCGGACGCCGAGGTGTACGAGGACGGCACACGGCAGGAGGCGGCCTCCGCACAGCCGCGCGGCGCTCTGGGCGCACGCCTGGCAGGACTGTCCGGCACCGCCCGCGGGCAGGCCGTCGCCGCGCTGGTCGACGAGCACATCGCCGCCGTCCTCGGCCACACGGACGGCGAGGCCGTCGACGCGCTCACCCCCTTCCAGGAGCTGGGCTTCAGCTCCCTCATGACCACCGAACTCCGCTCGGCGCTGGCCCGGGCGACCGGACTGCGCCTGCCCACGAGCCTCCTGTTCGACCACCCCACGCCCCGCAGGCTGGCCCGCTTCATCGAGGCCGAACTGCTCGGTGACGGCGGGGAGACCGCCGACCCGGGCACCGTGGCCGAGGACGGCGAGCCGATCGCCATCATCGGCATGGCCTGCCGCTACCCCGGCGGAGTCTCCTCACCGGAGAGCCTGTGGCGACTGGTCGCCGAGGGCACCGACGCCGTCTCCGCCTTCCCCGACGGCCGCGGCTGGTCCGGCGACCTGTACGACCCCGACCCGGACCGGCAGGGCACCAGCTCCGTCCGGCACGGCGGATTCCTGCACGACGCAGGCGAGTTCGACGCCGCCTTCTTCGGCATCTCACCGCGCGAGGCCCTCGCCATGGACCCCCAGCAGCGGCTCCTGCTGGAGACGTCCTGGGAGGCCGTCGAACGCGCCGGGGTCCTGCCCGCCTCACTGCACGGCACCCGGACCGGCGTCTTCGTGGGCGCCACGTCGCTGGAGTACGGACCGCGCATGCAGGACGCGCCGCGCAACGTACAGGGCAACGTGCTGACCGGCTCCACCGCCAGCGTCATGTCGGGCCGCATCGCCTACCAGCTCGGCCTCGTCGGCCCCGCCGTCACCGTGGACACCGCCTGCTCCTCCTCCCTCACCGCCCTGCACCTTGCCGTCCGCTCGCTGCGGTCCGGCGAGACCAACCTCGCCCTGGCCGGCGGCGCCGCGGTGATGTCGTCGCCCGGCATGTTCGTGGAGTTCTCCCGGCAGCGGGGCCTGGCCCCCGACGGCCGCTGCAAGTCGTTCGCCGACGGCGCCGACGGCACGGGCTGGGGCGAGGGCGTCGGCATGCTCCTCGTGGAGCGGCTCTCCGACGCCCGCCGTAACGGCCACCGGGTCCTCGCCGTCGTCCGCGGCTCCGCGATCAACCAGGACGGCGCCAGCAACGGCCTCACCGCACCCAGCGGCCTCGCACAGCAGCGCGTCATCCGCGAGGCCCTCGCCGACGCGCGACTGACCGCCGCGGACGTCGACGCCGTCGAGGCGCACGGCACCGGCACCAAGCTCGGCGACCCCATCGAGGCCGAGGCGATCCTCGCCACGTACGGCAGCGACCGCGACGGCGCGGAGCCCGTGTACCTAGGCTCGCTGAAGTCCAACATCGGACACGCGCAGGCCGCGGCCGGAGTCGGCGGCGTGATCAAGATGGTCCAGGCGATGCGGCACGCCATGCTGCCCCGGACCCTGCACGTCGACCGGCCCTCGCCGCACGTCGAGTGGTCCACGGGAGCCGTGGAACTCCTCGTCGAGCCCCGCGACTGGCCCACCGTCACCCGCCCGAGGCGCGCAGCCGTGTCCTCCTTCGGCATCAGCGGCACCAACGCCCACGTGATCCTCGAACACGACCCCACCGAGGCCACGCCGATGCCTCCCGCCGGCCCCGGCGGCACGCGCGCCGACACCGGTACCGCGGGCCTGCCCGCGCCCTGGCTGCTGTCCGGCCGCGACGAGAAGGCGTTGCGCGCCCAGGCCGCCCGGCTGCGCGACAGCGTCACCGGGGTCGGCGTGTCCGACGACGCCGGCACCGCCTCGGTGGGCCACGCCCTCGCCACCCGCCGCACCTCCTTCGAGGAACGGGCCGCCGTCTTCGGCGCCACCGTGGCCGACCGGCTCGCCGCACTGGAGGCACTGGCCGACGGCACCCCCTTCGGGGACATCCCGGACGCCGTGACCGGCAGCGCCGCCGGCGCCGGCCGCACCGCGTTCCTCTTCACCGGCCAGGGCGCCCAGCGGCTCGGCATGGGACGGGAACTGTACGCGGCCTCACCGGTCTACGCCGCCGCGTTCGACGCCGTGTGCGCGGCGTTCGCCGGAAAACTGGAGCGTCCGCTGCGCGAGGTCGTCCTCGCCGACCCGGACGGCCCGGACGCAGACTTGATCCACCGGACCAGCTTCACCCAGCCCGCACTGTTCGCCACCGAGATCGCGCTGTTCCGGTTGCTGGCCCACCACGGGACCACTCCCGACCTGGTCGCCGGTCACTCCATCGGCGAACTCGCCGCCGCCCACGCCGCGGGCGTGCTCGCGCTCGACGACGCCGCGACCCTCGTCGCCGCCCGTGCCCGGCTGATGCAGTCCGCCCGCCCCGGCGGCGCCATGATCGCCGTACAGGCCACGGAGGACGAGATCCTGCGGGCCCTCCAGGGCCATGAGCACGCCGTGAGCATCGCCGCCGTCAACGGCCCCCGCTCGGTGGTGATCTCCGGTGACGCGGACGCCGCCGAAGCGGTCGCCGACGCCCTGCGGGCCGAGGGCCGCAAGACCAGCCGACTGAAGGTGAGCCACGCCTTCCACTCGCCGCACATGGACGACGTCCTCGACGAGTTTCGCGCGATCGCGGCGGGCCTGGGCTTCCGGGCCCCCGACATCCCCCTGGTGTCCACGGTGACCGGTGCACTCGCCACCGCCGACGAACTCGCCTCGCCCGACTACTGGTCCGGACAGATCCGCGCCACCGTCCGCTTCCACGACGCCGTACGGGAACTGGATCGCCAGGGCGCCACCGTCCTGGTGGAGGTCGGTCCCGACGCCGTCCTCACCGCCCTGGCACAGGAGGCCCTCGCCGAGACCGCCACCACCTGCGTCACACTGCTGCGGCCGGGCCGCCCCGAGACCGACACGTTCGCCCGTGGCCTCGCCCGCGCCCACACGGCCGGCGCCCCCCTGGACGGCGGGTCCCTCCACCCGCCCGGCACCGCAGTGTTCGAACCGCCGACGTACGCCTTCCAGCGCGAGCACTACTGGCTCGCCCCCGAGGCACCCGTCGACGCGCGGGTGCTCGGCCTGGACACCGCCGACCACCCGCTGCTCGCCACCGTGGTCGCACTGGCGGAGAACGACGGCACCGTCCTCACCAGCCGGCTGTCCCTGCGCGACCACCCCTGGCTCGCCGACCACGCCATCACGGGTACCGTCCTGCTGCCCGCCACGGCCTTCCTCGAACTGGCCGTCGCCGCGGGCGGCCACGTCGGTACCCCCCGGGTCGACGAACTCACCCTCGAAGTACCCCTCGTCGTACCGGAGGGCCTGTCGGTCCGCGTCCAGGTCGCCGTCGGCGCGCCCGACCCCGCCGGGGCCCGGCCGTTCACCGTCCACGCCGGCCCGGACACCGCCGCGGACGACACACGCCGGTGGACCCGGCACGCCTCCGGCACTCTCGCCCCGCCGGCCCCCGCGGCGACCGGCGAGGACCTGACCAACTGGCCGCCCGACGGTGCCCGGCCCGAACCGCTCGCCGACGCCTACGACCGCCTCGCCGCTCTCGGCTACGACTACGGCCCCGCCTTCCAGGGCCTCACCGCGGCCTGGCGCGACGGGGACGACCTCTACGCGGAGATACGCCTGCCCGAAGGCCCCGCCGAAGCGGCGGAACACTACGGCCTGCACCCCGCGCTCCTTGACGCCGCCCTGCACCCCCTGGTCCTCGCGGCGGCCGACGGCACCGACCACGACAGCATCCGGCTGCCCTTCGCCTGGTCCGGCGTCACCCTGCACGCCGTCGGCGCCGCCGACCTGCGCGTCCGGATCAGCCCGCACGGCACCGACACCTACCGGATGACCCTGGCCTCCGCCACCGGCGCCCCCGTGGCCGAGATCGAGTCCCTCACCCTGCGCCCCGTCGACCGGCGGAAGCTCGCCGCGACGGGCCGCACCACGGCGGCCGACACGCTCTACGCCCTCACGTGGCCGGCCCTCGTCGCGCCCCAGGACGACACCCCCGCCCCGGAGCCCGCCTTCGTCGAGGCGCGGGACGGTCTCGCCGACGTGACGACGGCCGACGTCGTCGTCGTACGGCAGTACGGGGCGCACGGCAGCACCGCGGCGGACGGCCGGCACACGTCGACCCTGCGGGTGCTGCGTCTGGTCCAGGAGTTCCTGGCCGACGAGCGGTTCGCCGCGGCCCGCCTCGCCGTCCTGACGTCGGGCGCGGTCGGCGCCCTGCCCGGCGAGGACGTCACCGACCTCGACGCGGCCCCCGTCTGGGGCCTGCTCCGCTCGGTGCAGACCGAACACCCGGACCGAGTGGTCCTGGTCGACCTCGACGCCGCCGCCGCGGACACCGAGACCGGCACCGCCGGGCTGCTCACCGCCGCACTCGCCACGGGAGAGCCGCAACTCGCGCTGCGCGGTGGGACGTTCCACGCACCCCGGCTGGCCGTCACAGAAACCGTCCGAGCCGACGGCGCCGAGTCCGGGTTCGCACCCGACGGCACCGTCCTCGTCACCGGCGGCACCGGAGGGCTCGGCGCCCTCTTCGCCCGCCACCTGGTGACCGAACACGGCGCCCGGCACCTGCTGCTGGTCAGCCGCCGCGGCCCCGACGCGCCCGGTGCGGCCGAACTCGTCGCCGACCTCACCGCACAGGGCGCCGCCGTCCGCGTCGAGGCCGCCGACATCGCCGACCGCGAGGCCGTCGCCGCGCTCCTCGAGTCGGTGCCCGGCGACCACCCGCTCACCGCGGTGGTGCACACCGCCGGCGTCCTCGACGACGCGACCGCCCTGTCGCTGACCCCGGAACGCCTGCACACCGTGCTCGGCCCCAAGGCGGACGCCGCCCGGCACCTGCACGAACTGACCGGCGGGCTCGGCCTGCGCGCGTTCGTCCTGTTCTCCTCGGTGTCCGGCCTCGTCGGCACCGCCGGCCAGAGCAACTACGCGGCCGCCAACGCCTACCTCGACGCGCTGGCACAGCACCGCCGCGCCCAGGGCCTGCCCGCCACCTCCCTCGCCTGGGGCCTGTGGGACGCCACGCACGGCATGGGTGCCACGCTGACGGCCGCCGAGATCGCCCGCTGGGAGCGGGCCGGGATGCCGCCCCTCACCGTCGAACAGGGACTCGCCCTCTTCGACCGGGCCCTGACCTCGGACGCCCCGCTGCTGGCCCCCGTATCGCTGCGGCTGTCCGGGGCCGGTGCCGCCGAGCCGCATCCGCTCCTCCAGGGCCTCGTCCCCGCCCGCCTCCGCCGCGTCGCCCGGGCCTCCGGTCCGGACGCCGCCGGGGAGTCCTCCTGGGCCCGGCAGATCGCCGCGCTCCCCGAGGACAAGCGGAAGGAGACCGTGCTCGACCTGGTGCGCACCAAGGTCGCCGCGGTGCTCGGCCACTCCGGAGCAGGCGCCGTCGCCCCCGACCGTGCCTTCAACGACATGGGCTTCGACTCCATGAGCGGCGTGGAACTGCGCAACGAACTGTCCCGGGCCACCGGTCTGCGGCTACCCACCACCCTGGTCTTCGATCACCCCGCCCCGGCCCCGCTTGCCGCCTACCTGCTCGGCCGCGCCGTCGAGAAGGAGGCACCGGCCGTGGCCACCCGGCGCACGACCAGGGCGGACGAGCCGATCGCGATCGTGGGGATGGCGTGTCGTTATCCGGGTGGGGTGGCGTCGCCGGAGGATCTGTGGCGGTTGGTGGCTGGTGGTGTGGATGCGGTGAGTGGGTTCCCGTCGAATCGGGGGTGGGATCTGGAGGGGTTGTTCGATCCGGATCCGGGGCGTGCGGGGACGAGTTATGTGCGTCATGGTGGGTTTTTGCATGATGCGGATCTGTTCGATCCGGAGTTCTTCGGGATGTCGCCGAGGGAGGCGACGGCGGCGGATCCGCAGCAGCGGTTGTTGTTGGAGACGGCGTGGGAGACCTTCGAGGACGCCGGCATCGACCCGACCTCGCTTCGCGGCACAGCGACCGGCGTCTTCACCGGTGCCATGTACGACGACTACGCGGCCCGCGTGGTCGCGCGGGCCGGCGAGTACGAGGGCTTCCTCCTCGCGGGCAACCTCTCCAGCGTCATCTCCGGCCGGATCGCGTACTCGTTCGGTCTGGAGGGTCCCGCCGTCACGGTGGACACTGCCTGCTCGTCGTCGTTGGTGGCGTTGCACTTGGCTGCGGGTGCGTTGCGCGGTGGTGAGTGTGATCTGGCGTTGGCGGGTGGGGTGACGGTGATGTCGCAGCCGACGACGTTCGTGGAGTTTTCGCGGCAGCGTGGGTTGTCTCCGGATGGTCGGTGCAAGGCGTTTGCGGCGGGTGCGGATGGTACGGGGTGGTCCGAGGGTGTGGGGCTGCTGTTGGTGGAGCGGTTGTCGGATGCGCG
>NZ_JBSFVC010000025.1:140886-166094 GCF_053592095.1 Streptomyces sp. NPDC002787 | reverse complement strand
ACACGAAGAAGCCCCTCGCTTCCGCGAGGGGCTTCTTCGTGTCGTGCGCCGCCAGGGACTCGAACCCCGGACCCGCTGATTAAGAGTCAGCTGCTCTAACCAACTGAGCTAGCGGCGCCTGCTGACGTCGTAGACCTTAGCACCCTGATCGGCGGGAGGGAAAATCGATACCCGCACGGTCGCGGAGGTACTCGCCCGGGCCGCCCGGACGGCTGCCCAGAGCAGTACCTCGGGCCCCGGAAGCCAAGGTCGCCGCGTGTCCGGCGCGACGAGCCAGCGGGACCCGAGCCGAGCCGTACCGGCCGCCTCCGGCGTGCCGCCGCTGCCGGGGCCGCCGCCGTTCTCGCCCCATTTGTCGGTGCTGAACACGGTGGGGACGGTCACGGCGTCGCCGGCGCCGTGGCACAGCAGAGGCGGGACGGCTCCGGTGCGGCCGGGGGAGCCCCACTCCTCCCACTCCAGGAGGGTGGGGAGGCGGTGGGCCGTGCCGGGGGAAGCGAACAGCAGCACGCGCCCGCGATACACGGCGACCGGTCCGGAACCGGGCCCCTCGTCCCATAACCGGTCGAGCATCCGCCGCCCGAAGATCGCGGGCACGCTGACGACGTCGAACACGGTCCCGCACGGCAGCACGACCGGCGCGGCCGGCCGCTCCTCCCACAACGTCAGCGCACTGCGCGGATACGTTCCTGCCGAGGCCAGCCAAGCGGCCCCCTCCGCCGTGACCCCCGCGACATCGACCCCGTCCTGCGGGTACCTGCCCGTCTCAACTCCACCGCTCATACACCTAGATCTACCGCCCGTGACCACCCGGCCCCGAGCAGTTGCGGGAAACTGATACGAGAGATGGGCAAGTGGGGTATCTTGCCCGCCCGGCATATGCCAGGGGGTGTTTCGCGTCGCACGAGCCCCCTAGGGCCCTTGAACCCATGGGGCACGCCCGGCGCATTCAAGGGCGCGGGGAACTGAGCGACCAGCCCCCACCCGCATGCGGCCGAACCCACCGGTACGACCACCCGCTCAGATGGTCTCCGGCCCGGTCACATCCCGTCCCAGCAGCAGATCCCGCCCGAACTCGACCATCTTCTTCGCGTAGTCCTCGGTCCACTCGGCCCGCTCCGCGATGTCCGCCGGAGTCAACCGATCGAACCGCCGGGGATCGGCGAGCTGCGCCGCCGCGATCGCCTGGAACTCCACGGCCCGGTCCGCCGCCGCCCGAAACGCCTGCGCCAACTCCGTCGCCCGCGACAGCAACGCCCGCGGATCGTCGATCGACTCCAGATCGAAGAAGTGCTCGGGATCGCCGGCCGCCTCCGCCGGCTCGAAGAGCAGGGGCGCGGGGCGTAGCCGCGGTTCGTTCCGGCGCGGCGTGGGCTCCGCCATGTCTTCTCCTCCTCGTACGACGGTTCAGTGGCCGGTCCCGGGGGTGTCCCGGGGGGAGGGCCACCGTCCATTGTCTCGTGCCCACGCAAGTAGGCATCGGCCCCACCGAGCGCCCCGCCCTGGACCCCGCACACCCGCACCCCGGGTGACGCCGCCCAGCCCGCCCGCGCCCGAGCACCACACCCCCGGCCCTCGCTCTAAGGTCGCCAAGCCACCCGATGTTCCCCCAGCTCGGCCAGCACCGCGTGGTTCGCCTCCCAGCCGTCCGGGAACTTCACGGTCACCCCCAGCTGGACCGGCTCGGTGGACGGGTGGTCGTCGAGCAGGTCGGTCACGCCCGCCCGGCACACCACGATGCAGGCGTGCCGGTGCCGGGAGGCGAGGACGCACAGGCGCCCGGTCTCCAGGTGGAACGCCGTCGCGTCGGGGCGCCCGGACAGCGGGTGGAGGACGACCGTGACGTCGTACTCCCGCCCCTGGAGCCGGTTGGCCGTGTCCACGACCACATCGGCGACCCCCAGCTCCGCCAGCGCGGAGCGCACCGCGGCGGCCTGGTCGCGGTGGGCCGTGCCGACGGCGATCCGGTCGGCGGTCAGCGGCACGGGCGCCTCGGACCGCTCCGAGGTCGCCGCCCCACCCCGGTCGAGGAGCCGTCGTACCACCAGAGCGACCGCCCGTACGGCCTCTGGATCGGTCCGGGGCGTGTGCCGGGCCGGCAGCTCCAGCAGCCCCCACCCCGACTCGGCCGCCTCGTCGATGACCCGGTCCGGGCCGGAGCCGTCCGACGGCACCGCGAACCCGAGCCGCCGGTCCCCGTGCCCCGTACCGCTGCGGAACGGGGTGAAGGGATAGAACGCGTCGGAGACCAGGGGCGCCGCCGACGCCGGGAGCCGCCACGACACCGGCAGCCGGTGCTGGGGCAGCTCGGGGTTGTGGGCCAGCAGCGTCGTCACCGCCGAGGCCGACGGGTCGTACGACAGCCCGGCCCACTGTTCGCTGCCCACGATCGCGAACGGGTCCAGCTGTCCGGGATCACCCACGAACAGCGCCCGCTCGAACAGCCCCGCCACGGCCAGCAACGCGTCCGACCGCATCTGGTACGCCTCGTCGACGATCGCGTGCCGCCACGGTTCGACGCCCTTGACGTGCGCCCACTTCGCCGCCGTGGAGATCACCACGTCCAGACCGGCGAGATCGGCCGCCTTCGTCGACTTCCGTACGTTCCCCAGGTCGTCCAGCGCCTTGTCGTACGGGTCGCTGTCGCTGCTGTGCAGTCGGCCGACCGGGAGGTCCGGGTCCTTCTCCGCGAGCCGGATCACCAGGTCGTCGACCTGCGCGTTCGTCTGCGCGATGACCATCAACGGGCGCCCGGCGGAGGCCAGTTCGAGCGCGGCGCGGACTACGAGCGTCGACTTCCCGGCACCGGGCGGCGAGTCGACGACGACACCGCGCGCATCACCGTGCAGGGTGTCGCGCAGGATCGCGTCGGTGGCCCGGCCGGCGGCGGCCCCGGGGTCGAGTACGGCCTCGGCGCTGGTCACAGCAGGTCCTCCTCGGTCACCGGGTCCGGCAGCGGTACGGCGTCGGGCTCACCCGGCGGCCCGCCGTGCGTCCACGGTGTCTCCTCGGGGTCCGGCAGCTTCGCCCCGCCCCGCTGGTCGTGCTCGAAGAGGGTGAAGCAGAGCAGATCCCCCTTCTCGGGCACGGATCCGGCCTCCGGCTCCTTGCCCCGCCCCATCTTGTCCATGATCCGCAGCACCAGAAGGCCCTCGCCGGCCTCGCCCTCCTCGTACCCCACGAACTCCGCCGTCTGCGGCTTCCCGCCCAGCGAGCGGTACACCTTCGCGCGCTCACCGAGATGTGGCCGGTCCCGCGTCCGTACGGTGACCAGCGGCCGTGGACTGGGCCGCTTGCCCTCGCTGTATGCCATCACGACATCCGTGACCTCACCGGCGAACGCCTCCCCGGCCAGCCGCCGCCCGGCCATGACGAGCGGGTCGTCCAAAGCCTCCTGGGCGTCGAGGCGGGCCTGCTCCCGCTCGCGCGCGGCCAGTTTGTTCGCGGCGGTGACCGCGTCGTCGATACGGGGCTGTGGGGGCTCCCCGGCGACGACCCGGTCCCGGTGGCCGGTGAAGGACCAGCGGTCGCGGGTCCACCGGTCGGCCGCGTGGGCGCCCTCCGGCAGGGCGCGCAGCAGGTCGAGGCCGTGCCAGACCGCGTCCCAGGTGGGCCGGGTGCGGCTCTCGACGAGGGCGCGGATCTCCCGCTCGGCGGCGGTCAGCGCACCGAACCGGTCGTCGGCCTCCAGACCGTCCTCGGCGGCGGCCAGGGCGAGCCGCGCCCGGTCGTACCGCTCGATGGCCGGGGCCAGCAGCTTGTTGTCGAACGCCGGGTCGGTCGCGGGACCGGCGGGCGGGCACAGCAACTGGCCCTCGGCGTCCCGCGCCAGCTCGGCCCGCCGCGCCGCGGCCTCGCCCGATTCGCCCTCCGGGGGGTCGATCCAGGCGAGCAGCGACCCCAGATGCTGGTCCTCCACCCCGGACTGCCCGGTCGCCCAGTGCCGCGCCAGCAGATCGGTCAGCGCCAGCAGCAGCGAGGAGCCCGGCACCCGGGCCCGCTCCCCGAAGTGGGTGAGCCACCGTCCGAGCAACGGCACGCGCGGCGGCGCCGGGTGGGGCGCCTCCGGGTCCTGCTCGGCGGTGCGCCGGAACCGCATGGAGCGCCCGAGGAGCCGTACGAGATCGATGCCCGTCCGGCTCGGCACGATCAACTGCGGGGCATCCGCGCACAGTTCGACCTCGACCTTGACCCGCTTGCCGGTCTCCGGGTCCGTCTCGTTGCGCTCGGCGGCCTCCACCACGTCGGCGTACGCGTCCACGTACGGCAGGACGATGTCCGCGAGCTCCGCCAGGAACGCGAACCGCAGGTCGCGGTCCCGGGGCTGCGGCACCACCAGCAGCCGGGGCGTGTCCCGGTCGGTGCCGACGAGCGCGCCGAGCGGGGCCCCGGCCTCACCGGCGGTGGTGAGCGGCACCAGCACGAGCGGGTGGGCGGAGAGGTGCCGGTGCAGGACCGTGGCGGCGGGCTGGGCGCGGCCCGTGCTGACGGCTTCGAGACGGGCGAGAGTGGCGATCAGTGACACGGAACCCCCTCCGGGGCCGAGCCGGGCAGGGTGGCGGCGGCTTCCCGGTGCCCGGCGGAGACTCCCAGCGCCTCCGCCCGCAGCTCCGCCGCCCTGCGCAGCGCCGCGACCGCCGGGTCGTGCGGGTCCCCGGCCCTGCCGTAAGCCGCCGCCAGGACGTCCTCGACCGTGGTGAGGCCGCCCAGCTCGGCCCGCGTGGCCCGGCCCAGGGACGTGACCGCGCCCTCCGTACGGGAGCGGGCCCGGCAGTGGAAGGCCAGCTCGCAGGCGGCGAGGCATTCGGGGGCGTAGGTCGCGGACAGCTTCTCGACCGCGGACGTCAGCTGCTCCTGGGGGAGGTCCGGGGCGAAACAGGTGCCCGCGGGGAGGGCGTCGGCGATCTCCTCGATCCGGGTGAGGCGGGTCAACTGACGGCGCGTGACCGCCCGTTGCTTACGGATGTCCACCGCGGCGGCTGTCGGCAGGTTGGTGAAGTCCTTGGGGCAGACCAGCAGCACCCGGTGGTGGACGTCGGGCGCGGGATCGAGGCGGGCGGCGACCTCCTCCAGCGCCAACACGTAGACCGCCGACTGGCGGGCCGCAGCGCCCACCTTCGCCGGGTCCGCCGAACCGTCCAGCATCGGGAAGGACTTGATCTCGACGACCGACCAGGTGCCGTCCGGGTGGACCACCACCGCGTCCGGCTCCAGGAACGCGGGGGAGCCCGCGACGTCGAGCGCGACCATGGGGTGGTCGAGCAACGCCCAGCCGCCGGCGTCCGTGGCTTCGCGGAGCGCCAGCGCCGTACGCGCGGCGCGGCCCTCGGGGCCCACGGCGGCGAGGTCGGGGACGGAGACGGGAGACGCGCCCGGGGGCTCGGCGCCGGGGTCCAGTCTCTCGTGCACCAGCCGCAGCAACTCCGCGCCGCCGTCCGCCTTGACCCGGGCCTCGAAGGCGTTACCCCGCATGAAGGCGAACTGGGACTGGCCGAACGCGGAGGGCGAGCCCAGCGCGTCCGCCAGCACCGCCTTGTTCACACCCGCGCCGTCCAGCAGCGCGCGGCGCTCGCAGCCCGGGTTGGCCGCGAGCGCGGCGAGGGCGCGGGCGTCCAGCGCCTTGGGTGGGACCTCGGGTCCGCGCAGCTCAGCGAGCCGCTGCCGCAGCGCCGTCCCCTGCTTCCGCGGGGACGGCACCCGGCTCGGGTTCGATGATCCGCTGCCGTGGAATTCGCTCACCCGGGGAAGTCTGGCACCCACCACTGACAATTGGGGAAACCGAGGCCCGAGAGACCACCGCGGCGGGAGTGGCGGGCTCCTCCACGCGCCGTCGGTCGTCGGGAGCGGCGGGCTCGGCCACGCGCCGTCGGCCGCCACCGTCGCCGGACCGGACCTCGGCCGCCGTCCCGAGTCCGAGCGGGGCCCGGCACTGGTCCGCGATCCGCATCACCAGCGGCGTCAGCAGCAGACCCGCCCCCATCACGGCGGCGCCGGCCACCGCGTCGAGGAAGTAGTGGTTCGCGGTGCCCATCACCACGACCGTGGTGATCAGCGGGTACGCGACCGCCGCGGTCCGCACGAGAGGCGAGCCGCCGCCGAAGCGCCAGAGGATCACACCGCACCACAGCGACCAGCCGACGTGCAGGCTCGGCATCGCCGCGTACTGGTTCGTCATGCCGCCCAGGCCCCGGGGCGCGCTGGCCTCGCCGCCCCACCAGCCCCAGGCGCTGTAGTGGGCCATGGTGTCGACGAAGCCGTGGGCCGGGTCGAGCAGCCGGGGCGGGCAGGTGGGGAGCAGGGTGAAGCCGACGAGGCCGATGAAGGTGGAGGTCATCAGCCAGGCGCGGGCCGCGCGGTAGCGCACGGCGCGGGACCTGAACAGCCACACCAGCAGCACGGGCGTGACCAGGTAGTGCAGCGACGCGTACCAGAAGTCGGCGGGTATCCCGATCCAGGGCTCACGGGTGAACAGGCGGTTCAGCGGATGCTCGGCGTTGAGCCACAGGGCCTTCTCGACGCGCAGGATCGCCAGGCCGTGGTCGACGGCGCTGGAGGTGTCGCCGCGGGCGAGCAGCCGGCCGGCCGAGTACGCCCCGTACACCAGCAGGATCAGCGGGAGCTCGGTCCACCAGCGGAGCCGTGTGCTCGGCGCCTCCTCGGTAACCGGTGCGCCGGCCTCCTTGGTCGCCGGTGCCTCGGTCGCCTCGGTCTGCGGCATCCGAACGTCCTCCCCCATCTGCGTGCGATGTTCATCTGTCTGTGGTGCCGCTGTGGCCCCTGTGCAAGACGATGTCCAAGACGCTGGGATCGCCTTTTGGGTTGCCCCACGACAGCGTGCGCGATGATGGACGAGTCCGCCTCTGATTTCTCCCTTCTCCGAGAAGGCCCCCGGAAAGGTCTCGCATGGCACCGCGCATCCTGTTGGCCCGGCACGGACAGACGGAATGGTCCCTGCTCGGGAAGCACACCGGCAGGACGGACATCCCTCTCCTCGACGAGGGCCGACGCGGCGCCAAGCTCCTCGGGGAGCGCCTGCACCGGGCACCCCTGGACGGGCTGCCCGGTGTCGAGGTCCGGACGAGTCCCCTCGTACGCGCGCGTGAGACCTGCGAACTGGCCGGCTTCGGCGAGCGGGCCACCGAGTGGGACACGCTCATGGAGGTGGACTACGGGGCGTACGAAGGACTCACCCCCGCCGAGATCCAGGCCTTCCGGCCCGGCTGGCTCATGTGGCGCGACGGCGTCCCGGAGGGGGAGACCCTTCAGCAGCTCTCCACGCGCGCGGACGAGGTGGTCGCGTGGGCGCGGAGCGAGGACCGTGACGTCCTGGTCTTCGCCCACGGCCACATCCTGCGCTCCATAGCCGCCCGCTGGCTGGGCCTCGACCTCGACTTCGCCGCCCGCGTCCGCCTCAACCCGACGTCCCTGTCGGCGCTGGGCTGGGCCTACGGAGAGCCGGCGATCGAGTCCTGGAACGACACGGGGCACCTGACGGGCTGACCGAGTCGCTCCGGCCGCTCTCCCGGCGGCAACCCCGGGCGTCCTCCGAACTACACGGCCCGCGCGAGCCCCGCGTGCCGCTCCAGGAACGCCGACACCCCTGCGGCGCGGCGATGCGGCAGCAGTACCCGGGCCGTGCCGGCCAGCATCTGCTGAACCCGGGAGGACTGGACCTCGTCGAGGAGGTCGAGGACCTGTATGCCGGCCGCGGCGGCCTCGTCGGGGCGCCCCCCGCGGGCGAGGTCGTCGGCGAGCTCGGCGGTGTAGAGCGCGATGTTGCGTGTGAAGTGCGGGTTCTGGAGGCCGGCCGCCCGACGCGCGTGCCGGGCCGCCCGGGGCCAGTCGCCCAGCGTGGACCAGCACTGCGCCTCAAGGCCCTCCAGCTCGGCCTCCCCGTAGAAGCTCATCCACTCCGGATCGACCTCGGAGGCCCCACGCCCGAACAGGGCGTGCGCCCGTGCCAGCGCCTGCTCGCATCCCGTGCGGTCGGCGAGCCCCGCCCAGCCGCCCGCCTCCCGCAGCGCCAGCAGGGACATCAGCCGCGGCGAGCCCAGCGGCCGGGCGATCCGCTGCGCGGCCTGCGCCGCCCGTACCGCCTCGCGCGGCCGGCCCGCGTCCCGCGCGAGGAACGCCGTGTTGCAGAACGCGTGCGCCTCCAGGCCGGGGTCACCGGACATCCGGGCCGTGGCGAGGGCCTCCGCGTAATGCGAGCGTGCGTCGTCGAAACGCCCCGAGTCATGGGCCAACCAGCCCACGGAGATGGCCAGTTCCCCCGCCCCCGCGTACAGCCGGTCGGCGGTGGTCTGCCGGGTGGTGCCCGCGTCGAGCAGAGCGTACGCGGCCCGCAGCGGCGCCGAGGCCCTGCGGTACAGCCCGTCCGCCCCGTGCCGGTCGTCGAGCAGCCGGATCTTGCGTACGGCCGCTTCGAGGGCGCCCGCCTCCCCCGTGCCCGCCCGGTGCACGGGACGGCCCGCGGCCGAGGCCGTACCCCCCGGGGCGAAGGGGCCGAACGAGGCGGCCGCCATGGCGGCGGTACCTCCGGTCATGAACGCGCGACGCTGCACGTCGCTCTCCTCGTGGTTCTGGTACGCCTGGTGCGTGCCCCGCCGGCCGCGCACATAGCCCGTGCCGCCCCGCGGGTCCTGCATGTCGTACATCTCTTGCGTGTCATACGGCTCGTACGCCCCTTCCGTCTCACCCCTCATTCCGTGTGAGGAGTGCGAGCGGCTCTTGTTGCGAGGGGAGGGCGCCTCCTCGACAGGGCGCGCCCCCCGACCGCGTACCTCCGCGCGGGGCGCGAACCCCAAGTCGGTCAGCGTCCGGCCGGGGAACATATGCAGGAACACCCGTTCGTACGCGTAGTTGGGGCAGCGGATCTCGCCCGCCTCGACCCGACCGACGTACCGGGCGTCACAGCTCACCCGCTCGCCGATCTCCCGCGCTGCCCGCCGTACCGCCGCGGCGAACTCGCCGGGCGAGCGCTGTCCGCGCAGCTGCCGGAAGACGAGGTTCGGCCGCTGTGGACGGGGGAACTGGGACGAGGTCACCGATGACGACGTCATGGCCGGGCCCTCTCTCGCGAACCGTCGAACCATGCCGGAACCAGTCGGACTTGTGTGCGTGCTGCACGGTTGGTTCCGCTGTGTCCGGCGGGGCAAGAACGTACCCGCCCCGTCGGTGCCCCCACGCGAGGTTTGGCTACAAACCGGATATCTCATCCTGGATCTGCCATGAACTGCCATCCTTTGCGGCGCAGTTCCGCCGTAGCCGTTGACGGGGCGACGCGTTGGGCAGGGAGCTGGTAGGCGTGGGAGGCCCGGATGAAGAACCTCGAACCCCGTTCGGATTGCGACCTGGTGACCGTGCCCGCGCGGCAGGGGCTCGAGGCGGTCGACATCCTCCGCCGTGGTGCTCTCGACGCGGTGGGGCCCGTCATGACCGTCGGTCCCGTCCTGCACGACGACACGTGCGACACGCTCGGGTTTCTGGTGCCGCCCGGTACGGCGGACGCGTGGGACGTGCCGGGGAGCACGTGCACGCACAGCGACGGGCGGGGGGCCGTGCTGGTGCCCGCGGAGGGGGCGGACTGGTTGTTGCCGCCGGAGGAGGTGGATCTGGCGACCGATCCGACGGTGTTGCGGGCGGCGCTGGACGAGGCGGCGCGGTTGATCGAGGCCGCGGACAATTGTCGGTGACCCGCGCCCGCTGACCAGCGACGCCTTGTCTCCGTGGGCGCTCCCGGTCCCCGGTGCGTGCACGGTCGTCCACCCTCGATAATGGGTGAATGGGCAGGTCGAAGAAGGGGCAGGGGCGGCGTGGGCAGGGGGCGGCCGACGCCGTTGTCGAGGAGGTCGACGGAGGGCTCGCCGAACTGCTTCCGGACCGGGACCGGGCTCGGGCGTGGACCTTGCTGGTCGACGGGGCGCCGCAGTCACATGTCGACCTCGACGATCCGGCGTATCTGTCCTTCGAGTACCAGCGCCGGCTCGGGCATGTGATCGATCTCGTCGCCCCGGCCGGGCGGCCCGTACACGCCGTGCACCTCGGCGGCGGCGCCTTCACCCTCGCCCGCTATGTCGCCGCCACACGGCCCCGCTCCACCCAGCAGGTCGTCGAACGGGATGCCGCGCTCGTCCAACTGGTCCGGCGGGAGCTGCCGTTGGACCCGAACGCCCGGATACGGGTGCGGTCCGCGGACGCGCGCGAAGGGCTCGCCAAGGTGCCGGACGGCTGGGCGGACCTGGTGATCGCGGACGTGTTCAGCGCGGCGCGCACCCCGGCGCACCTGACGTCGACGGAATTCCTCGCGGACGTACGGCGGGTGGTCAAGCCCGGCGGGCTCTACGCCGCCAACCTCGCCGACGGACCCCCGCTCTCCCATCTGCGCGGCCAGATCGCCACCGCGGCCGTGGTCTTCCCGGAGCTGGCGCTGGTCGCCGATCCGACCGTGCTGCGGGGCAAACGATTCGGCAACGCGGTCCTCGTCGCCTCCGACCAGCCGCTGCCCGTCGCCGAACTGACCCGCCGCGCCGCCTCCGACCCCCACCCCGGCCGCGTCGAACACGGCCGGGCGCTCACCGACTTCACGGGTGGCGCGGTGCCGGTGACGGACGCGGCGGCGGTGGCCTCACCGGCGCCGCCGTCTTCGGTGTTCCGCTGAAGCCGAGCTCGTCGTCCGCGCTCGCCGGTTCTCAGAAGCGTCTGTTCCTCAGAAGTGTCTATTCTCAGAAGTTCTGGACGTCCACCCGGGGCGCGCTGTCGTGCCAGGTGCAGAAGACCGACACCCGGTCCGCCCCGGAGGCGAAGTCGACCCGGATCCATGTCTCCGTCTTCCACACCTGCATGGACCAGCCCGAGCCGGGCGTCGCCGAGACGAGGGTGGCGTACTCCTCGCCGAGCGAGAAGACCACCCGGCCGCCCTCGGTGTCGTACCCCTTGATCTCAGCCGAGTCGGCCGGTGCGCCGGCGCCACCGGAGCTCGAACCGGGGTTCGCCTTCGCGGACTTCGACGGCTGAGGAGAACCGGAAGGGGGCGAGGACGGCTCGCCGCTGTCGCTCTTCTCCGGCTGCTCCGTGCTCCTCGACGGCTCCGGGCGGGTCGTGCCGCTGATCGGGGCGGGGGTTCCCTGCGCCTGGGCGTCGGCGGCCGTGATGGGCAGGGCGCGGGGCGGGTCGTACGCGGTGCCGGTCATCACTGTGTGGACGCCCCACCACGACAGCGTGACCGCCGCGCCCGTGGCGAGCAGCCAGGCCAGTACGTGTAGGAGTCCTCTGCGCATCGCGGCCATACTGCCCCACGGGCCCCAGTGGTGTCGTGGGTCGTCCCGTTCGCACGCCCCTGTGCGGGGCCTCGGCGCGAGTTGTCCACAGGCCCCGACCGGCACCTCCCGATTGGCGTACGGTGCGGCGCATGGCAAGTGTGCTCGTGGTCGAGGACGACCAGTTCGTACGCTCGGCGCTGATCAGGCATCTGACGGACGCCGCACACACCGTGCGCAGCGTCGGTACGGCCCTGGAGGCTCTGCGCGAGGTCGCGCATGTCCGCTTCGACCTGGTGATCCTCGACCTCGGGCTGCCCGACCTGGACGGCTCGGAGGCGCTGAAGATGCTGCGCGGCATCACCGACGTACCGGTGATCATCGCCACCGCGCGGGACGACGAGACGGAGATCGTCCGCCTGCTGAACGCGGGCGCGGACGACTATCTGACCAAGCCGTTCTCGGTCGAGCACCTGTCCGCCCGGATGGCCGCCGTGCTGCGCCGCTCCCGGGCCTCCACCGGTGAGGCGCCACCGTCCACGGTCCTGCGTGTCGGCGGCCTCGCGATCGACCCGCTGCGCCGCCAGGCCGAGCTGGACGGGGTACGACTCGACCTCACCCGGCGCGAGTTCGACCTGCTCGCGTTCCTGGCCGGCCGGCCCGGTGTGGTCGTGCCCCGCAAGGAGCTGCTGGCCGAGGTGTGGCAGCAGTCGTACGGGGACGACCAGACCATCGACGTGCATCTGTCGTGGCTGCGGCGGAAGTTGGGGGAGACGGCGGCGAAGCCCCGCTATCTGCACACCCTGCGGGGTGTCGGCGTGAAGCTGGAGCCGCCGGGGGCGGGGGTGCGGCCATGAGGGGAGCGCCGGGTGGAGTGCGCGGGGCGGTGGGGCCATGAGGTGGGCGCTGGTCAAGGTGTGTGTGGCGGTGACGACGATGGTCGTGGTCGCCTTCGCGGTGCCCCTCGGGCTGGTCATCAAGGAGATGGCCCGGGACCGGGCTTTCTCCAACGCCGAGCGGGAGGCGGCCGCGATCGCCCCGGCCCTGTCCATCACCACCGACCGGGAGCAGTTGGAGCGGGTCGTCGCCTCGGCGGGGGCGGACGACGGGATGGCGGTGCACATACCGGCGGGCGGCGACGGGTCCGCCGCGATCGACCTCGGGCGGCAGCGGGCCTCCGACAGGGACATCGCGACCGTGCGCAAGCTGGGCCGGGCCTCCACCACGGAGGTGCCGGGCGGGTCCACGCTGCTGCAGCCCACCGCGCTCAGCTCCGGTGAGATAGCGGTCGTCGAGGTGTATGTCCCGGAGTCCGAGGTGAGCCACGGAGTCGCCATGGCGTGGGCGGTGCTCGCCGGGGTGGGCGCCCTGTTGGTCGTCGGCTCGGTCGCGGTGGCCGACCGGCTCGGGGCGCGCATGGTCCGGCCGGCGAAGCGGCTGGTGGAGAGCGCGCATGACCTGGGGGAGGGGCAACTGGGCGCGCGGGTTCCCGAGGAGGGGCCGAAGGAGCTGCGGCTGGCGGCGGTGGCGTTCAACGCCATGGCGGATCAGGTGGTCCAACTGCTGGCGAACGAGCGGGAGTTGGCTGCCGACCTGTCGCACCGCCTGCGGACGCCGCTGACCGTGCTGCGGCTCAACGCGGCCTCGCTCGGCGACGGGCCGGCCGCCGAGCAGACCCGGGCGGCCGTGGCCCAGCTGGAGCGGGAGGTCGACACGATCATCCGTACGGCGCGGGAGGCCAAGCCGCAGACGGCGGTGGCGGGGCCCGGCGCCGGGTGCGACGCGGCCGAGGTGGTCCGGGAGCGGATGGCGTTCTGGTCGGCGCTCGCGGAGGACGAGGGCCGCAAGTGGCGGGTGGCCGGGGTCGAGCGCCCGGTGCGCATACCCGTCGCCCGGGCCGATCTGGCCGCCGCCCTGGACGCCCTCCTCGGCAATGTCTTCCGTCACACGGCGGAGGGCACCGCGTTCGCGGTGGACGTTCACAACGGCGAAGACGCGGTGATCGTTCTCGTCTCCGACGCGGGCTCCGGCATCGCCGACCCCGAGGCCGCCATGGCCCGTGGGCGAGGCTCCGGCAGTGACGGGTCCACCGGTCTGGGCCTCGACATCGTCCGCCGGCTCGCCGAGTCGACGGGGGGCGATGTGCGGATCGGGTCGTCGGTGTTGGGCGGGGCCGAGGTGCGGCTCTGGATCCAGTTGAACAGGGGTGGAGCGCCGGACGGCCGGACGTCGGCCCGGAGGGGGCACAGGGGGCCGGTGCGGCGGCGGAGGGGCCTCGCGTGGGCGTCCGCGCGGCGGCTGAGGGTGGGGCAGAGGAGCGGGAGGGGTGAGGTGGGCGCGCAGCCCCCGTGATCGGGGCGAATCAGGGTGACTGGGGATGAAACGCCCAATCCGCCCTGTCTGTCCGTCTGCCGCCTGTTCGCTGTCCGTTCCGCAAGCGCCCCCTGCTCATGTCGATCACGTTTCGACACACGCTGATTACGTTTCAACAAAAGGGGCCGAGAACCCTTGACGCATGACAGGACATACGACTGTTATTGCGCCCACGATGTTCGGTCAAGTTGATTTCTGGTTGGTTTCGACTGGATCTTGACGAGGGCCATCGATGACCGAACCCCTTGTCCCCTGGGAGCCGCAATGCATGTCACACCCTCCGGTCTCTCCGTCCCGGGCCCCAGCCGCCGCACCCTGCTGCGCGGCATAGGCGGCGCGGCGGCACTCGGCGCCGGCATCCCCCTGCTGAGCGCCTGCGGAGGAAGCGGTACGGCCGCCGACCCGAAGACCGTCACCCTCGGCTCCAAGGCGTCCGACCCGGTGCCGAAGAAGGCCTTCGCGGAGATCTACGCGGCCTACAAGAAGAAGTCCGGCATCACGGTCGACGTGAACACCAAGGACTCGAACACCTTCCAGGAGCAGATCAACTCCTACCTCCAGGGCACGCCGGACGACGTGTTCACCTGGTTCGCCGGCTACCGGATGCAGTTCTTCGCGGCCAAGGGTCTCGCCACCCCGATCGACGACGTGTGGAAGACCATCGGGGGCAACTTCCCCGAGGCGATGCAGAAGCTCAGCAAGGGCGAGGACGGCAAGTACTACTTCGTGCCGTTGTACTCGTACCCGTGGGCGCTCTTCTACCGCAAGAGCGTCTTCAAGGAGAAGGGCTACGAGGTTCCCACCACGTGGGACGAGCTCATCGCCCTGTGCAAGCAGATGCAGAAGGACAAGCTGGTCCCGATCGCCTTCGGTGACAAGGACGCCTGGCCGGCGCTCGGCACCTTCGACCAGATCAACTTCCGTAAGAACGGCTACGACTTCCACGTCGAGCTGATGGCGGGCAAGGCGTCCTGGACCGACGCCAAGGTGAAGTCCGTCTTCGACCTGTGGGCCGAGCTCCTGCCGTACCACCAGGAGGGCGCCGTCGGTCGTACGTGGCAGGACGCGGCCCAGACGCTGGCCTCGAAGAAGGCGGGCATGTACCTGCTGGGCACCTTCGTGGCCCAGCAGTTCACCGACCCGGAGGCCCTCGAGGACCTCGACTTCTTCGCCTTCCCGGAGATCGACCCGGCGTACGGCCTGGACACCGTCGAGGCGCCGACCGACGGCTTCATGATGAGCAAGAACCCGAAGAACAAGGCCGAGGCCGTCAAGCTGCTGGAGTTCCTGGGCACGACGGAGGCCGAGGACATCTACCTCAAGGCCGACCCGAGCGTGGTGCACGCCGCCAGCGGCGCCGACACCTCGTCGTACACCGCCCTGCAGAAGAAGGCGTACGAAATGATCTCGGGCGCCAAGAGCCTCACCCAGTTCATGGACCGCGACAGCCGCCCGGACTTCACCTCCACGGTGATGCAGCCGGCGCTGCAGAAGTTCATCCGTGACCCCAAGGGCGTCGACAGCCTGCTGTCCTCGATCGAGCGCCAGAAGAAGACGATCTTCGCCTCCTCATGACCACAGAAATCACCAAGGAGTCCCCGGAGGCGGCCGCCGTGCCGCCTCCGGGCGCTGCCCACGCCAAGAAGGTGCCCCAGGGGCACCGCCGTCTGCTGACCCGCCGCGACCGGCTCACGCTGGCCCTGATGGCGGGCTTTCCGACGTTCCTGCACCTCGCCCTCGTGTGGGTGACGGCCCTCGCCTCGATCGCGCTGGCCTTCACCACCTGGAACGGCATCGGCTTCGACTCCATCCAGTGGGTCGGCCTGCAGAACTTCAAGGAGCTGTTCGAACAGAACCCGCAGTTCTGGCCCGCGGTCCAGCACAACGTCATCTGGTTCGTCGTCCTGATCCTGATACCGACCCCGCTCGGCCTGTTCCTGGCCGTGCAGCTGGACAAGAAGATCCGCTTCAGCCGGGTCTACCAGACCGCCTTCTTCCTGCCGGTCGTGCTGTCCATGGCCGTCATCGGCTTCGTCTGGCAGCTGGTCTACAACCCCGACACGGGCCTGATCAACAGCCTCATCGGGGCCAACGAGCCGGGCAAGTACATCGACTGGATCGGCGACCCGGACCTCAACCTCTGGGCCATCCTCATCGCCGCCTCCTGGCGCCACACCGGCTACATGATGATCCTCTACCTGGCCGGCCTGAAGGGTGTCGACCCGTCCCTGCGCGAGGCCTCCTCGCTGGACGGCGCCAACGAGTGGCAGACGTTCAAGAACGTCATCTTCCCGACGCTGCGCCCCACCAACACCGTCGTGCTGGTCGTCACCATCATCGAGGCCCTGCGCGCGTTCGACCTGGTGTACGTCTTCAACGGCGGCGCCCAGGGCACCGAGCTGCTGTCGATCCTCGTGACCAGCAACATCATCGGTGAGTCGAGCCGCATCGGATACGGATCGGCCATCGCGGTCGTCCTGCTGCTGATCTCGCTCGTCGTGATCATCCCGTATCTGATCAGCACCTTCCGGAAGGAGCGGCGAGCATGAGCACCGCGAGCACGCTTCCCAAGCAGCGCACCCCCCTCCGCCCCGCCCGGATCCTGCTGCACGTCTTCCTCGCCGGTACGGCGCTGGCCTGGCTGGCCCCGCTGCTCTGGGCGGTCTACGCGGCCCTGCGCCCGTACTCGGAGACGTCCGAGAAGGGGTACGTGTCCTGGCCGGACAAGCTGACCCTCGAGAACTTCACGAACGCGTTCACGCAGTCGGACATGACGCACTACTTCGTGAACACGCTGATCATCGCCGTCCCGGCGGTGCTGCTGACGCTGTTCCTGTCGTCGATGGTCGCCTTCTACGTGTCCCGCTTCGACTTCCGGATCAACCTGTTCCTGCTGCTGGTCTTCACGGCCGGCAACCTGCTCCCGCAGCAGGTCATCATCACCCCGCTGTACCGCATGTACCTGCTCATCGACCTGCCGGGCATCACCATGTCCGGCAAGCTGTACGACTCCGCGCTCGGCCTGGTCCTCATCCACATCGCGTTCCAGTCCGGCTTCTGCGCCTTCGTGCTGAGCAACTACATGCGCTCGCTGCCGCACGAGCTGACCGAGGCCGCGCTCGTCGACGGCGCCTCGGTCTGGCGCATGTACTGGCAGATCGTGCTGCCGCTGTGCCGTCCGGCGATGGCCGCCCTGGCGACGTTGCTGTCCATCTGGATCTACAACGACTTCTTCTGGGCGCTCGTGCTGATCTCGACCGGCGAGAACATGCCGATCACCTCGGCCCTGAACAACCTCTCCGGACAGTTCTTCACCGACAACAACCTGGTCGCCGCCGGGGCCCTGCTCACCGCCATCCCGACCCTGATCGTCTATTTCGTGCTGCAGCGGCAGTTCGTCAGCGGTCTCACGCTGGGTGCCAACAAGGGCTGACGCCCGCCATGCGCAAGGGCTGACGCCCTCGCCGACACCCTCGCCTCCGAAAGAGAAACACCGTGCCCCACCCCTTCACGCCGGTCACCTCCGTGCCCGTGGACCCGCACACCGCGCGGGTCCACGAGGAGGGCTGGCAGTCCTGGAGCCCCAGCGGCTCCTACGCCCTCGGCGACACCCCGTACCGCCCGACCAACGACAACTGGGCGACCGTCTGCTACCGCCCCGGCCGCACCGTCCCCGCCGACACCTTCCAGGGCGAGGGCCTGCTGGCCCTCGATCCGGGGGACGGCACGGCGGTACGGCTGTGGGCGGCGGCCGAGCCGACGATCGAGGTCCCCTCCATCCGGCTCGTCGTCCGGGACGGGCAGGCGGAGGTGAGCGCCGACGGTCCGGTGAAGGAGTGGACCGGCACGGACATCCAGGCGGTACTGGCGGACTGGGCCGCCGGTCAGGGGGTCGGCGCGCCGCGTCCGGCCCCCACCGTCTGGTGCTCCTGGTACGAGTACTTCACCTCCGTCACCGAGGACGACATCCACGAGAACCTCCGTGCGATGGACACCCTCGACCTCCCCATCGACGTCGTCCAGATCGACGACGGCTACCAGAGCGCCCTCGGCGACTGGCTCACCCTCTCCGGCCGCTTCCGCTCCCGCGCGGGCATCGCCGACGCGATCCGGGCCCGGGGCCGCCGCGCCGGCATCTGGACGGCCCCCTTCCTCGTCGACCCGTCGAGCACCCTGGCCGCCGAGCACCCGCAGTGGCTGGTCAAGGACTCCGAGGGCGAGCCGCTGCACGCCGGCCGCAACTGGGGCCACGACCTGTACGTCCTGGACACCACACACCCCGAGGCGGCGGCGTACCTCACCGAGGTCTTCACCGCCCTCCGCTCCGAGGGCTACGACTACTTCAAGGTCGACTTCCTGTACGCGGGCGCGCTGGAGGGCGTACGGCACGCTTCCCTGGACGCCCTGACGGCGTACCGCGAGGGCATCGCCCTGATCCGCTCCGCCATAGGCCCCGACGCCTACCTCCTGGGCTGTGGCGCCCCGATCCTCCCCTCCATCGGCCTGTTCGACGCCATGCGGGTCAGCCCCGACACGGCCCCGCACCGGCGCCCCGAGGCGGACGACTACAGCCAGCCCGGCCAGGACCCCGCCGAGTTCACGGGCGCCGGCCGCCAGTGGCAGCACGGCCGCCTCTGGGTGAACGACCCCGACTGCCTGATGGCCCGCCCCGCCGTGGAGACACGTGAGCGGTGGGCGGCGCACGTCGAGGCGACGGGCGGCCTGATGGCCTCCAGCGACCGTCTGCTGTCCCTGGACACCTGGGGCGTGGAGACGACCCGCCGTCTGCTGACGAAGGGCGCGGAGGCCGCCGGATGAAGCGCGAACTGAGGGTCCCCGGCATCGCCTACGGCGGTGACTACAACCCCGAGCAGTGGCCCGAGGAGGTCTGGGCCGAGGACGTACGCCTCATGCGTGAGGCGGGCGTCACCATGGTCAGCGTCAACATCTTCGCGTGGGCGCTGCTGGAGCCGCGCGAGGGTGAGTACGACTTCTCCCGCCTGGACAAGATCCTCGCCCTGCTCCACGAGAACGGGATCGCCGCCGACCTGGCGACCCCGACGGCGGCCCCGCCGGCCTGGTTCTTCGTCGAGCACCCGGAGGCGCTGCCCGTCGACAGGGACGGCCGCACCCTCTCGTACGGCAGCCGCCAGACCTTCTGCCCGTCGAGCCCCGCCTACCGCGAGGCGGCCCTGCGGATCGCCCGCGTGCTGGGCGAGCGGTACGCCGACCACCCGGCCGTCGTGATGTGGCACGTCCACAACGAGTACGGCTGCCACAACGGCGAGTGCTACTGCGACACGAGCGCGGCGGCGTTCCGCGTCTGGCTGCGGGACAAGTACGACGACGACCTGGCGGCGCTGAACCACGCCTGGGGCACGACGTTCTGGAGCCAGTGGTACTACGACTGGGACGAGATCATCCCGCCCCGTCCGACCGGTGCGGTCCCGAACCCGACCCACCAGCTGGACTGGCGCCGTTTCTGCAGCGACGCGCTGCTGTCGCTGTGCAAGGCGGAGCGCGAGGTGCTGCTGGACGCGGCCCCCGCCACCCCCGCCACCACCAACTTCATGGTGATGTACAACTTCGACAAGCTGGACTACTGGCGCTGGGCGCCGGAGTTGGACATCGTCTCGAACGATCACTACCTGCAGTCGACGGACCCCGAGTCGCAGATAGACATCGCGCTCAGCGGCGACCTGGTGCGGTCGTTGGCGGGCGGCAGTCCGTGGCTGCTGATGGAACACTCCACCGGCGCGGTGAACTGGCAGCCGGTCAACCGGGCCAAGACGGCGGGCGAGCTGCGCCGCAACGCCCTGGCCCACGTGGCCCGGGGCGCCGACGGCATCGCGTACTTCCAGTGGCGGGCCGCCAAGGCGGGCGCCGAGCAGTGGCACTCCGCGATGCTGCCGCACGCGGGCACGGACAGCCAGATCTGGCGGGACGTGGTCCGACTGGGCGCGGATCTGCGGGCGTTGGCGGAGGTGCGCGGCAGCACGGGCGTCGCCGAGGTCGCGATCGTCTGGGACTGGAGCGCCTGGTGGGCCGTCGAACTGCCGTCCCAGCCGAGCGAGGAACTCCGCTTCCAGGACGTGGTGCGGGCGTGGTACGAGCCGCTGTGGCGGTCGGGCGTCGCCGTGGACTTCGTCCGCCCCGACGCGGACCTGTCCCCGTACAAGCTGGTGCTGGCCCCGAGCCTCTACCTGGTGGACGACGCGGGCGCGGCCAACCTGACCGGCTTCGCGGCGGCCGGCGGCACCCTCGCCGTCGGCTTCCACAGCGGCGCGGTGGACGAGAACTGCCATGTCCGACTGGGCGGTTACCCGGGCGCGTTCCGCGAGGCGCTGGGCGTCCGAACGGACGAGCTGTTCCCGTTGCTGCCGGGAGAGTCGCTGGGCCTGAGCGAGGGCGGGACGGCTTCGCTGTGGTCGGAGCGGGTCGCCCTGGCGGGCGCGGAGCCGGTGTCGTCGTACACCTCCGGCCCCCTGACCGGAATCCCGGCGGTGACCCGCAACACGCACGGCTCCGGCACTGCCTGGTACGTGGCCACCCGCCCGGACCCGACGACCCTGGCGTCCCTCCTGGACCGCATCCGCGAGGACGCGGGCGTGACGTCGGTCCGCCAGACCCCCGAGGGGGTGGAGGCGGTACTGCGCCGGGGTGCGGACGCGGACTATCTCTTCCTGATCAACCACGGGGAGGAAGACGCGGAGGTCGAGGTCTCGACCGGCGCGTCGGAGCTGCTGACGGGCGAGGGCGTGGTCGTCGGCGACGCCAGTACCTCGGTGACGGTGGCCGCCGGTGACGTGGCGGTCGTCCGGGAGCCACGCTGACCGGCTGACGCACCGACGGCAGTCGGCGCGGCGTTCATCCGCCGACGAAGGGAAGCGGGGCGGCGCCGGGCCATCCGAGCCCCGCCGCCCCACCGCGATGGGTGATCTCCTCGGCGACTCCGCTGGTGCGGCAAGTGCTCGCGCAGGCTGCCGGGATGCTGTCACACACCCTCTACGAGATGGCCCTGCTCGCTGAGCGCTGTCGCGAGTGCGCTGAGTGTCTCCCCCGCACACTTCCCGTCCTCATGGATGCCCTGAGCACGCTGGAACTCCCGTACAGCCGCCTGGGTTCTGGGACCGTCCAGCCCGTCGAAGGGGCCCGGGTCGTGGCCGAGCAGAGCCAGCCCCACCTGAATGTGGCGGAACATGCCGAGTCGATACACCTTTGGCTCGCCGCCTGCTCCAGGCACTGGTGGCGAACCGTCTTGGGAAAACGTGACGGTGGTCGTAACGTTTGTGTTGGCGGTGTCCAGGAAAAATTGGTACAGATCGACGCCTTGATACCGGCCGCCGGGGAGGCCGCCGATTATCTCGACCAAGGCGAGGTGGAGATGAGGCTGGATTCCGCCGAACGAGAGCACGAGGCCCAACCGGTCGCCCCGAGCCACGGCGGACCCCCTCGTCAACTGGGGCGGGACATGGGACAAGTGGGTGTAGAAGGCGCCCATCCTGTCGCCGGGGGCTCGCATGAAGAGTTGGGCGCCGTACACCTTGCCATTGTCCTGGGAAGGTATGTGCGGGTGGAGTTTGGTGATGTGAGCGTCGAACGCGGCGCGGACCTCCGTTCCGACGTCGGCCCCGAGATCCATTCCGTATTGGATGTACCAGTCCGGCGGTTGATGCCCGCCTTCGTGGGGGCCGCCGAGGCCGCCCGTGAACCCGGAGGGGAACGGGCTGGACATGTCGACGTCGAATGCGTTCACCACGGTGTTCCTTTCGTCGTCATGTGAAAGGAAGAGCTCAGGGGATGTGGGAGATGCCCTCGTCGTCCAGTCCGGCCGCGAGGGCGGTGATGGTCTCCTGGGGAATGTCCTGCACGCTGCCTACCATTGGTGTCTGCGCGACACCACGGGTGCCCTGGAACGATGTCAGCGCGGCGCGAGTGCCCTTACCGACGATGCCGTCGAGCCCGTTCGGGTTGAAGCCGAGCCTCTCCAGCGCGGTCTGCACTCCGACCGCCAGGTTCAGCGGTACGGGAAAGGTCCCCGAACGCATCTGTGCGTCGAGCCTCTGCTTCGGGTCGAAGATCAGCTGTGCGAAGTCGCCGGGCGGGGGGCTGCTGTTCCAGCCCGCCAGGGTGAAGAGGAGCCCGTTGCGTACATTGCGCGGGATGACGCCCGGGTTGTCTGATTCTCGCATCCTGCATTCGCGTGCCATGGTCGACCAGTCCCCAACCGGCGCCGCCCGTTGAAAGTTGGGGAACGAAAACTTGGGGCCCATGGCCCATGCCATGCTGAGCAGACCCAGTTGACCGTCGGCCGGCCAGCTGTCGAACGCTGCGAAAGGTTCTCGGGCTCGTAGGGTGTTCTCGAAGCTGTTCAGCTTCGTCGTCACGAGTGCGTCGATCGCCGACTCCGAGATCCGCAGCCGCGTGATGCCCTTCTTCTCGCCGATCGAGGCACGAGCCGTACCACTGAATTTGACTTTCTGATATTCCTTCTCGATCTCGTCCCGAGTGGCCGCCACCCCCGTCTGCTCGTCGAACCAGTCCAGGGTGAAGATGTCAGGCAGCGGACGGGGGTTGCTGCCGAAGCTTTCGGGGTTGTCGGCATCCAGCAAATTGCCCACGCCAGTGGACACCAGACTTTTGATGTCCAAGTACATGAAGTTCTCTCGGCTCTCCAGCGGCTCGCTGAAGGGGAGAAAGGCCTCTCTCACGCTCTGGTGCATCCCTGGCTTCCTCTCCGCTCGGTCGGAAACGGCTCCAACGGCAGCTGCGGCCCGTCAGGAGGCGTCGTCGAGCGAACTGTCTTCTCTCGGCGGTGCGAGGGGCGACCCCGGGGCCACGGTCTGAGGCGACAGTGGCCCCAGGGGCGCGGCTTGCGCCTGCGCTTGGGTGCCTGGTGACTGGGTGGCGTTCGTCGCGGCGCGAATACCGAAGTACGCCGTCGTCATGGTGCTGATGGCGGTGAACGCGCTCGTCAGTATCGCCACGGCCTCGGAGCCGTCCACGCCCGTCACTCCCCAGATCGCGGCGAGCATGATGGTGAGGTCGCCGAGAAGGACGACGAGGATGCCCGCCCATGCCCGGATTCTCTGGATCGCCGTGTCCAGTGGGTTCGTCTGACTGTCCATGCGGTTCTCCCGGCCGACTCACGACCCCTTGCGCAGATGAGCTTCGGTCAGATGATCCCGGCCCGAATCATTTCCTGTCCCAATTCGTCGACCAGTGCTGTGGCGGATACGCGCGTGTGACCGCCTGCCGTGGCCGAACTGTCCGGCAGACCGCCGAGCAGCGCGCCGGTCTCAAGACCGAGCGCCCGAAGGGCATTGGGCAGACCGGCTCCGGAACGGCGCGGATCCCCGAATTCGAGTGGGTCGCAGCTCGAACGGAGAATCTGGAACAGATGCTCCACACGCGCCTCGTTACGGACGGCGAACCGCTCCCGGAAGTCCGGGTGATGGGCGAGTACGAGGGCGGCAAGACTCGTCACATGAGGAGCCGCCATGGAGGTGCCGTCCTGCGCGGCGTAGCCGTCGGGAGGAACGGACGAGACGATTCCCACGCCGGGCGCGCAGACGTCGACGGCAGGGCCGTGACAGGTGAACTTCGCCGAGTAGTAACCCTCGGAGGTGGGCTCACCGAACATCTGAAACGCGTGCGAACTGTCCTCCGGGTACTCTCCGACCTTGCCCATGGCGGCCACCGTCAGCACGGAGTCCAGTGAACCGGGGAAGAGGACCTGGGGCGCACCGTTGTTGCCGGCGGCGACGATGCACCCGATGCCCAGGGCCCGCGCCGCCGCAATCTTGTTCGCCACCAGAGCGGAGTGCTCCCCGGTACCCAGACTCAGATTGACCACGTCGACACCGTGCTCGATGCAGTAATCCAAAGCCTCCATGAGGTCGCTGAGACGACCACCCGGGAAGATCCTGCAGGCGTGGATCTCGGCGTCCATCGCGGACCCGATGACACCTCTGCCGTTGTCGGCGGCCGTGATCGTGCCGGAGCAATGCGTACCATGACCGCTGACATCGACGCTCCACGAGCGGCGCTCGGCCACGTCCACCCCACCCGTCACCCGGGTTTCGAGATCAGGATGCGAAGTGGCGATTCCCGAATCGATGACGGCGATCTTGACACCGTGGGCGCGGTACGTCGGTGGAATGCGGTCAAGGCGCATGACCTTCTGCCCCCAGCCGTACACTTGACGGCCGGGGAAGTCGGGGATGGTCTCTTCCAGCCGCATGACGGTGACGACGTTGTCGGCCTGCGTGTTCAATTGTGGCCGCATCAACCATCGGTCCCAATAGCCATGCTCCGGTTTGACGTACACGGCGGTGATCGAGTCGGGTGTCTCGGTTCCCAGTTGGATCGCGGCCCGTCCGTCTTGGCCGGTGACCGCCTGGGCGGGCCATGCCGAACCGGTCAGCGAGACCAGAGCGCGGGGGAGAGGGGTGCCGTCGCTGCCCCGTACGACGAAGGACAGACTGAGGCTGCTGCTCAAGGGCGCGACGGAGGCGGGATTGACCACCTGCACACTGTCCGGGGAGGGTACGGGCACGCCGTACACGAGCCGCCGGTCGCGCTCCACGTGGACTTCGACGCTCTGGTTGAGCTCCTTCGCGCGGTCGGCAGTCATCGTGAAGACCGCGACCTCGGGGAAGCCCGCACCGTCGGACAGCGACTGAAGCCGCTCGCTCGGTTCGATGCGCTTGCACAACTGCACATCTGGTTCGGCCGCGAGTCGGTCGAACACCGATTCCGGCGCCATGGGGCTGACGCCTTGTGGAAGAAGACCGCCGGGCAGTGGCGCGACGATCCAGCGCAGAGGGCGTTCTGCCACATCGTGGGCGGAGTCGTCGGGTTCGAAGATGTCGTTCTCACTCATGGGCTGTCTCCAGTCACCAAGTCACCGATTTCGTGGTGGCTACGATGTCGGCCCGAGCGATGCGTCGGCCTCGATCGTTACGCCGGGGTGCCTCCGCCGCAGATACTCGGCGTGGGTGGGTGTCATCTCCACGAGGAGCAGGGTCGGCCGGTCAGGAGGACCGTGCCGGCCGCGGACGGTCACTTCCGGATCTGCGGCAAGCTCAGCTGCGAGATCGCGAAGCACAGTTGGGTCAATGGCCCCGATCATGTGCGGCAGTCCGGGTCCGGGCCGGTTCGAGACCGGCCCGGGCCCCATGGGAGGCATCACAGCGGTGGCAGGGCCGGGTGGTCGGCTCGAAAGGTCTCGAGCGTCCGCCCGACAGTCGTCGCCTGTGCCAAGCACTCCTCGTAGTGCCCAGCCTGATACAGCCACACCGCCTGCTTGAGCGTAGGCACGACGTCGGCCAGTTCCGGAACGTCAAGGACGGCACGCTTCAACCAGACCTGCAGCCGACGGAGCATCCCCGCGCACATTCCTTGCACCATTCCCCGGACTTCCGGCGCGAGCGCGGTGGTGGGTCCGGAGAGGCTCGCGGTGGTCACCGCTTTACCGCCTGCCGGTCGCCATGGTCGGCATCGCGGTCTGCGGTGCGCCTTGCGGTGCGCTGAGACTGTTCAGGATCGCGCTGGCGACTGGGATGATGGAGCCCA
>NZ_JBSFVC010000025.1:140520-140787 GCF_053592095.1 Streptomyces sp. NPDC002787 | reverse complement strand
AGGAACTGCGGGTCCAGCTGCTGTTGGGGCTGGGGGGCGGTGGTCTGCGGTGCGCCTTGCGGTGCGCTGAGGCTGTTCAGGATCGCGCTGGCGACTGGGATGATGGAGCCCAGGAACTGCGGGTCCAGCTGCTGTTGGGGCTGGGGGGCGGTGGTCTGCGGTGCGCCTTGCGGTGCGCTGAGGCTGTTCAGGATCGCGCTGGCGACCGGGATGATGGAGCCCAGGAACTGCGGGTCCAGCTGCTGTTGGGGCTGGGGGGCGGTGGTC
>NZ_JBSFVC010000025.1:0-140420 GCF_053592095.1 Streptomyces sp. NPDC002787 | reverse complement strand
TGCGGTGCGCCTTGCGGCGCGCTGAGGCTGGACAGGAGCCCCCCGACGGCCGGTGCCAGCGCCGCGATGATGGGAAGGAACTGCGGGTCCAGCTGCTGCTGGGGCTGGGGGGCGGTGGTCTGCGGTGCGCCTTGCGGCGCGCTGAGGCTGGACAGGAGCCCCCCGACGGCCGGTGCCAGCGCCGCGATGATGGGAAGGAACTGCGGGTCCAGCTGGGGGGACTGGCCGGTTGAGGCGGCCTGAGGCTGTGCCTGCCCGGCGCCCTGCGCACTGAAGGGCATGCTCTGTCCCAGCGCGCTTCCAAGTGCTTGGGCAGCGGTCTGCTGTGAGCCACCGTTGGGGAATGACATGTCGACGTCCTCTCGCCGGGCCCAGCTGGGGTAACCCAGGGGCGGTGAAATGTCGCTTTTGTCGACATCTGCAACTCTAGGACGCCCCATGAACCCCTGCAAACGCGAAGGGATTTTAGTTAAGGCTGCAACAATTGTCCTTGCTTATAAGTAAGTTGACGGAGCAATAGTTCTACAAGACAACAATTCACTGACAGAAAAACTAATTGATGAAGTAACAGGTGGCTCTGCCCTCAGAGCGGTCATGAGGGAGCGCTCGATCTCCGGCGGTGGTGGTGAAGCGGGTCGACAGTAAGCCGGCCTTGAATGAGTTCCCCTGACTGCTCGTCGCAGGTGAAGGCGATCTAGGGGTGCGTACTTTGATCGCGGCGTCCGAGCCGTCCTGGACAGCCCCCTTCGCAGGGCTGGGTCAGCGGCAGTCCTGCGAGCTCGCCACTGCGGAGCGAGGGTGCGGACCTGGTGAGCAAGGCCAACCATGGTGCCTGTCCTGGAGGACCGGATCCTCCTGGTATCGGCCGACTGGCAGTACTGACGCTGCGGCAGTTCGTCTGCCGTCCGAGGAGCACAGCACCTCCCACCGGGAGGCCTGGTCGGCGTAGGGCACGTCTTCGCGCGGATGAGATCTGGAAGATCCGTCGCGGCTGCCGACTGGCGACCGACGGAGGATGCTCAGTCGAGACAGAACCGGTGGCCCTCGATGTCCTGCATCGGGTTGCACCGACTCGTTGACGCCATCGGCACACGGCAGTTGCACCCGCACCGCCCCGAGCACGACCAGCCCTGCGCACTCGGCCTCCAGTGTGGCGAGGCGCACTTCAACCCCAAAGCCCGGTGCCGACCCGCGCGTCGAAAAGCAGCCGAGTCCTGACAGGGCGCATGGGCTGAACCGATGTGGTCGAAGAGGAGTTGGGATTTCGCGTACCGGGCCTGGACGGATATTGCTCAGCCACGGACCGCCGCTGCAATTCCGGTCGCTGCCAAGGGCCGCCTCGCAGAAACCGTCACGTCGCCTGAACGGTCGGAGCTGCCCTTCTCCCGAACGATGGGAGGCACTCCTGAGGTGCGTCCAGCTCGCCGCCTACGCCGCGCGCCTCCGCGGACAGGCGGGCGACGTGGGCTTCCGGCCGGCCTCCCCGCCCCAGCGGCAGGCTCCCCGGGCACTCTCCGACCCATGCCCGGGGCGCGGCGCTCCCCTATCTGCGCCGCGCCCCGGCCCCCCCGCTCCCCCCGGTGGCTTCCCCTGCCCCCGGTCCCGTGGTCCCTACGCCGAGGTCGTCACCAGCGGCGGCAGCGCCCCCGTCCTCGCCGCCTGCCCGTACCAGTACGCGCTCGACTTCGGGGTGCGGGTGAGCGTCGCGTAGTCCACGTACACGGCGCCGAACCGCTTCGCGTAGCCGTACGCCCACTCGAAGTTGTCCATCAGGGACCACAGGTAGTAGCCGCGGACGTCCGCGCCCTCGGCGATCGCGCGCCGGACCGCGCGCAGGTGGCCGTGGAGGTAGGCGATGCGCTCGGGGTCGTGGACGCGACCGTCCGCGTCCATCTTGTCGTCGTAGGCCGCCCCGTTCTCGGTGATGTACATCGGCATCCCGGGAACCTCCCGCGCATAGCGCATGATCAGCTCGTGGAGGCCGGTCGGGTCGATGGTCCAGCCCATCTCCGTACGCTCGCCCGGCGTCTGGTGGAACAGGACGTCGTCCGCGCCCGGCCACGGCGTGTGTTCGCTCGCGCCGTGCCCGTCCGCGCGGGGGCCCTTCAGGTCGGCGTCCGCCGCCCCCACCAGCGTCGGCGTGTAGTAGTTCAACCCCAGCGCGTCCAACGGCTGGTTGGCCGTCGCCACATCGCCGTCCCGCACGAACGACCAGTCCGTCAGCGACGAGGTGGCGGAGAACAGACTCTCCGGGTACGCCCCGTGCAGCATCGGGCCGTGGAAGACGCCGTTCGCCAGGTCGTCGATCTTCCTCGCCGCCGCCAGGTCCTCGGGCGAGCTCGAGATCGGCCGTACCACCGACGAGTTCAGGCTCACCGCGATCGCGTTGCGGGCCGGCATCGACGAGCGGAGCGCCGCGACCCCCAGCCCGTGCGCCACGTTCAGATGGTGGGCCGCCCGCAGCGACGCCACCGGGTCCGTACGGCCCGGCGCGTGCACCCCCGAGCCGTAGCCCAGGAACGCGGTGCACCACGGCTCGTTGAGCGTGATCCACTGCTCGACGCGGTCACCCAGCGCCTCGCCCACGATCCGCGCGTACTCGGCGAACCGGTGCACGATGTCCCGCTCGGGCCAGCCGCCCGCGTCCTCCAGCTCCTGGGGGAGGTCCCAGTGGTAGAGGGTCACGGCCGGCTTGATGCCCTTCTCCAGCAACTCGTCGACCAGTCGGCGGTAGAAGTCCAGGCCGCGCTGGATCGCCGGGCCCCGGCCCGTCGGCTGCACCCGCGACCAGGAGATCGAGAAGCGGTACGAGGTGAGGCCCAGGTCCGCCATCATCGCCACGTCGTCGCGGTAGCGGTGGTAGTGGTCGACAGCGATGTCACCGGTCTCGCCGCCGGCGGTCTTGCCCGGGGTGTGACTGAAGGTGTCCCAGATGGAGGGCGTACGGCCGTCCTCCCGCACCGCTCCTTCGATCTGGTACGCGGAGGTGGCCGCGCCCCAGAGGAAGGCGGGAGGAAAGGTCACCGGCGTGGTGGGCTCAGGCATGGAAGCGCTCCCATAGGTGGTCGTCGCAGACCGACGGGGGTGGGTGGGGGGAAGAGAACAGCGGGGAGAAAAAGGGGCCGAGGCGGCGGTGACCCGGCCCCATGGAGAACGGACGGATGGCGCGGGCCGTCAGCCCTTCACCGCGCCCTGCATGATGCCCCCCACGATCTGCTTGCCGAAGATCGCGAAGACCAGGAGCAGCGGCAGCGTGCTGAGCAGCGCGCCCGCCATGATCAGAGCCTGGTCGGGGGTGTAGCCGCGGCCCAGTCCGGCGACGGCGACCTGCACGGTCGGGTTGCCCAGCTGGGTCAGGACGAGGAACGGCCACAGGAAGTCGTTCCAGGTCTGGACGAACATCAGCATGCCCAGGACGGCCATCGCGGGCCGCGCGGCCGGGAAGACCACGTGCCAGATGACGCGCCAGCTGCTCGCGCCGTCCACCCTCGCCGCCTCGATGATCTCGTCGGGGAGGGCCTGCAGCAGGTACTGCCGCATGAAGAACACACCGAACGCGCTGACCAGGGAGGGCAGGATCACCGCCTGCAGCTGGTCGGTCCAGTCGAGCTTGGCGACCATCATGTACAGCGGGATCACCTGGAGCTGCGGCGGCACCATCATCGTGCCGATCACGATCAGCATCAGCGCGTTACGGCCCCTGAACCGCAGCTTGGCGAAGGCGAACCCGGCGATCGTCGACAGGAAGACGATGGTCAGCGACGAGATGCCCGCCACGATCGTCGTGTTGAGGAACGCCTCGCCCAGATTGGCGTCCTCCCAGGCCACTTCGAGCTTGTCGAAGAGGTTCGCGCCGAACCAGAAGGGCGGCGGGGTCTCCGCCAGCCGCGCGTTGTCGCGCGACGCCGCGATCGCCGTCCACACCAGCGGGAACAGCGAGATCACGGTGAACGCGATGAGGATGATGTACGCGACGGGTCCGGCGTGATGCTGCCCGCCCGCTCGCGCGGCCTTCAGCCCGCGCTTGCGCTTGCCGTTCTTCGGCGGCTCGGGGACCGCGTCGGCCGGGGGTTTGGTGATTGTCGTCGTCACGGCCGGTCTCCTAACTACTGGCGCGCAGCCGGCGCGAGATGACGTAGTTGATGATTCCGACCACGATGAGGATCAGGAACATCGTCCAGGCGATCGCGGAGGCGCGGCCCAGGTGCTGGTTCACCCAGCCCTGCTCGTACAGGTACAGGCCGAGCGTCTGGAACTGGTGCTGGGAGCCGCCGGACGCGCCCTTGTTGGCGTCGAACAGCAGTGGCTCGGCGAAGAGCTGCGAGGCACCGATCGTCGAGACGACCACGGTGAAGAGGATCGTCGGGCGCAGCGACGGCAGCGTCACATGGATGAACTGCTTCCAGCGGCTGGCGCCGTCGAGCGCCGCCGACTCGTACAGGTCCTGCGGGATCGCCTGCATCGCGGCGAGGTAGATCAGCGCGTTGTAGCCGGTCCAGCGCCAGATCACGATGGTCGACACGGCGATCTGCGAGTACCACTTGTCGTTCTGCCAGTCGATGTGGTCGAAGCCGAGCAGCCCCAGGAACCAGTTGATCATTCCGTAGTCACGGCCGAAGAGCAGGACGAAGACCAGGGTGGCGGCGGCGATCGACGTGGCGTACGGGGCGAGCATGACGACCCGGTAGAAGGTCGAGGCGCGGAGCTTGTAGTTGAGGATGTGGGCGATGCCCAGCGCCATCATCAGCTGCGGGACGGTCGAGATGATCCCGATGGTCAGCGTGTTCCGCGCCGCGTTCCAGAAGAACTCGTCGTCGAAGATCCGGGTGTAGTTGCGCAGCCCCGCCCAGCTCATGTCGGTCGGGGCGGTCAGCTCCACCGTGTGCAGCGAGGCCCAGCCGGTGTAGAGCAGCGGGAACAGGCCGAACGCGACGAACAACAGGAAGAAGGGCGAGACGAAGGCGTACGGGCTCCAGCGCACGTCCCGCTGCCAGCGGCGGGAGAGCCGGGCCCGGCGGCGTTCCTCGGCCGGGGACTCCGCGGGCGGGCGGGCCGGGGCCGCGCCCCCCTTGGAGGGGGGCGCGGCGGTGTCGTGCCGTGTGGCCATGCCGGTCACTTGTCCAGTGCGTTGTCGATGGTCTTCACGGCGTTCTTCCACGCTTCCTCGGGCGACTTGCCCTGGGTCACGAGGATCACGCCGTTGTCGGTCAGGCCCTGCTGGATGATCTGGTCCTTCGGACCGATCGTCTGGACCGGGATGTTCTCGGCGGCCTGCGCGAAGATCGTGCCGATCGGCGCGTCACCGGTCATGTCGTTCTTCGCGTCCTTCACCGCGGCCGAGTCGTACGCGGCCGGCGTGCTCGGGAAGCTGCCCTGCACGGCGAAGAGCTTGGCCTGCTGCTCCGGCGCGGTCAACCAGGCGGCCAGCTTCGCCGCCTCCTCCGCGTTCTTGCCGTTCTTGGGCACGGACAGGAAGGAGCCGCCCCAGTTGCCGGACTTCGGCGCCTGGGCGATGTCCCACTTGCCGGCCGACTCGGGCTTCGACTTGCCCTTGATGTAGCCGAGCATCCACGGCGGGCAGGACATCGCGGCGAACTTGCTGTTGGCGATCGTCGTGTCCCAGGCCGGCTGGAACTGCGTCTGGTTGCCGATCAACCCGTCCTTCGCGGCCTGTGCCGTGAGCTCGAAGGCGTCCTTGACGGCCGGGTTCGTCTTGTAGATGACCTCGCCGGAGGAGTCGTAGAACCGGTCCTTCTCACTGCTGAGGATCGCCTGCAGCAGACCGCCGGGGGAGTCCAGGAAGGTGGTGCCCTTGGGCGCCTTCTCCTGGAACTTCTTGCCGGTCTCGACGAACTTGTCCCAGCTGCCGGTCCACAACTTGCCGACCTCCTCGCGGTCGGTGGGCAGACCGGCCGCCTCGAAGAGATCCTTGCGGTAGCAGATGGCCATCGGGCCGACGTCGGTGCCGACCGCGATCGTCTGGCCGCCGGAGGTGGTGGCCTGCTGCCACTTCCACTCCAGGTAGTCGCTCTTCTTGCCGTACTTCGACAGGTCCAGCAGCTTGTCCGACTGGGTCTCGACGATCTCGGCGATGTTGCCGACCTCGATCATCTGGATGTCCTGCAGACCGCTGCCGGTGGTCAGGTGGTTGAGGAGCGCGGGGTAGTAGTTCTCGTTCCGCTCCACCACGGTCTGCTGGATGTCGATGTCCGGGTTGAGCTTCTCGTACTCCTTGTACAGACCGGACTCCTCGAAGCCCGCGGTGCCGAAGAGGCCAAGGGTGATCTTGGTCTTGCCACCGCCGCCGTCAGACGACGTGCCGTCCTCGTCCTTGCCGTCATCGGCACAGCCGGCCAGCAGCCCGGCGCTCAGCGCGGCGACGGCCGCGATGACCACCGTCTTGCGCGTCCTGCGGGCGATACGGGTGCCCCCGTCCGACCGCGGCCGGGAGTGGGGGAGGGTACGTGCTCGCATTGCGTCCTCCTGATGCCCTGACGTGCCGACCCCCCGGCCAACTGCGTTGTTGGGCCCGTTTGTCATGCTGCGGCTCGGGCGGGGAACGTGCGGGATGTGTAAGTGCCAGGTACTGTGGGAGCGCTCCCACAAGTGATGTGTTGAAGAGTCGTCGGTTCGTGCGGGGGTGTCAAGGGAGCGAGCGTGGAGAGATGTCTTCGGTTATCGGGCTGTTAACTAACCCCGGGACCGGCGGCCTGGCGTGCCCGGAAACTGTCGGATGGTGCCCGGATGGTACGCGGACGGGCTTCGGGGACACGGCTTCGGCAGGGTGGGTGGCGCGCCCGGACGACGACCGGGCCGGGCCCCTGCCGGGCCGCCGCGCCCGGTTTCCGAGACGCTGACCCTGTTGGACTCGTGTAACCAGTCGTCCGGACGCGAGACCAGCACCAGGCGCGGGACCGGCGCCGCCGACGGTGCCGAAACCCCGATGACCACTTGCCGGACGTCGTACGAGGATCAGGACTGTTAGATTCCACGCCAGCGCGGTGTGAACGGGAGGCGACCATGGTGGCAGGCCACGGGGCACGGGGCCGGAGCGGTGGGCGGCCGACGTTGGAAGAGGTCGCCGCACGGGCCGGGGTGGGCCGGGGGACGGTGTCCCGGGTGATCAACGGCTCGCCCCGGGTCAGCGACGCGACCCGCGCGGCGGTCGAGGCGGCCGTCGCGGAGCTCGGCTACGTCCCGAACACGGCGGCCCGCGCCCTCGCGGCGAACCGCACCGATGCGATCGCGATGGTCGTGCCCGAGCCGGAGACCCGTTTCTTCTCCGAGCCGTACTTCTCCGACATCCTCAAGGGCGTGGGCGCGCAACTGTCCGAGACGGAGATGCAGCTCCTGCTGATCTTCGCGGGCAACGACCGGGAGCGCCGCCGCCTGGCCCAGTACCTGGCCGCGCACCGCGTCGACGGAGTCCTCCTGGTCTCGGTGCACGCGGACGACCCGCTCCCCGATTTGCTGTCACAACTGGAAATCCCGGCGGTGATCAGCGGCCCCCGTTCGGAGCACGAGACGCTCCCCTCCGTCGACTCCGACAACTACGGCGGCGGCCGCTCGGCGGTGGAACACCTCATCGAACGCGGTCGTACCCGGGTAGCCACGATCACCGGCCGCCTGGACGTCTACGGCGCCCAGCGCCGCATCGACGGCTACCGTGAGGCCCTGGAGGACGCCGGCCGCGAGGTCGACGAGCGCCTGATCGTCCCCGGCGACTTCACGGAGGAGGGCGGACGCCGGGCCATGACGGAGCTGCTGTCCCGCTGCCCCGACCTGGACGCGGTCTTCGCCGAGTCCGACGTCATGGCGGCGGGCGCCCGCCAGGTCCTCCGCGAGGCCGGCCGCCGCATACCCGACGACGTGGCCCTGGTCGGCTACGACGACTCCGCGATCGCCCGCCACATGGACCCCCCGATGACGAGCGTCCGCCAGCCCATCGAGGAAATGGGCCGAGCCATGATCGACCTCCTCCTCGACGAGATCGCGGACCGCCGCCCGGCGGTGTCACGGGGGTTGGAGCGGCGTCAGGTGGTGCTGCCTACGGAGCTGGTGGCGCGGGCTTCGTCGTAAGGGGCGGCTGTCGCTTCTCCCCAGGGCTGCCCGCACGCCCTGGGGAACATGACCTGATGACCCTGAGCCGAATCGACCTCGGCGACGAAGCGCTTGTCGAGGCGAACTCGTGGTGTCGCAGGGGCTGACGGCTGGCCGTCGGCCGCGGTACCAACGGCCACCCGACAGCAGTTCCCCTCAACGACTCCTCATCGTCCCGGCCAAGACAGCGAGGTCAGATCGCTGATGAGACGTCTGGCCGACCGCGCCTACGGGTGCGTGTCCGTGATCGCGATGACCTTGTCGAGGTGGTCCAGGGCGGCCTGCAGGTCGTCGATCTTGGCCTGGATGCGCTCGCGCTCGGCTCGCAGCATGGCTCGTTGCTCGGCGTCGGTGTGCCCGGAGTCCCAGCACGGCAGGAGTTCGGTGATCCTTCGGCTGGTGAGGCCGGCGGCGAACATCTGCTGGAAGAAGCGGACCAGGGGGATGGCGTCCTGCCGGTACAGGCGCTGGCCGGACGGGCTGCGCTCCGCGATGAGCAGCCCTTGCTGCTCGTAGTAGCGCACGGCGCGCACCGAGACGCCGGCCCCCCGTGCCACCTCGCCGATGCGGATCAACCGCTCGGCCGCGGCCACTGTGACAGTCATGGTGATTCCTCTCACCCCTGGCCCTGACGACCAGCACTTGCCTCTGACGCTAGCGTCAGGTTTTAGCGTCCAGGACATGGATATCAACAACTCCGTCGCCCTTGTCACCGGAGCCAACCGCGGCCTGGGCCGCGCCTTCGCCCAGCGCCTGCTCGAACGGGGCGCCCGCACGGTCTACGCTACGGCCCGCCGACCGGAGACCGTGGACCTGCCCGGCGTCGAGGTGCTGCCCCTCGACATCGCCGATCCCGCATCCGTGAGGGCCGCCGCCGAGGCCGCCCCGGACGTCTCGCTACTCGTCAACAACGCGGGAATCAGTACGGGGACCGACCTGGTCACCGGTTCGCTGGACGCGGTGCGGCATGAACTGGAGACCAACATGTTCGGCCACCTGGGAATGATCCGGGAGTTCGCGCCGGCGCTCGCCAGGAACGGCGGGGGCGCGATCGTCAACGTCCTCTCCGCCATGTCGTGGTTCGGGGGCAAGGGCGCCAATGCCTACCACCTGACCAAGGCCGCCGCCTGGGCCATGACCAACGGCGTCCGCCTGGAGCTCGCCGAGCAGGGCACGCTCGTCACAGCGGTACACCTCGGCCTGGCCGACACCGACATGGCCGCGGGCTGGCCCGTGGACAAGATCGCTCCGTCGGACCTGGCCGACGCGGCGCTCGACGGTGTCGAGGCGGGCTCCGCCGAGGTCCTCGCCGACCAGTGGAGTCGGGACGTCAAGTCCCGCCTGCCACTGACGCCGGAAGAGTTCAACGCCGCAATGGACCGCGCCCTGGCGGCGCTGATGGCAGCCTGAGGGGCCCCTCGGGCCGCACGGACTTCGGTCGCTGCCGCCCGCTGCCGCAGGTCGGCGGTTTTATGGACGTTGAGGTTGTCCCGGACCAGGACGATCGGGCCGCCGAACTGCCGGCGGGCGGCGATCAGCAGGTCGCGGCGGCGAGCCCGAGGCCGTCGCCGCTCCTGCGATCCAGCCCTCGTCCCGGTAGTCGCGCCAGGAGAGGCTTTTGCGTCCGTCGCGCCGGCCGTCGTCTCTGCGGGGCCGGTAGTTCAGCCTTGAGCGGTGGCCGGTCGGAGGAGTACGAGCGCGGCGCGACGATCGACATCCGCACCACGGTCCACGTACTGGGCCGCACCGCAAGGCTGTCGCTGGACGCGGGGGACGAGGAGGGCGCCTGGCGGGGTACGGCGGCTCAGTTGGACGTGGTGGAGCGGGCCACGCGCCCCGATCCAGGTGAACGCTTCGCGCGGGTACGGGAGTTCGCGGATGCATGGCATGGCATGGCATGGCTGAGGGGCGGGGCTCCTGAGGCCGGTCCACGCCCGGCCGTGCCACGATGCCCCTTGCTCCACACACCGATCCCAGGGGGGACCATGCGCACCCGTGTCACCGTCTTACTCGCCGTCGCGCTTCTCGCGCTCACCGCGTGCACGTCCGGCGACGAGTCCGGCGGCACCGACGACAAGCCGTCCGCCGAGGTCCAGGAGCCGAGTGCCACGCCCAGCCCGGCCGACACCGCAGGCGTCGACACCGCGGGTCTCGAAGCGGCCGTCGGTGACTACACCGCGGCGTACTTCGCGAACAAGCCGGACACCGCCTTCGGCATGCTGTCCGAGCGCTGCAAGAAGCGGATCACCCTCGCCGGCATGGCCGCGCTGACCGAACGGGCCATCGGGGACTACGGCGCCCAGGACGTGAAGCGGTTCGAGATCGACGACATCTCCGCCGACGCGGCGCACGTCTCGTACGGCGTCGGCATGCCCAAGTTCGACCAGAAGCAGGAGCCGTGGATCCGCGAGGCCGGCGTCTGGCGCTACGACTCCTGCTGATGACCATGGCCTGGCGCTCCCGGACGGACGGGGGCGCTGTCGGCCACACCCGGCGGGAGTCTCAACTCCTCACGGTGCTCCCCGGTTGTTCGGGGGATGGCGAAGGCCCGCGCGGGGGCGTGAGGTTCCGTGATGTTCGCAGGAGCAGCACACGAACGAGCCCCGATCTGTTTCCCAGATCGGGGCTCGTTCGTTCAGGGTGAGTGACGGGACTCGAACCCGCGACATCCTGGACCACAACCAGGTGCTCTACCAGCTGAGCTACACCCACCATGACCGGCGGTTCATCCGAAGGCTTCACCGACCGGCCGAGAAAAAGTGTACAGGGTCTGAAGGGGTGCCCGTGCACGCGTTCCGGTGGCGGTCGTCCGGGGCCCGGACGGGCCCCGTGGACAGGGCTACCCCGCGGGCAGGACGTGCTTCGCGGCGATCGTGCGGGCCGTGTCCGAGTCGGGGCCGGGCTGCGGGACGAAGATCGCCTCGCGGTAGTAGCGGAGCTCGGCGATGGATTCGCGGATGTCCGCCAGGGCCCGGTGGTTGCCGTTCTTCTCGGGGCTGTTGAAGTACGCCCTCGGGTACCAGCGGCGGGCCAGCTCCTTGATCGAGGAGACGTCCACGATGCGGTAGTGGAGGTACTCCTCCAGCGTCGGCATGTCACGGAAGAGGAAGCCCCGGTCCGTCCCCACCGAGTTGCCGCACAAGGGGGCCTTGCGCGGTTCCTTCACGTGTTCGCGTACGTACGCCATGACCTGCTCCTCCGCGTCGGCGAGCGTCGTGCCGCCGGGGAGGGCGTCCAGCAGGCCGGACGCGGTGTGCATCTGGCGCACCACCTCCGGCATGGTCTCCAGTGCCGAGTCCGGCGGGCGGATGACGATGTCGACACCGTCGCCGAGCACGTTCAGCTCGGAGTCGGTGACGAGGGCGGCCACCTCGATGAGCGCGTCGTCGGACAGCGAGAGGCCGGTCATCTCGCAGTCGATCCACACCATGCGATCGTTCATGTGTCTCACCTTACGGCCCGTGACAGCCGTACGGCCCGGTCCTGCACCGGGGTGATCAGTGCAGGACCGGGCCGCTGTGTGCCGGTGAGTGCTACGGAGCGCTGCGCTGGCCCGGCAGCCGGCCCGTCGCGTACAGCTCAGGCTTGGCGCCCTCCGCGGAGAGGGACGCCGACGGCGCCAGGGCGCTGGCCGCGGCCGTGCGCCGGGCCTGGAGCGGCACCGGGGCGTGCTCGGGCGACATCGAGGACGGCCCCGGGACGCTGTGCGGGCCGTCGTGGTGGTCGCCGGGCTTGTCGCCCTGCGGCCGCCGGGCCCGGTACGCCGCCCGGTACGCCGCCGGGGACGAGCCCAGCTGCCGCCGGAAGTGCCCGCGCAGCGCCACCGGCGAACGGAAGCCGCAACGCCCCGCGACCTCGTCCACCGAGTAGTCCGACGTCTCCAGCAGGCGCTGTGCCTGCAGCACGCGCTGGGTGATCAGCCACTGCAGGGGAGCGCTCCCGGTGAGCGAGCGGAACCGGCGGTCGAACGTACGACGGCTCATGTACGCCCGTGCCGCGAGCGTCTCCACGTCGAACTGCTCATGGAGGTGCTCCAGTGCCCAGGCGACGACCTCGGCGAGCGGGTCGGCGCCGATCTCCTCGGGTAAAGATCGATCGAGGTAGCGCTCCTGGCCGCCCGATCGACGTGGTGGGACCACCAGACGACGGGCCAGCGCGCCGGCCGCCTCGTTCCCGTGGTCCGTCCGCACGATGTGCAGACATAGATCGATTCCGGCCGCGGTGCCGGCCGATGTCAGCACGTCGCCGTCGTCCACGAAGAGCTCTCGTGGATCGACGTGGACGGACGGATAGCGTTTGGCCAGCGTCGGCGCGTACATCCAGTGTGTCGTCGCGGGCCTGCCGTCCAGCAGGCCGGCTGCGGCCAGTACGAAGGCACCGGTGCACAGCCCGACGATACGGGCGCCCTCTTCGTGCGCTCGGCGCAGTGCGTCGAGCGCCTCCTCCGGCGGCGGTGAGGTGATCGAACGCCATGCGGGCACGACCACCGTGCCCGCCCGCGAGATCGCCTCAAGGCCGTTCGGTGCGGTGAGTTCCAGGCCCCCTGTGGTCCGCAGCGGGCCGTCCTCGCCCGCGCACACCAGCAGGCGGTAGCGCGGTACGCCGGCGTCCTGGCGGTCGATCCCGAACACCGACAGTGGTATGGAACTCTCGAAGATGGGGCCGCCGCTGAACAGCAGCACCGCGACGATCTCCTTGCGGCGTCGCCCGGAGAGTTTCCGGGCCGCGGCTTCCGGCGCGGCGGTGGAGTCGTGGCTCATACTGCTAAGCCCCCCTCGGTGGTCGCGGCTCCTCGGTTGTGTCGCTCCTGCACGTTTCCCCTTGGTCCTGCACGAGTCCCCCGCCGTAAGACAGTCATGATCGAATCTACTGTGTCCCGTAGTGCCGGCGTGACCAGATCGCCAACCGGCACATTGTCGACATGGCAACTTGGCGTGAAGCATTCGATCACGAAGCGTTGCACTCTCGTGCCGCACAGGGAAGTACGCCTCGTCCCGGTGGCCGGTCCACGTAGGGTGCGCGCGGCCCCTTGACCCCTTTCAGCGCAGGTCGAACGGGGGGTGGAGGGGTGTCCGAGCAAGGGAGGCCCGGGTGGCCGAAGTTGGCTGAAAAGATACGGGGGTGTGCGCGGAAACCGGTCAGTCGACCGGCGCACTCGGGCCGGAGTTCCGTCCGCCCCTGTGTGCCCCGGAAGCGGAGCGTCCGTGTCGGGTGTGCCGGAAGGTGTGATCTTCGGCCATCGAACGGGAGGGCGTCGGGCGGGAGGCCGTGGTGCGGGAGGCCGTACTGCGAGCGGCCGGCGTGCGGGCGGCGGCTGCTCCGCGTTCGGACTGGCGGATGAGGACGCGGCACGCGCCGGTGACCGCGGCGAGGCCGAGGGCCGCGCCCGTCGCGCCGGCGAGTGAGGTGCCGTACCAGACGAGGACGATGGGGACGAGGACGCAACTGAAGGCGGCCCAGCGGACCACGTCCGTGGCGGTGTCGGCCGGGGCCGGGGGGATCTCGTCGGCTTGGGGGGTGGGCTGGGGCGCGGTGCGGGGTGCGGTGCGGGGTGCGGACACTGCGGTCTCCCTCCTGGCTCCCTCGGGTGCGGCTTACCGGGGTTCAACGCGTGTTCGACCCGTCGGTCACTGGTGCTGCTTGATCGGGTTGCCGTCGATGGTTCTCGGATGAAAGGGCGCACCCCTTCCAGGGGGTGCGGGAACCGCGCGTCGGCGCGCTCGGCACTCGGCGCGCGGCCCGGAGTGGCCCGGAGCAGGCCGGAGAGGCCGGGTAAACCGGCTGTACGTGGCAGCAACCATTGCGTTACGGGCCGGTGCTCGTGCATGCTCCCTGGAACCCCGCGCAGCCGGTGCGGGATCTGGGCGGAGGAGGCGTGCGGTCGTACCCTTGGGGGTATGGGGTGGGGAAGATGATTCCCGGACACGGCTCCGCCGCACACTGACGTCCCATCCACGTCGTCCCACATGAGGATCCAAACGCCGAGACACCCATGGCCGGTCACGAATTCTTCGACTCCGCGGACCGCAAGCGGCGGCCCGTCGCCGATCACACGGCGGCCGAGCCCCTTGCGGCGGAAGAGGCACGCCCGTCCTGCGACCCCGCCTTCAAGCACGGCGTCGTCGTCGGCTTCGACGGTTCGACGTCCAGTGAACGCGCTCTCGCGTACGCCATCGGCATGGCCAGCCGTTCCGGCTCGGGCCTGATCATCGTGCACGTGGCCAACCGGCTGCCCACGACCGTGTGGGCCGGCTGCGAGCCGCCCGTCTTCGTCGACGTCCCCGATCACCGGACCGAGGTCCTCGGGCTGGAGCTCGCCTGCGCCGACTATCTCGCCGAAGTCCCCTGGATCCTCGTCGAGCGCGGCGGCGACATCTGCCACGAACTCGAAGAGGTGGGGCGGGAGTACGAGGCCGACGCCATCGTCGTCGGGTCGACGCACGGGATCGTCGGGCGGATCTTCGGCTCGGTCGCCGGGCGGCTCGCCAAGCGGGCGCAGCGGCCCGTGATCGTCATTCCCTGAGCCGCGTCCTTCCCTGAGCCGCGTCCTTCCCTGAGCCCCGGTACCTCGCTTCGCTTCCGTAACTCCCTTTTCCCCCAGGTGGGATGCGCCTTCCGCAGCGCTACGTCACGTTCCGGAAACGCATCAACCTACTGGCGCGTAGAGGTGTTTGTGCCCTTGTGAAGGGCATAACCCGATCGCCGTACAACTGCACACGCACGAAGGGAGCCCCGCCGTGGACAATGGCGTCTCTGCGGGCAGCAACACCTCCACTCTCGGCCAACTCGCGCTCGGACTCACCCTGTTGGCGTTCGGACTCGGTCACACCCGGGTGATCGACGGTCTGACGGAAGCCGACGCGGTCTCTCTCGCCACGTACGTCGGTGGCGTGGCCCTCTTCGTCGCGGGGCTCCTCGCCCTGCGCGACCGGGACACCCTCACGGGGACGGCGTACGCCGCCCTCGGCGCGCTCTGGTTCACCTGGGGCTGGACCGCCGGTCATCCCACGGGCGACCCTGCCTCCGCCAACGCCTCCGGGCTGTTCATGCTGCTGTTCGCGCTCGTGGCGCTCAGTCTCGCGCTGGGCACGTCGGTGACGCTCACGCGGGCGACGTACGGGTTGGTGTTCGTGGCCATGGTGCTGCTCGCCGTCGCTTCGTTCGGCGACAGCTCCGCGCTCGCGAAGGTGGCCGGGTGGTTCGCGGCCGTGGGTGGGCTCGTGGCGTGGTACGCGGCGACCGCGGCGCTCGCGCACTGGCCTACGGCTGTGCCCAGGCGTGCTGCCGGACGAGGTGGTGTGACGGCCACCGGATAGAGGCAGCCGGCGTCGGGGGTTGGGCGACCCCGGCGGCACAGGAGCGGACCCCCCCGTGAGTGGTGGCTTCACGTGGGGGTCCGTTCGGTTGTTCGGCCGCTGCGGGTGGGTGGGGGCTGGTCGCGCAGTTCCCCGCGCTCCTCAGGGCCTGCGGCCCGTTCGGGGCAGGCCCCTTCCCTCAGTCGAACGTGGTGGCTACTCCACCGTCACCGACTTCGCCAGGTTGCGCGGCTTGTCGATGTCGCGGCCCAGCGCCAACGCCGTGTGGTAGGCGAGGAGTTGGAGGGGGATGCCCATCAGGATCGGGTCCAGCTCGTCCTCGTTCTTGGGGACCACGATCGTCTGGTCGGCCTTCTCCTGCTCCTGGTGGGCCACGGCGAGGATCTTGCCGCTGCGGGCCTTGATCTCCTCCAGGGCGGCGCGGTTCTTCTCCAGGAGGTCGTCGTCCGGGACGATGGCGACCGTGGGGAGGGCGGGCTCGATCAACGCCAGGGGGCCGTGCTTGAGCTCCGACGCCGGGTAGGCCTCGGCGTGGATGTAGGAGACCTCCTTGAGCTTGAGGGAGGCCTCGCGGGCCACCGGGTAGCCCCGGACGCGGCCGATGAAGAGCATCGAGCTGGCCTCGGCGTACTCCTGGGCCAGCTTCTTGATCTCGTCCTCCTGCTCCAGCATCTCGGCGATCTGGGCGGGGAGCTTGCGCAGGCCCTCGATGATCCGCTTGCCGTCGCGCACGGAGAGGTCACGGGTGCGGCCGAGGTGCAACGCCAACAGGGCGAAAGCCACGGTCGTGTTGGTGAAGCACTTGGTCGAGACGACGCAGACCTCGGGGCCGGCGTGGACGTAGATGCCGCCGTCCGCCTCGCGGGCGATCGCCGAGCCGACCACGTTCACCACGCCGAGGACGCGGGCGCCCTTGCGCTTCAGCTCCTGCACGGCGGCCAGCACGTCGTACGTCTCGCCCGACTGGGAGACCGCGACGTAGAGGGTGTCGGGGTCGACGACCGCGTTGCGGTAGCGGAACTCCGACGCCGGCTCGGCGTCGGCGGGGATACGGGCCAGCTCCTCGATCATCTGGGCGCCGATCATGCCCGCGTGGTACGAGGTGCCGCAGCCGAGGATCTTGACGCGGCGGATCTGGCGCGCCTCGCGGGCGTCCAGGTTGAGGCCGCCGAGGTGCACGGTGGAGAAACGGTCGTCGATGCGGCCGCGCAGCACACGGTCCACGGCGTCGGCCTGCTCGTGGATCTCCTTGTGCATGTAGGTGTCGTGGCCGCCCATGTCGTACGAGGCCGCCTCCCACTCCACGGTCGTGGGCTCGGCCGTCGTGCGGGTGCCCTCCGTCGTGTACGTGCGGAAGTCGTCGGCCTTCAGGGTGGCCATCTCGCCGTCGTCGAGGGTGACGATCTGGCGGGTGTGGGCGACGAGGGCGGCTATGTCCGAGGCGACGAACATCTCCTTCTCGCCGATGCCGAGGACGACGGGGGAGCCGTTGCGCGCGACGACGATGCGGTCGTTGAAGTCGGCGTGCATCACGGCGATGCCGTACGTGCCCTCGACGATGCGCAGCGCCTGGCGGACCTTCTCCTCCAGGGTCTCCGCCTGGGAGCGGGCGATGAGGTGGGTCAGGACCTCGGTGTCCGTCTCGGAGAGGAACTCGACGCCGTCCGCCTCGAGCTTCTTCCGCAGGTCGGAGGCGTTGTCGATGATGCCGTTGTGGACGACGGCGACCTTGCTGTCGGCCGACATGTGCGGGTGGGCGTTGAGGTCGGACGGGGCGCCGTGGGTGGCCCAGCGGGTATGGGCGATACCGGTGGTGCCCTTGAAGCGCGCGGGGACCTTGGCCTCCAGGTCACGCACCCGGCCCTTGGCCTTGACCATCTTCAGGCCGGCCGTCTTGGGCGAGGTGACGACTATGCCCGCCGAGTCGTAGCCCCGGTACTCCAGGCGCTGCAGGCCCTCCAGGAGCAGCGGCGCCACGTCACGCTTGCCGATGTAACCGACAATTCCGCACATATATATACGTATCCCGTTTCTCGGTCAGTGGTCACCGGGTCTGCCGACCGGTGCTGCTCAGCCGTAGACGATGCGGCGCAGCTGCCTGAGCGTGAGCTCCGGCGGCGCGACCGCCCGGTACTTCAGGTCCGCCTCGATCCGTTCGAAGATCGTCGCGTTGACCAGGCCCTGGGCCTGGAGTTCGCGGTGGCGGCGACGGACGTAGTCCTCCGTCGTCTCGTCGAAGAAGGCGAGCACGTCCTGGATCACACGCAGCGCCTCGCCCCGGTTGAGGGGCGAGGATCGCGTCAGGTGATCAACAAGTTCGTCGTGCACTCGGTAGATCCTGAGGGACAGGCGAAGGTTTCGCAAGAATCCTGCCCGATATCGGGCAGGTCCCTGTTACCGACCCTTGGGTGAACGTTGAATGTGTTATGAGTGCCTGTTCGTGACCCGTCCATGCGGCGGCCCGGATCCCGTCGCCTGAGGCGACGACTTTCGGACGCCATGGACATTCCTCGCATGGACCTTCCTGCCATGGACCTTCCTCGCATGGGCGTACCCGAGCGGCTGGCCGAGCGCATGAGCATGGCCGAACAGCACGAGTACCTGCGCGCCAAGTTCTCCCGACGCTCGATGGTCAGAGGCGGCGCGGTCACGCTCGGTGCCGTCGCGGGCGGCGCGTTCGTCCCGGCCGCCACGGCCCGGGCCGCCGCCCCGGCTGCCCTCCGCACCTCGGTTCCGACCCAGGCAGGCACGAGCGCCGAGCGCGTCGACGGCTCCCTCGTCGCCCCCTTCGGCCGCCACCTCGCCTACGGCAACGACCCGCGCACCGAGATCACCGTCTCGTGGCAGGTCCCGGTCGCCGTCCGGAAGCCCTTCATCCGCATCGGCGCCCACCCCCAGGACCTCTCCCGCAGGATCGACGCCGAGGTCCGTACCCTCTTCACCCCGGCCGGCGTCGGCGCGAGCGGCGACCACACGCAGTACTACGTGCACGCCAAGCTCACCCACCTCAAGCCCGGCCGCACCTACTACTACGGCGTCGGCCACGCCGGCTTCGACCCGGCCGAGCCGCACCTCCTCGGCACCCTCGGCACATTCACCACCGCCCCCGCCCACAAGGCGCCCTTCACCTTCACGGCCTTCGGCGACGAGGGTGTCGGCTACCACGGCCTCGCCAACAACAGCCTGCTCCTCGGCCAGAACCCGGCCTTCCACCTGCACGCCGGCGACATCGCCTACGCCGACCCGTCCGGCGCCGGAAAGACCGCCGACACCGGCTTCGACTCCCGGGTCTGGGACCAGTTCCTCGCCCAGACCGAGTCCGTCGCCAAGTCCGTGCCGTGGATGCCCGCCTACGGCAACCACGACATGGAGGCCTGGTACTCGCCCAACGGCTACGGCGGCGAGGAGGCCCGCTGGACCCTCCCCGACAACGGCCCCGACAAGAAGAACCTGCCGGGCGTCTACTCCTTCGTCCACGGCAACACGGCCGTCATCTCGCTCGACGCCAACGACATCTCCTTCGAGATCCCGGCCAACCTCGGCATGTCGGGCGGCACCCAGACCAAGTGGCTGGAGGTGCGGCTCAAGCAGTTCCGCGCGTCCCGGGACATCGACTTCGTCGTGGTCTTCTTCCACCACTGCGCCTACTGCACCTCCACCGCGCACGCCTCGGAAGGCGGCGTACGCCAGGAGTGGGTGCCGCTGTTCGAGAAGTACTCGGTGGACCTGGTCATCAACGGCCACAACCACCAGTACGAGCGCACCGACGTCATCAAGGCGGGCGCGGTCACCAAGAAGCTCCCGATCGGCGGCACGGCCTACCCCGAGAGCGAGGGCGTGGTGTACGTCACGGCGGGCGCGGCCGGCCGCAGCCTGTACGCGTTCAGTGCCGCGGAGTCGTACGAGGGCCACGAGAACGAGGTCGAGTCGGTGGCCTCCTTCATCAACACCAAGGACGGCAAGCAGAACGAGACCGTCACCTGGTCACGGGTGCGCTACCTCGACTACTCCTTCCTGCGCGTGGACGTGAAGCCCGCGCCGAAGGGGCACTACACCACGCTGACCGTGCGCGGCATCGCGGAGACCGGTGACCAGGTCGACCACTTCACGGTGGCGCGCCGGGCGAAGTAGCGCGGCCGGTGCGCCCGGAAGGCGGGGCACACCACCACAGCGGGCAGGCGGTCCTCACAGGCGTTTGAGGACCGCCTGTTTGGCCAGGGTGAACTCCTCGTCCGTGAGCACGCCGGACCTGTGGAGGTCGCCGAGTTCGCGCAGGCGGCGCAGCAGGGCGTCGTGGTCCTCCTCGGGGGCCGGCCGGTCCGGCGCCGCCGGGGGCGGCGGGATCAGTTGCTTCGGTGCCGGGGCCGCCGGGTGCGGGAGGCGGGCCTGGACCGCCGCCGCGACCAGCGCCATCAGCGGGTCCTTCTTGAAGCCCCACAGCTCGACGGAGTTGGGGTCGTACTTGGGCGGGGCCTTGGTCGGCGCGTTCCGCACGGTGAAGCGGAGGTAGCCGTTCTCCAGGCCGACCGAGGGGTGCCACTCCACGGCCGCGATGTCCGAAAGGGCCAACTGCCGTGTCCCGGCGGCGGCCTTCGCGTCCTCCGTCTTCCAGTTCCACTCCAGGCGTACCTGCTCGCCGTCGAAGCTCGCGGTGCCGTCCCCGGCGGAGACGGAGAGCGGGACGGCGGGGCCGGCGAGGAGGTAGGCGTCCACCGCGTCGGCCGGCACCTGGTCCAGGAGCAGCGCGTTGCGGATCTCGTCCACGAAGTACTCGGCGACGCCGTACCGGTCCGAGTCGACGCCCAGCTGGTACGGGTCGTTGGAGTCCGCGAGCCGGCCGCCGGTCGCCTGGAGGAGCGGGTCGGAGCCGTCGCGCAGCCTCAGGCGCAGCCGACCCGACTTCTTGCCCTGCTCGAAGGAGATGCCCGCCAACGCGCCCAGCGGGACGGAGAGTTCACCGAGAGTCTTGCGCAGCAGGCTCACGCTCTTGTCGCGGCCCGGGGTCAGCCGCAGTGTGTCGCCGTCGAAGGTCCACGTGCCGTCCCGCTGGAGGATTTCCGCCATGAGAAGGATTGTTCCACCGGCCGGGGTCGAGATGGTCTAGACCTGAAGGGGTCTTTGAGGGGATGGTGGTTGTCGTCAGTTCGGTTGGTGGAAGGGAGCACCTGGTGAGACCACGCCACAGATCGACCCGCCTGCTCGGTTCGCTGCTGCTCGTGGCGGCCGGCATCCTCACCGTGGGAGCCACACCCGTGTCCGAGAACGCCGGCGCCGACGCCGCCACGATCCCGCTCGGCCAGGTGATCCCGGCCCCCGCCTCGGTCCGGGCCGGCGGATCGCCGTACCGGATGACGGGCGGTACGCGCATCGTCGTGGACGGCGGCCCGGAGGCCCGCCGGGTCGGGGAGTACCTCGCGGGGATCCTGCGGCCCTCCACGGGGTACCGGCTGCCCGTGACCGAGCGCCAAGAGGCCGGAATCCGCCTGCGGTTGGCCCCCGGGGAGACGGCTCTCGGCCAGGAGGGCTACCGGCTCGACAGCGCCCCCTCCGGCGTCACCCTCACCGCCCGCGCGCCCGCCGGGCTCTTCCACGGCGTCCAGACCCTGCGCCAACTGCTGCCCGCCGCCGTCGAGAAGGACTCCGTGCAGCCGGGCCCGTGGCTGGTCGCGGGCGGCACGATCAAGGACGTCCCGCGCTACGGCTGGCGCGGCGCGATGCTGGACGTCTCCCGCCACTTCTTCACCGTGGACCAGGTCAAGCGGTACGTCGACCAGCTCGCCCTCTACAAGTTCAACAAGCTGCACCTGCACCTCTCCGACGACCAGGGCTGGCGCATCGCCGTCGACTCCTGGCCGCGCCTGGCCACCCACGGCGGCTCCACCCAGGTCGGCGGCGGCCCCGGCGGCCACTACACCAAGGCCGACTACCAGGAGATCGTCCGGTACGCGGCCTCCCGCCACCTGGAGGTCGTCCCCGAGATCGACATGCCCGGCCACACCAACGCGGCGCTCGCCTCCTACGCCGAGCTGAACTGCGACGGTGTCGCGCCGCCGCTCTACACCGGGACCGAGGTCGGCTTCAGTTCCCTCTGCGTCGACAAGGAGGTGACGTACGACTTCGTGGACGACGTCGTACGGGAGTTGGCCGCGCTCACCCCCGGCCGCTATCTCCACATCGGTGGGGACGAGGCGCACTCCACCAGCCACGAGGACTACGTCAAGTTCATGGACCGGGTGCAGCCGGTCGTCGAGCGGTACGGCAAGACCGTGGTCGGCTGGCATCAGCTGACCGGGGCGACGCCCGCGCGGGGCGCTCTCGCGCAGTACTGGGGGCTGGACAGTACGGGTGCGGAGGAGAAGGAGCGGGTGGCTGCCGCCGCGCGCAACGGGACGGGGGTCGTTCTGTCGCCCGCGGACCGGATCTACCTCGACATGAAGTACGACAAGGACACGCCGCTGGGGCTGGACTGGGCCGGGTACGTGGATGTGCGGCGGTCGTACGAGTGGGATCCGAGGGACTATCTGGAGGGGGTGCCGACGGGGGCTGTCCGGGGGGTTGAGGCGCCGCTGTGGACCGAGACGATTGTGACGTCGGGGGATGTTGAGTACATGGCGTTTCCCAGGCTGCCGGGGGTTGCTGAGCTGGGGTGGTCGCCGGCGTCGATGCTGGGGTGGGACGGCTACCGGGTGCGGTTGGCTTCGCAGGGGCCCCGGTGGGAGGCGCTCGGGATCGGGTACTTCCGTTCGCCGCAGGTGCCCTGGCCGGCGCGGTAGAGCTCGGGGGTTCGGGCGCGTCGGCGGGTGCGGGTGGTGTGTGGTTGCTCGCGCAGTTCCCCGCGCCCCTGAAAAGCAGGGGCTGCGCCCCGTGCTTTTCGGCCCGCAGCCCAGCTGATCTCAGGCCGCAGGACCGTCGTCTTCCAGGCCCGCAGGGCCTGGTCTTCGAGGGGCGCGAGGAACTACGCGACCAGCCCTCACCCACCCGCGGCTGAACAACAAACCGGCCCGACGCGACGGGCACCTCGGAGGACCGTACTCCGAGGTGCCCGTCTGCTCAGGGGGCCGTGCCGGGGGCTACAGGCCCGCGATGGGGTTCTTCAGGTTGCCGACCAGCTGGAGCGCGCCCGCCGGGTCCGCCAGGTCGACCATCTGCCGGTTGTTGCGCAGCTGGAGCCGGTTGAGGCAGGACAGCGCGAACTCGGGGGCGAACATGTCGTACTGGGCGAACTTGTCCGCGAGTTCGGGCATCGCGTGCTGGTAGTCGCGGACGGTCTCGGCGACCGTGCGCCAGAACTCCTCCTCTTCCAGGACGCCTTCCTCGGCGAGGTTGGCGGCGAGGAAACGGAAGAAGCAGTCGAAGACGTCCGTGAAGAGGGAGAGGAGCTTCTTGTCCTCGGGGACGTCCACGCGGAGGCGTTCGACCGTCGGCGGGAGGACCGCGTCCGGATCCATGACCGCGATCTCCTCGGCGATGTCCTTGTAGATCGCCCGCTCGACGACACCGTCCTTGAGGACGAGGATGACGTTCTCGCCGTGCGGCATGAAGACCAGGTCGTAGGCGTAGAAGCTGTGCAGGAGCGGGGTGAAGTACGCCTTCAGGTAGCGGCGGAGCCAGTCCGTCGGCGTCAGCCCGGAGCGCTCGATCAGGGCCGCCGCGAAGCCGTTGCCCTCGTGGTCGACGTGGACCAGGGAGGCCATCGTCGCCAGGGACTCGCCCTCCTGGAGGGACGACACCGGGCTCTCGCGCCACAGCGCGGCGAGCATCTTGCGGTACGGGGAGAACTTGTCGGTGGCGGCCTCGTACTCCAGGTGCCGGTAACCGACGGCGGCGCGCTCGCGGATGATCGACAGGCCCGTCGACTTCAGGACCGGGTCGTTGTCGATGAGACCGGCCAGCCAGTCGTTGATCGCCGGGGTCGCCTCCATGTACGCCGCCGAAAGGCCGCGCATGAAGCCCATGTTGAGGACGGAGAGAGCCGTCTTCACGTAGTGCTTCTCGGGGGCGGAGTGGTTGAAGAACGTCCGGATCGACTGCTGGGCGATGTACTCGTCGTCGCCCTCGCCGAGGCACACCAGGTGCTGCTGCGCGACCTCGGCGGCGAAGGTGACGGTCAGCTTGTTCCACCACTGCCAGGGGTGGACCGGGATGAAGAGGTAGTCGGCGGGGTCCAGCTCCAGGTCGGTGAGGACGGAGTGGAAACGGGCGACCGTCTCCGCGCCCAGCTCGTCCCGCAGGAACGCCTCGTACTCGATGCCCACGCCCGCCGTGAACGCCGCCCGTGAGCGGTGCGCGGCCAGCCAGACCAGCCGGACCGGGCTCGCCGTCTCGGGGGCGTAGGACAGGTACTCGTGGACGCCGAAGCCCAAGCGGCCGTTGTTGGCGACGAAGCAGGGGTGGCCCTCGGTCATCCCGGTCTCGATCGCCTGGAAGCCGCCTTCCGCCAGCTCGGCGACCGGGATCTGCGGCTTGGTGAGCTTGTAGCAGGTGCCGGCCAGGGTGGAGGAGATCTCCTCCAGATAGACCGGCAGGATCTCGTCGCTCAGGCCGAGGGACCGCTTCAGCTCGATGAAGAAGTCCAGCGCGGCGAGGGGAAGGTCGACGCCGTCTCGTTGACGGGAGATCGAGTCGGCGTCGACCTGCCAGTGGTCGAGGGCGCGGCGGACGGCCGTGAACCCGTAGCGGGTCAGACCGTCGTCGCTGCGTACCTCGAAGCGGCCGTCGGCGGTGGCCTCCGGCGTGATGAGCCGTTCGTGGGCGAACTCGGCGAGGGCCTTGCGGATGAGCAGGCGGTTGGCCCGTGCCCAGCGGTGGGGGGACAGATGCGCTACGGCATCGGACAGGGTCATACAGCTACTCCTCGGGCAGCCTCGTGGAACTGCTCTCGCGTGCAGAAACTCAGCAGGGCGCGCTTCTCCGGCTTGTCGATCTCGCGGTCGGGGACGAAACCGACGACTTCGTTGAGGGCGTGGACGGCCTTGTTGGACACGTCCGGCTCGACGACGACCCGGTGGGTGGCCGGGTCCGCGAAGAGGTGCGCCATCACGGCCGTGATCACGGACCTGGTGAACCCGTGCACGGGTGTGTCGGTCGGCGGCACCAGGAAGTGCATGCCCACATCGCCGGGCTCGGGCTCGTACAGGCCGACGAGTTCGCGGTGGGCGGGGTCGTACTTCTCCATGAGGAAGGCGGGTTCGCCGTCGCGCAGGCCCAGCAGGGCGTGGTGGTGCGGGTCGGCCGCGATCTCCATGTAGGCCCGCTCGACGTCCTCCAGCCTGGCGTCCTGCATCATCCAGTACGCCGCCTTGGGGTGCGTGACCCAGCCGTGCAGCAGCTCGGCGTCGCTCAGCGGGTCCAGGGGGCGGAAGGTGAAGGTCATACGGCGAACTCCTGGAAGGCGATGGTCTTCTCGACCGGGTAGTACTCGGTGCCGAGCAGTTCGCGGATGATGTACGCGTTGCGGTACGCGCCCATGCCCAGGTCGGGCGAGGTGATGCTGTGGGTGTGGACGCCCGCGTTCTGCAGGAAGACGCCCCGGCCGGTGGTGTCGATGGCGTAGTTGCGGGCCACGTCGAAGCGGCCGTGACCGTCGAAGAGGAGCCGGTCGTTGATCCCGGAGAGGAAGGCCGGAGGCTGGTAGTGGTAGCCGGTGGCCAGGACCAGGCCCTCGGTCTCGATCTCGAAGTCCTTGCCCTGCTCGTCCTGGCGGAGCCCGAGGGTGTACCGGCCGTCCTCGTAACGCGCGGTGTTGAGCGTGGAGTTGGTGAGGAGGCGGGTCGGTACGGGCCGACCGCCGCTGGTGACGTTCTTCTGGTAGAGCAGGTCGAAGATCGAGTCGATCAGGTCACCGTTGATGCCCTTGAACAGGGCCTTCTGCTGCTTCTCCAGCCGGTAGCGGGTCTCCTCGGGCAGCGCGCGGAAGTAGTCGATGTAGTCCGGGGACGTCATCTCCAGCGTCAGCTTGGTGTATTCGAGGGGGAAGAAGCGCGGGGAGCGCGTCACCCAGTTGAGCTGGTAGCCGTGCACGTCGATCTCGGAGAGCAGCTCGTAGTAGATCTCCGCGGCGCTCTGGCCGCTGCCGACGATCGTGATCGACTTCTTCGCCCGCAGCTCCGCCTTGCGGTGCATGTACTGGGCGTTGTGGAAGAAGTCCCCGCCCAGGCCCTGGCAGGCCTCCGGGATGAACGGGACGGTGCCGGTGCCGAGGACGAGGCGACGGGCGCGCAGGACATCGCCGCCGGTCGTCTTCACGACGTAATGCTCGTCCTCGTACGTAACCTCCGCCACCGTCGTGTTGAAGCGGACGTTGCTCAGCCGGCCCGCGGCCCAGCGGCAGTAGTCGTCGTACTCGACCCGCAGGGGGTAGAAGTTCTCGCGGATGTAGAACGAGTACAGACGGCCCGAGTCCTTCAGGTAGTTGAGGAAGGAGTAGGGGGAGGTCGGGTCGGCGAGGGTGACCAGGTCCGACATGAACGGGGTCTGGAGGTGGGCGCCGTCGAGGAACATCCCCGAGTGCCATTCGAAGTTCGGCTTCGAGTCCAGGAAGATCCCGTCGAGTTCGGCGATGGGCTCGGTGAGGCAGGCGAGGCCGAGATTGAAGGGTCCCAGTCCGATGCCGATGAAGTCGTGAGTCCTCACGGCGGGTTCAGGAAGCGACGCGGTCAAGGGATTCTCCCAGGTACTGCTCGGCGTGGCCGGCGATCAGATCGAGTACGGCGGCGATGTCGTCCACCGTGGTCTCGGGGTTGAGCAGGGTGAACTTCAGGTAGTGGCGACCGCCGACCTTGGTGCCCGCGACCACGGCGTCGCCGGAGGCGAACAGGGCCTTGCGGGCGTACAGGTTGGCGCGGTCGATCTCGGCCGGGTCGGTGACGGCCTCGGGGATGTAGCGGTAGACCAGCGTGGACAGCTGGGGCTCCACGACGACGTCGTAGCGCGGGTCGGCGGCGAGCAGTTCCCAGCCCTCCTCCGCAAGGTCGCAGACCTCGTCGAAGAGCTGGCCGATGCCGTCGGCGCCCATCGTGCGCAGCGTCATCCACAGCTTGAGCGCGTCGAAGCGGCGGGTGGTCTGCAGGGACTTGTCGACCTGGTTGGGGATGCGCTCGGTGACCATGCGGCGCGGGTTGAGGTACTCCGCGTGGTAGGTCGCGTGGCGCAGCGTGGACGCGTCCCGGACGAGCACGGCGGACGAACTCACCGGCTGGAAGAAGGACTTGTGGTAGTCCACGGTGACGGAGTCGGCGCGCTCGATGCCGTTCAGCAGGTCGCGGCGCTTGAGCGAGACGAGCAGGCCGCAGCCGTAGGCGGCGTCGACGTGCATCCAGGTGTCGTACTGCGCGCACAGCTCGGCTATCTCGGGCAGCGGGTCTATGGAGCCGAAGTCGGTGGTGCCGGCGGTGGCGACGACGGCCATGGGGACGAGGCCCTCGCTCTTGCAGCGCTCCAGCTCACGGGCGAGCGCGACCGTCTGCATGCGCTTGTTGCCGTCGACCGGGACGGTGACGACGGCGTCCTGACCGAGGCCCAGCAGTTTCGCCGACTTCTTGACGCTGAAGTGGCTGACCTCGGAGGCGAAGATCCGCAGTTTGCCGTACGAGTCGGTCTTGGCCTCTTCACGGGCCAGCAGCAGCGCCTGGAGGTTGGACTGCGAGCCGCCGGAGGTGAACACGCCGTCGGCGGCGGGACCGAACCCGATGCGCTCGTTGGTCCAGTCGATCAGCTTGCGCTCGATCAGCGTGCCGCCGGCCGACTGGTCCCAGGTGTCCAGGGAGGAGTTGACGGCGGAGAGGACGGCCTCGCCGAGCACGGCCGGGATGACGACCGGGCAGTTGAGGTGGGCGAGGTAGCGCGGGTGGTGGAAGTAGATCGCGTCGCGGAGGTAGACGTCCTCGAGTTCGTCGAGGACGGCGGCCGTGTCGTGCAGCGGCTTGTCGAGGTCGATCTTCTCGATGCCGGGGGAGAGGGCGTCGACGGTGACACCGGTGAACGGTCGGTCGGTGGTGGCGAGTTTGGCCGCCACCCGCTCCACGCCTTCGGTCACGGTGCGGCGGTACCGCTCCGCGGTCGTGTCATTGAGCAGGTGCGAGCGCATGGGGAGGTCCTCCGAGCGGGGCGGTCCGGGTGGGACGGAGAGGTGAGTGGGGGGTAGGCATCACATCGTCCAACTTAGGTAAGCCTAACCTAATTAACTTGAGTGAAGCCCTGGCTCGGCCGTGACTGTGGTCACTTGAGATGTCGCGAGCCGCTGCTGTGTCTCTGGTGACTCGGTCTACTCGCCGCGCTCCCGCAGCTGTTCCTCCGTCAGACCCTCGCGCCAGTACCCGACGAAGGTCACCCGCCGCTTGTCGATCCCGCGCTCCCGCACGAGATGACGGCGCAGCTCCTTCACCCGGCCGGACTCACCGGCGATCCAGGCGTACGGCAGCTCGCTGGGCGGCAGTTGGGCGGCACGGATGGTGTCGAGGGCGGTCGGGGTGCCTTCGCTCCGCACCAGCCAGGTGATCTCGGCGTCGGCCGCGGTGGCCAGGTCCTGGATGTCACCGGCGTGGTGGACCTCCAGCCAGACCCGGGCCCGCGTGCCCGCGGGCAGCGACTCCAGGATCGCGGAGGCGGCGGGCAACGCCGTCTCGTCACCCCAGATCAGCACCAGGTCGGCGTCCGCCGGCGGCCGGAAACGGATCGCGCGGTTGTCGGCGACGGCGGGGCCGAGCAGGACGACCTGGTCGCCGGTGGTCGCCCGGGAGGCCCACCGGGACGCGGGGCCGGCGGGCACGGCGGCCCCCGGCTCCACGCCGTGCAGCACGAAGTCGATGTCGATCTCGGTGGTCTCGCCGTGGACGTCCGACCGGAGCCCCCGCAGGGTGTACGAGCGCATCACCGCCCGTACGTCGTCCGGCAGTTCACGCCATGCCTGCCACCAGCCGTCGCCCAGCTCGTAGGGGATGGCCGGGGCGTCCTGCCCCGGATGCGGCAGGAAGAGGGACAGCGACTGGTCCCGGCCGTCTGAATGGAAGTACCGCAGGTCGTCCCCGGCGAACGAGACACGCACGAGAGACGGCCCCAGCCGCTCCGTCCGCACGACCTGAAGGGAGAAGAAACGGAAGGGTGCGGCTACGGCCGTCGTCATGAGATGGCTCCTGAATAGGGGCGGGAGCGTAGAGGGAAGAGGGCGAGCCCAGGCAGCCCGGGGGCGCGGGGAACTGCGCGATCAGCCGCAGGCGACCCGCAGCCGGACCACGTCGGTCAGCTGACCTTCTTCGCGTTCTCGATCGCTTCGGCCAGCTCCTCGAGAAGCGGCGCGCACTTGTCGTAGGAAAGAATCGGCTCGGGGTTGCGCCCGATGACCTGCCCCGCCTTCACCGCCGGCAGCTTCTTCCACGTCGCCTCTTCGATCGCGTCCGGCTGGATCGCCGACGTGCGGTTGTCCATGATGATGACGTCCGCGTCGTACTTGTCGACGTTCTCCCAGCTGAGGTTCTCGAACCAACCCCCGCTGGCCTTCAGCGCGGCGGCGCTCGGCTCGACGAAGTTCACGCCGAGGGCCTTGTAGTACTCGAGGTCGATGGAGAGGTTCGAGCCGGACACGTAGAAGATGTCCTGGCTGGCGGAACCGGCCAGCACCTTGATGTCGGGCTTGGCCTTGCAGGCCGCGCGCAGCCGGGCGGCGGCGTCCTCGAACCGCTTCTTCGCGGCGGTGATCTTCTCGGACCCGGTGTCGGCGCCCAGCGACTTCGCCAGCTCCAGCACGCGCTGCAGCGGCTCGGTCATCTGGACGTCGTACGCGGAGATGCCGACGCTCGGGGCGAGCTTGGCGATCTTGTCCTTGGAGGCCTCGGGCACGTACCAGAGGGTGCCGGCGTCGTCGAACATCGTGGTGATGAGGACGTCGGGGGCGAGGGCGGCGTACTTCTCGACGTTGAACTCGTCCCAGACGTTGCCGAGGATCTCGACCTTGCTGATGTCGAGGTCGCCGGCCTGGACGTCGGCCTTGCCGTCCGTCGTCCTGGTCGGGCCGAAGACACCCTTGACGTCGATGCCGTAGTCGAACAGCGCGGCGGCGACACCCACGAACGCCACGATGTTCGCCGGGACCTTGTCGGTCTTGGCGGTCACACCGCGGTCGTCCTTGAACGACCAGGGGCCGGACTTGGCGGCAGCCGTCTCCTTGTCGGAGCCAGTGCTGCTGCTCGTCGAGCTCTCGTCTCCACAGGCGGCGAGCGCGGCACCGAGGCCGAGTGCGCCACCGGCGGCGAGGATGCCACGGCGGGTGAGGTGAGCGGCTCTGGCGTTGGACATGTGTGTGGCTACTTTCGAACGGGGCGGAGTGCCGCCCGAGGGTGAGTTCGAAGGTAGGTTAGCCTAACCTCACCGCATGTCCAATGGGTGCTTCCGGGTTGTGGAGTGCCCGGTTCCCTTCGGGTTCTAACCTTTGAAATGCCTGTGAATCAAAGGTTCGCGGGATTCGTGAGGACCTGACGGACCCTAAACCTGTGGCTTGGGTCACTGATGCGCAGGGTTCCCGGAGTGGTCCGACATGACTCCCCTACGGGGCGAAAGGGCACCCGGCTCGCCTGGGGCGGGCCGGGTGGGAGGGATCGGCGCCGTGCCGTCATGGCTGATTCCGGCCACCCTTTCGAACGTATCCTGTCGATCAGCTCGTCAGGCCCAACTCCCGTGCGATCAGCATGCGTTGGACCTCGCTCGTGCCCTCGCCGATCTCCAGGATCTTGGAGTCGCGCCACATGCGGGCGACCGGGTACTCGTTCATGAAGCCGTAGCCGCCGTGGATCTGAGTGGCGTCGCGGGCGTTGTCCACGGCGACGGTGGAGGAGTAGAGCTTCGCCAGGGCCGCCTCCTTCTTGAAGGGTTCGCCGGAGACCAGGCGGGAGGCCGCGTCGCGCCAGGCGAGGCGGGCGGTGTGGGCCTTCATCTCCATGTCGGCGATCTTGAACTGGATGGCCTGGTTGGCGCCGATCGGCCGGCCGAAGGCGTGCCGCTCCTTGGCGTACTTCACCGACTCGTCGACGCAGCCCTGGGCGAGCCCCGTGGCGAGCGCCGAGATGGCGATGCGGCCCTCGTCGAGGATGCGCAGGAACTGGGCGTAGCCGCGGCCGAGTTCGCCGAGGAGGTTCTCCGCCGGGACCCGTACGTCGGAGAAGGACAGTTCGCGGGTGTCGGAGGCGTTCCAGCCGACCTTCGAGTAGGGGGCGGCCACCGTGAAGCCCGGGGTGCCCGACGGGACGATGATCGAGGAGATGAGGGGTTTGCCGTCGGGCCCCCGGCCGGTCACCGCCGTGACCGTGACCAACCCCGTGATGTCCGTGCCCGAGTTGGTGATGAAGCACTTGCTGCCGTTGATGACCCATTCGCTCGTCGACTCGTCCAGACGGGCCGTCGTACGGGTCGCGCCCGCGTCCGAGCCGCCGTCCGGTTCGGTCAGGCCGAACGCGCCCAGCACCTCGCCGGAGCAGAGGCGCGGCAGCCACTCCTCCTTCTGGGCCGGTGTGCCGAAGAGGTGGATCGGCATGGCGCCCAGGGAGACCCCGGCTTCGAGGGTGATCGCCACGGACGAGTCCACCCGGGCCAGTTCCTCCAGCGCGATGCCCAGGGCGAGGTAGTCGCCGCCCATGCCGCCGTACTCCTCGGGGAACGGCAGCCCGAACAGCCCCATGCGGCCCATCTCACGCACGATCTCGTACGGGAACTCGTGCCGCTCGTAGAAGTCGCCGATCTTGGGCGCGACGACCTCGTGCGCGAACTCCTCGACCGTGCGGCGGAGTTCTTCCAGCTCGGGGGAGAGGCGGTGGTCCATGTACGTCACTGCTCCTTGTGGTCCTCGTGGCCCTCGGCGTCCTCGTGGGACAGGGCTCGTACGGTGCGGGACGGGCTGGGCCGGCCCAGGTGTCCGGCCATCCACGCGCTCGTGGCGACGAGGCGGCCGAGGTCGACGCCCGTGTCGATGCCGAGGCCCCGCAGCATCCACACGAGGTCTTCGGTGGCGAGGTTTCCGGTGGCGCTCTTCGCGTACGGACAGCCGCCGAGGCCGCCGGCCGACGCGTCGACCGTCGTGACGCCGTGCCGCAACGCCGCGAGGGTGTTGGCGAGGGCCTGGCCGTAGGTGTCGTGGAAGTGCACCCCTAGGGACGGGGTCGGTACGTCCGCCTCGTTCAGCGCGGTGAGCAGTGCCTCGACGTGGCCCGGGGTGGCCACGCCGATCGTGTCGCCGAGGCTCAGTTCGTCGCAGCCCATGTCGAGGAGCGCGCGGCAGACCCGTACGACCTGGGGGATCGGGACCGGGCCCTCCCAGGGGTCGCCGAAGCACATGGAGAGGTAGCCGCGGACGTGTACGCCGTCGGTCTTCGCCCGCGTCACCACCGGGTCGAACATGGCCAGCGCCTCGTCGACCGTGCGGTTGAGGTTGGCCTTGGCGAAGGACTCCGTCGCGCTGGCGAAGACGGCGACGCGGCGGGCGCCGAGGGCGAGGGCGCGGTCGAGTCCGCGTTCGTTGGGGACGAGGACGGGGAGGGCCACCCGCAGATCACGGACCAGGGGAAAGAGGTCTTCCGCGTCCGCGAGTTGGGGCACCCACTCGGGGTGGACGAAGCTGGTGGCCTCGATGGTGGTGAGGCCCGCGTCGGCGAGGCGGTGGACGAACTCCGCCTTCACCTCCGTCGGGACGGTCGCCTTCTCGTTCTGCAGGCCGTCCCGGGCGCCGACCTCGTGGATACGGACGCGGGCCGGCAGGCCGGGTTCGGGGACCGTCATGGGCAGGGTCACCGCTCCACCTCCTCGTGCTCCTCGTGGGGCGCGACGACCGCCAGCACCTGGTCCATGGCGACGGTCGTGCCCGGCGTGACGTCCAGCTCGGTGACCGTCCCGGCGTGCGGCGCGGAGACGACGTGCTCCATCTTCATCGCCTCCACCACCAGCAGGCTCTGCCCGGCGGTCACCTCGTCCCCCACGGCCACCTTCACCACGGTGACCGTGCCGGGCATCGGCGCGGTCAGCGAGTCGGCGCCCGCGTGGGCGGCACCGGTGAGCGCGGCGGCGACGGGGTCGTGGTCGCGTACGTGCCAGGCGTCGCCGTCGCGGCCGATCCAGTCGGCGGCGCGGTGGAAGGTGTGACGGACTCCGTCGAGGGTCACGGACACCTGGTCGCCGGTGACCGTGTGGGCGCTTCGCGGGCGGTGCGTGACGGGTTCGAGTCCCGGCACACGCAAGTCGAAGGCCGGCGGCAGGGGTTCGCCGCCGAGACGCCAGCCGTCCGGGACCGAGAAGGGATCGGTCCAGCCGCCCCCACGCGGCCTCAGCCCGTCGAGCCGTACGGCCGCCGCCGCCTCGTACACCGCCTCCGGGACCTCCGTGGAGACCAGTCCCTCGACCTCCCGCTCCACCAGCCCCGTGTCCAACTCCCCGGCGACGACCGCCGGATGGGCCAGCAGCCGTCGCAGGAACCCGGCGTTCGTCTGGACGCCCAGAGTCACCGTCTCGGCGAGCGCGGCGCGCAGGCGGCGCAGGGCCGTGGGCCGGTCGGGGCCGTAGGCGATGACCTTGGCGAGCATCGGGTCGTACAGCGAGCCGACCTCCGTGCCCTCGCTGAGGCCGGAGTCGGTCCGTACGCCGTCGCCCTCCGGCTCGCGCAGGCGCAGGATCGTGCCGCCGGAGGGGAGGAAGCCCCGGGAGGGGTCCTCGGCGCAGATCCGCGCCTCCACCGCGTGGCCCGTCAGCGTCACGTCCTCCTGCGCGAAGGCCAGCCGCTCGCCCGCCGCGACCCGGAGCTGCCACTCCACCAGGTCGACGCCCGTGATCAGCTCGGTCACCGGGTGCTCGACCTGGAGGCGGGTGTTCATCTCCATGAAGTAGTACGCGGAGGGGTCGCCGCCGGGGACGATGAACTCGACCGTGCCCGCGCCGGAGTACCCGCACGAGCGGGCCGCCTGGACGGCCGCCTCGCCCATCGCGGCCCGGGTGGCCTCGTCGAGGAGGACGCTGGGCGCCTCCTCGATGATCTTCTGGTGGCGGCGCTGGAGGGAGCACTCGCGCTCGCCCAGGTGGACCACGTTCCCGTGGCCGTCGGCCAGGACCTGGATCTCGATGTGCCGAGGGCGGTCGATCCACCGCTCGACGAGGAGCGTGTCGTCGCCGAAGGAGGAGCGGGCCTCCCTGCGGGCGGCGGCGATCTCGTCGGCCAGCACGGCCGCGTCCCGCACCAGCCGCATGCCCTTGCCGCCGCCGCCCGCGCTGGGCTTCAGCAGCACCGGCATGCCGATCTCCCGTGCGGCGTCCGCGAGTTGGGCGTCCGTGAGCCCGCTGCCGCTCGAACCGGGCACCACCGGCACCCCGGCCGCCCGGACCGTCTCCTTGGCGCGGATCTTGTCGCCCATGAGGGAGATCGCCTCGGCGGGCGGGCCGATGAAGACCAGCCCGGCTTCGGCGCACGCCCGCGCGAACTCGGCGTTCTCCGCGAGGAAGCCGTAGCCGGGGTGGACGGCCTGGGCGCCGGTGCGGGCCGCCGCCTCCAGCAGCCGCTCCACCGACAGATAGCTCTCGGCCGCCGGCGCCGGACCGATCCGTACGGCTGTGTCGGCCTCCCGGACGTGCCGGGCGTCGGCGTCCGCGTCGGAGAAGACGGCGACCGAGCGGACGCCCAGCGACCGCAGCGTGCGGATGACGCGGACGGCGATCTCGCCCCGGTTGGCGACGAGGACCGTGTCGAACATGGTCGGCTTCATGGGTTCCCCCTCACATCCGGAAGACGCCGAACTGGGGCTCACCCAGGGGCGCGTTGGCACAGGCGGTCAGGGCGAGGCCCAGGACCTGGCGGGTGTCGAGGGGGTCGATGACCCCGTCGTCCCAGAGACGGGCGGTCGCGTAGTAGGCGTTGCCCTGGCGTTCGTACTGGGCGCGGATCGGGGCCTTGAAGGCCTCCTCGTCGTCCGTCGGCCAGTCCTCGCCACGCGCCTCCAACTGGTCCCGCTTCACCGTCGCCAGGACGGACGCGGCCTGTTCGCCGCCCATCACCGAGATCTTGGCGCCCGGCCACATCCACAGGAAGCGCGGCGAGTACGCCCGGCCGCACATCGAGTAGTTGCCCGCGCCGTACGAGCCGCCGATCACCACGGTCAGCTTGGGGACTCGGGTGCAGGCCACGGCCGTCACCATCTTGGCGCCGTGCTTGGCGATGCCGCCGGCCTCGTAGTCCCGGCCGACCATGAAGCCGGAGATGTTCTGCAGGAAGACCAGCGGGATGCCGCGCTGGTCGCACAGCTCGATGAAGTGGGCGCCCTTCTGGGCGGACTCGGAGAACAGGATGCCGTTGTTGGCGACGATGCCGACCGGGTGGCCGTGGATCCGGGCGAAGCCGGTGACGAGGGTCTGCCCGAACTCCGCCTTGAACTCGGCGAAGCGCGAGCCGTCGACCACGCGCGCGATGACCTCGCGTACGTCGTAGGGCGTGCGGGAGTCGACCGGTACGGCGCCGTAGAGCGTGTACGGGTCCACCTTGGGCTCGACGGCCGGCTCGACCGACCAGGGGAGCGGGCCCCGGGCGGGGAGGGTGGAGACGATGGTGCGCACGATGCGCAGGGCGTGGGCGTCGTTCTCGGCGAGGTGGTCGGTGACGCCGGAGATCCGGGAGTGGACCTCGCCGCCGCCCAGCTCCTCGGCGGTGACGATCTCGCCGGTGGCGGCCTTCACGAGGGGAGGGCCGCCGAGGAAGATCGTCCCTTGGCCGCGGACGATGACGGCTTCGTCGCTCATGGCGGGGACGTACGCGCCGCCCGCCGTGCACGAGCCGAGGACGGCCGCGATCTGCGGGATACCGGCGCCCGACATCCGGGCCTGGTTGTAGAAGATCCGGCCGAAGTGCTCGCGGTCGGGGAAGACCTCGTCCTGCATGGGCAGGAAGGCGCCGCCGGAGTCGACGAGGTAGAGACAGGGGAGGCGGTTCTCGAGGGCCACCTCCTGGGCCCGCAGGTGCTTCTTCACCGTCATCGGGTAGTACGTGCCGCCCTTGACGGTGGCGTCATTGGCGACGATCACGCACGCGCGGCCGCTGACCCGGCCGATCCCGGCGATGACCCCGGCGGCCGGGGCCTGCCCGTCGTACATCCCGTCGGCGGCGAGGGGGGCCAGCTCCAGAAAGGGGGAGCCCGGATCGAGGAGGGTGTCGACCCGGTCGCGCGGCAGCAGCTTGCCGCGCGCGGTGTGCCGGGCGCGGGCCTTCTCGCCGCCGCCGAGCCTTGCCGCGGCCAGCTTGGCGCGCAGCTCGTCCACCAGCGCGCGGTGGGCCTCCTCGTTGGCCCGCCAGGCTTCCGACGCGGGATCTGCCGCGCTGTGAAGCTCCGGTGCCTCGTGCATCCTGCGAACCCCTCACCTTGTTAATGAGCGTTAACGCATTTCCTCCAGGTTAACGACCGCTAACCTCCCTGTCTAGAATTGCCTCCATGGCCACCAGAACCGACGCCCCCACCCGCCGCGAGCAGATCCTCAAGGAGGCCGCCCGGCTCTTCGCCGAGCGCGGCTTCCACGGGGTCGGCGTCGACGAGATAGGGGCCGCTGTCGGCATCAGCGGCCCCGGCCTCTACCGGCACTTCGCCGGTAAGGACGCGATGCTCGCGGAGTTGCTGGTGGGGATCAGCGGGCAGTTGCTGACGGGGGCGAAGCGGAGGGTGGCGGAGGCCGACGGGGGGTCCGCGCGGGGGCCCGCCGCGTCCTCCGGGCAGTCCGGCGGGCGGCCCTCCGGACGTGATGCCGAAGCGATCCTCGACTCGCTGATCGAGGGGCACATCGACTTCGCCCTCGACGACCGTCCACTGATCACCTTGCACGACCGCGAGCTGGACCGCCTCCGCGACAGCGACCGCAAGCTCGTACGGCAGCTGCAGCGCCAGTACGTCGAGCTGTGGGTGGAGGTGCTCCGGGAGGTGTACCCGGGGGTGGCGGAGCCGGCGGCGCGGTCGGCCGTCCACTCGGTGTTCGGGCTCCTGAACTCCACGCCCCATCTGGGCCGACCGGGGCCACTGCCGGGGCGGGCGGCCACGGCGGAACTGCTGCATCGGATGGCTCGGGGGGCGTTCGGGGCGGCGGCCTCCGGCTGAGGGCGGGGTGTTGCCCACCTGCCCGCCCGTGCGGCTTTCGTTGTCGGGTGCGGGTGGCCCCTGTGGGGGGTTTCTGGTGCGTCGGCGGCCGGCTGTGGGTGGGGGGCTGGTCGCGCAGTTCCCCGCGCCCCTGGCGGGGTGGCGGCTGGGCGAGGTGTGGACGGGTTGGCTCGCCTCCGTTGTCCGCGCGCTGCGTCGCTCGCGCGCTGCGTCGTTCGCGCGCCCCCGTGATCTGGCGTCCGTACGGCCCGACCCCCTGGCGGGGTGGGGGCTGGGCGGGGTGCTGACGGTTCGGCTCACCTCCTCGTCCGCGCGCCCTGGCGCTTCCGGGTTCTGGCGTCCGTGCGCCCTGGCGTCCGTGCGCCTGGCGTCCGTGCGTCCCGACGTTGCGGGCCCGGCGGCCTCGCCTCGCCGTGTCTCGGTGTCTTCTGGCTCCTTGCCTCTTCGTTGGCGGAAGCGTGACGAGCGTTACGGGGGTGGGGATCTGGACGGGTGTCGCTACCCGCCGGTACGTTGGGGTCTGAGCAAGCGCTTAGCCGAGTTCGTCGGGCGCTTGGGCACATCCGAAGGTACTCAGGTGGAGGTGACGGCGGTGCGCCGTACGGTGTTCAACGAGGATCACGAGGCGTTCCGGGAGACCCTGCGTGCCTTCATCGAGGCCGAGGTCGTGCCCGTGTACGACGAGTGGTTTGCCGCGGGGCAGGCGCCGCGTGAGTTCTACTACAAGCTCGCCGAGCTGGGGCTCTTCGGCATCAACGTGCCCGAGGAGTTCGGCGGCGCCGGCATCGACTCGTACAAGTTCGAGGCCGTGATGTACGAGGAGACCGCCCGCGCGGGCGTCCACTTCGGCGGCTCCGGTGTGCACGTGCTGCTCGGTCTGCCGTACATCAAGATGCTCGCCAACGACGAGCAGAAGAAGCGGTTCCTGCCCAAGTTCGTCTCCGGTGAGGAGATGTGGGCGCTCGCCATGACCGAGCCGGGCACCGGGTCCGACCTCGCCGGCATGAAGACCACCGCCAAGCTCAGCGAGGACGGCACGCACTACGTCCTCAACGGGTCGAAGACCTTCATCACCGGTGGTGTGCATGCCGACCGCGTGATCGTCTGTGCGCGGACGGACGCGCCCAGCGCCGAGGACCGCCGCCACGGCATCTCCCTCTTCGCCGTGGACACCAAGTCCGAGGGCTACTCGATCGGGCGGAAGCTCGACAAGCTGGGGCTGCGGACGTCCGACACCGCCGAGCTGGCGTTCGTCGACGTCAAGGTGCCCGTCGAGGACCTGCTCGGCGAGGAGAACAAGGGCTTCTACTACCTCGGCCACAACCTCGCCTCCGAGCGCTGGGGCATCGCCTTCGGCGCCTACGCGCAGGCCAAGGCCGCCGTCCGGTTCGCCAAGCAGTACGTGCAGGACCGCACCGTCTTCGGCAAGCCCGTCGCGTCCTTCCAGAACACCAAGTTCGAGCTGGCCGCCTGCCAGGCCGAGGTGGACGCGGCCGAGGCCGTCGCCGACCGCGCCCTGGAGGCCCTCGACGCCGGTGAGCTGACGCCCGCCGAGGCCGCCAGCGCCAAGCTGTTCTGCACCGAGGTCGCCCACCGCGTCATCGACCGCTGCCTCCAGCTGCACGGCGGCTACGGCTTCATGAACGAGTACCCGATCGCCCGCCTGTACGCGGACAACCGCGTCAACCGCATCTACGGCGGCACCAGCGAGATCATGAAGTCGATCATCGCCAAGGACATGGGGCTGTGACACGGGCCCGTAAGGTCTCGGAAATTGCTGTCCAGTACAACTGACCTCATGAGTCAGGTAGCACTTCAGTCTCTCCTCGATCTGCTCGACCTCGAGCAGATCGAGGAGAACATCTTCCGCGGCCGGTCCCGGCCCGCCATAGTCCCGAGGGTCTTCGGCGGGCAGGTCGCGGCCCAGGCGCTCGTCGCCGCCGGGCGGACGGTCCCCGAGGACCGGCTGCCCCACTCCCTCCACGCGTACTTCCTGCGCATCGGAGACGCCGGCGCGCCCATCGTCTACACCGTGGAGCGCATGAACGACGGCCGCTCCTTCACCGCGCGCCGCGTCGTCGCCGTCCAGCACGGTCAGCCGATCTTCGCCCTCTCCGCGTCCTTCCAGCGGTACGAGGACGGCCTCGAACACCAGGCGCCGATGCCCGCCGCGCCGGACCCGGAGAGCCTCCCCACCGCCGAGCAGCGGCTCCCCGCGTACGGGCTCGACCCGGCCGTCGTGGCGAAGATGCTGGAGGCCCGCGCCGCCGTCGACCTCCGCTACGTCGACGACCCGCCCTACGGCCGCTACGGCGAGCCCCGCGAACCGCACTCCCAGGTCTGGTTCCGCGCCAACGGCAAGCTCGACGACGACCCGCTGCTGCACGTCGTCCTCGCCACGTACGTCTCCGACATGACGCTCCTCGACTCCATCCTGCTCGCGCACGGGCGCGGCGGCTGGGCCGTCGGCGACGTGGTCGGGGCCTCGCTCGACCACGCCATGTGGTTCCACCGGCCCTTCCGCGCCGACGAATGGCTCCTGTACGACCAGGAGTCGCCGTCCGCGTCGGCCGGCCGGGGCCTCGGCCAGGGCCGGATCTACACGCAGGACGGGCGGCTCGCGATCTCCGTGATCCAGGAGGGCGTCGTGCGCGTGCCGAGGCCGAAGGGCCCCTGAGAGCTGGGGTCTGGTGTTCGTGCGTTCGGATCACGCCGACTTCGGGCTGCGGGGCTAGCCGACTTCGGGCTGCGGCGCCATGTGACTGCCGGCAGGCCCGGCGGCCCGGGCGTGATCCGAACGACAGGCCTAGCTCTCCTTCAGCCCCGCCTGCTCCAGCAGGTACGCCGACATCGGGTCGTAGTAGCGCGGGCTGACCACGTGGTCGTCGAGGGGGACGGCGACCTGGAGGGTGCCCTCGGCCTCGCCGAGGAAGAGCGCCGGGTCGTTGCAGTCCGCGTAGCCCACGGAGTCGATGCCGAGCTGGCCCGCGCAGCCCGCCCAGCCGTGGTCGGCGACGACCAGGTCGGGCAGCGGGCGGCCGGCGCCCTCAAGTCCCCGGAGGATGGCACGCATCGGCTCGGGGGAGTGGGTGTGCCAGAGGGTGGCGCCGTGTTCGAGGACGGCCACGTCCGCGAACTGCATCACGTACCCCTCCTCCGTCTGCAGACCGTCCGGGATGACCACGATCTCGCAGCCGGCCGCGCGCAGCGCCCGCGCCGTCTCGTGGTGCACCTGCAGCAGACCGCCGGGGTGGCCGGTGGCGAACAGGACGCGCTGCCCGCCCTCCGCCGCCTTGCGCAGCCGGGCCGCCATGCGCTCCAGCGCGTCGACCGTCAGGTCCGGGTCGATGGTGTCCTGGCCGTAGCGGTGCCCCGGGTCGTCGTTCACGCCGACGCGCTCCGCCATCACGGCCAGCACGTCCTGCTCGTCGGTCCAGCGGTCCCCGAGCTCCAGGCCGAGCCAGTAGTGGCGGTTGCCGTTGGCCAGTTCGCGGTAGTGGGAGAGGTTGTTCTCGCGCGGCGTGGCGACGTCGCCCGCGATACGCGTCCGTACGAGGTGTTCGACGAGCTCGGCGCGGCTGGGGGTCCCGGGTATCGGCATGCGTCCATTGTGAGGCAGACAACTGCGGGAGTCGCGGGCGTCCCGCCCGCTGCGACCTGCGTCACTCCGCTGCGACCTGCGTCACTCCGCTCCGCGCGCGGAGACCACCGCGTCGATCGCGGCGATCCGCCGGGCGAGATCACCGGCCGGGACGTCGACGAGTTCGTAGCCGAACGCGCGGTAGGTGTCCTCGTGGATCCGCTCGAACTCCAGCGACTGCTGGAAACTGATGCGGCGTGCGGCGGTGGGCTCGCAGAACCCCAGGTTGCGGACGAAGAACACCTGCCGTTCGTAGACGTTCTGTGTGGTGACCCGCTCGACCTCGGCGGTCAGCGCCGAAGACGGCACACGCCCCTGGTAGGTGGCGAGCGCGAGCGTGCACAGCGGCGAACGGTCATACAGCTGCACGGGGTTCGTGGGCGGGGCCGCCAACTGCCGGCGTCTCTGCAGCTCGACGATCTCGTCGACGAACGACGCCTGTGTCCACGGCTCCTCCTCGCCGCGTGCCTGCGCCCGGGCGATGACATCGGTGGCGGCCTCCTCGATCACCGTGTGACCGAGGGCGGCCAGGCCCCGCAGGACGGTCGTCTTGCCTGCTCCGGGAGTGCCGGTGAGGACGTATCTGCGCACGGGCGGATCCTTCGGGGTGGTGGGGACCGGGAAACCTCAGCCTTCCCGCAGCGCGAACCACAACTCCATCCGTACGTCGGGGTCGTCGAGGTCCGCGTCCAGCAACGCCGCGCAGCGGTTGATCCGTTGGCGGACCGTGTTGCGGTGCACGGACAGGGCGACGGCCGTGCGGTCCCAACTGCCGTGCAGGCAGAGCCAGGTGCGCAGGGTCTCGGTGAGGGCCGCGGCGCCGGGGGCGGTGGTGAGCGGGGCCAGCAGGGTGCGGGCGTGGGCGGTCGCCTCGGCCTCCGGCACGAGCTGGGCCAGTGTCGTACGGGCCCCGTGCCGGACCAGGGCCGTCCGTGTCGCTCTGGCCCGGGCCAGAGCGCGGGCGGCTTGCACGTCGGCGGTCGGCCACGCGTGCGGCTCGGTGGGGGCGCTCACCCCGCACGTCCAGCCGGGCTGCTCGGTGACCTCCCGGTCGGCGGGGACGAGGACGCGTACGACGTCGTCGTGGGCGTCGACCAGGGCGGAGCCGAGGGCCGCGCCGAGGGCGGCGGCGGAGAGGGCGTCCGGCGCCTGGGTGTCGGCCGTGGGCCGCGCGTGCACGACCAGCCAGCGGTCGGCGTCGCCCAGGAGCGGAGCCACGTCCTCCCGCGCCGCGCCGAGCAGCAGCCGTATCAGTGCGGAGGTGTGTGCCGCGCCGGTGCCGCTCTGTCGCTCACCGGTGAGGAGGGAGAGGAGGACGGCGGCGACGGAGGCGATGGTGTGGGTGCCGGGGTCGCGGTGGGGGGTGGCGACGGCGAGGGTGAAGCGGGGTGGTGAGCCGAGGGCGTAGGCGGTGAGGTGGGTGCCGTCGATGGTGTCGGTGGCGGAGGTGGGGGTTGAGGTGCGCGGGGAGGGGGTGAGGGGTTGTGGCGCGTTGGCGGGCGCGGGTTCGTTCGGGCTGGTCGCGCAGTTCCCCTCGCCCCTGGTGGGGTGGGGGCGGACCACTGTTGTCAGGGCTGCCAGGCCTTGGTGGACCGCTTCACCGGGCTCGCGTCCCGCCGACGCCAGTTCCGTGCCGTCTGGGCCGTACAGCGCCGCGCGGCCTGAGATTCGCTGGGCCAGCTGGCGGAGGACCGCGCGGACCGGGTCCGCGCGGGACGCGGCGGCGGCCAGGCCCTGCTGGGCCTCCGTCACGTGGCGGAGTTCGGCGTGGCGGGCGCGGGCCATCAGTTGCCACACCGCGCGGGCCACGCCCGAGAACGTCGTGCGGGGCGGGACCTCGATCAGCGGCAGCTCATAGGCGTCGCAGGAGGCCACCAGCGCCCTCGGGACCGTGTCGTGCACGGGGGCGACACCGAAGCCGAGGGCCGCGCCGCCCGCCGCGACGATGCGGGAGACGTAGTCGTCGAAGTACGTGCCCGAGCCGGCCGCCCACTGGATGTGGACGCCGGCCGTCAGGAGCAGCTCGCCGCCGAGCAGGTACGGATACGGGTCCGACATCTCCGAGGTGTGCGCCCAGTGGATCACCGTCCCCGCGTCCACCGGCCCGGCGATCTGCCGCAGGCCCAGATCCTCCCGGGCGAGAAGGGCTGAGAGGGGCACGGGCGGGGTGGGAGGAACGGCCGGGGCGGGGGAGACGGCTGGGTCCGGCATGGTGTGCGTTTCCTTCATCCGGCGCGGCCTGAATGGATGAAACGTACACTTCGCAGTCGCTTTCCGGCCACCTAATGTCAGTTCCCGTCACCCGCCACCGAGTGTGCGCGAAGGAGGGCCCCTCATGGCCGTCGACTACACCGTGATCGTCGTCTATCTGGCCGGAATGCTGGCCATGGGCTGGTGGGGCATGCGCCGCGCCAGGTCCAAGAGCGAGTTCCTGGTCGCCGGGCGCCGCCTCGGCCCGACGATGTACTCCGGCACCATGGCGGCCATCGTCCTCGGCGGCGCCTCCACCATCGGCGGGGTCGGGCTGGGGTACCAGTACGGGCTGTCCGGCGCGTGGATGGTGTTCACCATCGGGCTCGGCCTGCTCGCCCTCTCCGTCTTCTTCTCGGCCCGTATCGCCCGGCTGAAGGTCTACACGGTCTCCGAGATGCTCGACCTGCGCTACGGCGGCCGCGCGGGCGTCATCTCCGGCGTCGTCATGTGGGCGTACACCCTCATGCTCGCGGTGACCTCGACCATCGCCTACGCCACGATCTTCGACGTCCTGTTCGACATGAACCGCACGCTCGCGATCGTCCTCGGCGGTTCGATCGTCGTCGCGTACTCGACGCTCGGCGGCATGTGGTCGATCACCTTGACGGACATGGTCCAGTTCGTGGTGAAGACCATCGGGGTGCTGCTCCTGCTCCTGCCGATCGCCGTCGTCAAGGCGGGCGGGTTCGGCGAGATGAGGGACGCGCTGCCGACGTCGTACTTCGATCCGCTGGGCATCGGCGGCGAGACGATCTTCACGTACGTCCTGATCTATACGTTCGGCATGCTCATCGGGCAGGACATCTGGCAGCGGGTGTTCACCGCCCGCAGCGACCGGACGGCCAAGTGGGGCGGCACGGTCGCGGGCACCTACTGCCTCGCGTACGCCCTCGCCGGCGCCGTCATCGGTACGGCGGCGAAGGTGCTGTTCCCGAACCTGGCCAACGCCGACGACGCCTTCGCGACCATCGTGAAGGAGGAACTCCCCATGGGTGTACGGGGGTTGGTGCTCGCCGCCGCCCTGGCCGCCGTGATGTCGACCTCCTCCGGCGCGCTCATCGCCTGCGCGACCGTCGCCAACAACGACATCTGGTCGCGGGTGCGGGGGAGGACCGCTTCCGGTGAGCGCGACGAAGTGCGGGGCAACCGCGCCTTCATCCTCATCATGGGCCTCGCCGTGATCGGTACGGCCATCGCCCTCAACAACGTCGTCGAGGCGCTCACCGTCGCCTACAACCTGCTCGTCGGCGGACTCCTCGTCCCGATCCTCGGCGGCCTGCTGTGGAGGCGCGGCACCGCGCAGGGCGCCCTCGCCTCGGTGCTCGTCGGCAGCCTGGCGGTCATCGGCCTGATGGCGTCCTACGGCATCCTCGCCAATGAGCCCGTCTACTACGGCCTGCTCTCCTCCCTCGTCGCGTACGTCGCCGTCTCCCTGGCGACCCCGGCGACCGACGCCGCCGTACTCGACGCCTGGCACGAGCGTCTCGCCGGGCGGACCCCCGAACTCGTGACCGAACGAGTCCCGACTCCCCAGTAGAGTCGTCAGCAGAGTTGTACATACGCGAAGAAGCGTAAGAAAGAAGGCATTACCCCATGACTGGCAACGAGACGCCCCACGGCCCCGCCGCCACGCCCCGCGGCCCCGTCGACTCCTCCCGCGTCCCGAGGTACGCCGGCCCCGCGACCTACGCCCGGCTGCCCCGCCTCGACGAGGTCGGCCGTGCGGACGTCGCGGTCGTGGGGGTGCCGTTCGACTCGGGTGTCTCGTACCGGCCGGGCGCCCGCTTCGGCGGCAACGCGATCCGCGAGGCGTCCCGGCTGCTGCGCCCCTACAACCCGGCCCAGGACGCCTCCCCGTTCGCCCTCGCGCAGGTCGCGGACGCCGGTGACATCGCCGCCAACCCGTTCAACATCAACGAGGCGGTGGAGACGGTCGAGGCGGCGGCGGACGAGCTGCTCGGGACCGGGGCCCGCCTGATGACCCTCGGCGGCGACCACACCATCGCGCTCCCGCTGCTGCGCTCGGTCGCCAAGAAGCACGGCCCGGTCGCTCTCCTCCACTTCGACGCGCACCTCGACACCTGGGACACCTACTTCGGCGCCGAGTACACCCACGGGACGCCTTTCAGGAGGGCGGTCGAGGAGGGGATCCTGGACACCTCGGCCCTCTCCCACGTGGGCACGCGCGGCCCGCTGTACGGCAAGCAGGACCTCACCGACGACGAGAAGATGGGCTTCGGGATCGTCACGTCGGCGGACGTGATGCGGCGCGGCGTGGACGAGATCGCCGACCAGCTGCGTCAGCGGATCGGGGACCGCCCCCTGTACATCTCCATCGACATCGACTGCCTCGACCCCGCCCACGCGCCGGGCACGGGCACGCCGGAGGCGGGCGGCATGACCTCGCGGGAGCTCCTGGAGATCCTGCGTGGCCTGGCCTCCTGCAACCTGGTATCGGCCGACGTCGTCGAGGTGGCGCCCGCGTACGATCACGCCGAGATCACCGCGGTGGCCGCCTCGCACACGGCGTACGAACTCACCACGATCATGTCCCGCCAGATCGCCGCAACCCGTACGGAGAACGCGGGCAAGTGATCCCCGACAAGGAGAAGACAGCGCAGTGACCCACGACCACGACCTGGTACTCCGCCCGACGGCCGCCCAGACGGAGGCCGCGCTGAACCCTCCCCCCGGCCGCAACGGCGGAGACCTGGTCGTGGAGACGCTGGCCGGGCTCGGCGCGACGACGGTCTTCGGGCTCCCCGGCCAGCACGCGCTCGGCATGTTCGACGCGCTTCGGCGGTCGGATCTGCGGTACATAGGGCTCCGGGTGGAGAACAACGCCGGGTTCGCCGCGGACGCGTACGGCCGCATCACGGGTGAGGCGGCCCCGCTGCTCCTCTCGACCGGCCCCGGCGCGCTGACGTCGCTGGCCGCGCTGCAGGAGGCGGCGGCGGCCTCGGCCCCGGTCCTCGCCGTCAGCAGCCAGATCCCGACGGCCGGCCTGGGCGGCGGCCGCCACGGCTATCTGCACGAACTCCCGGACCAGGCGGCCTCGTTCCGGGGCGTTGTGAAGTCGGTCCACACCGTCCGTACGCAGTCCCAGATTCCGTCCGCGATCGAGGCGGCCTGGAAGTCGGCGCTGTCGGCCCCGCACGGCCCCGTGTGGGTGGAGATCCCGCAGGACGTGCTGCTGGCCGAGACGTCCGTCCCGGTGGTGACGGGCGGCGACGCCTTCCCCGAGGAGCTGCCGCCGCGCCCCGAACTGACCGCCGTGGCCGCCCACTTGCTGTCGTCCGCGTCCCGCCCGGCGATCATCGCGGGCGGCGGGGCCGTCCGGGCGGACGCGTCCGGCAAGCTGCGGCAGTTGGCGGAGCGGCTGTCGGCGCCGGTCGTGACGACGTTCGGGGGGAAGGGCGCGTTCCCGTGGACGCACCCGCTGTCGCTGCAGTCCTGGCTGGAGGACCGGCACACGACCGACTTCCTGGAGGACGCGGACGTCCTGCTGGTGGTGGGCTCCGGACTCGGCGAACTCTCCTCCAACTACCACACGTTCAGGCCCCGTGGCCGGGTGATCCAGATCGAGGCGGACCTGGGCAAGCTGGAGTCCAACCACCCGGCGCTGGGCATCCACGCGGACGCCCGCCTGGCCCTTCAGGCGCTGCTGGAGACGATCGAGGGGCCTCGGGAGGACGAGACGGCGCCCGCACGCGTCCGGGGGGTCCTGGAGCGCGTCCGCCAGCGCATCGACTCGCAGCAACTCACCCTGGAACAGGACCTGTTGGCGTCCATCCGGCGGGCCCTGCCGCCCCGCGCGCCCTCCTTCTGGGACATGACGATCCTGGCGTACTGGGCGTGGTCGGCGTTCGATCCCAAGGGGCCCAACACCATGCACTCCGCCCAGGGTTCGGGCGGCCTCGGCTACGCCTTCCCGGCGGCCCTCGGTGCGGCGGCGGCCGACCCGACGCAGCCCGTGCTCGCCGTCTCCGGTGACGGTGGCGCGCTGTACTCGATCGCGGAGCTGGCCACTGCCCGGCAGTACGACCTGAACGTCACCTGGCTGATCGTCGACGACGGCGGCTACGGCATCCTGCGCGAGTACATGACCGACGCGTTCGGGGAAACGACCGGCACGGAGCTGGCGCGGCCGGATTTCGTGGCGCTGGCGGAGTCGTTCGGTGTGCCGGGGATGCGGACGAGCCCCGAGACCCTCGCCGAGGACCTGGCCAAGTCCCTTGCCGCCCCCGGCCCCTCGGTGGTCGTCCTCCCGGCGGTACTGAGGATGTTCGCGCCGACGCACGAACAGGGCTGACCGCACTCAACGGCCCCGGCCCCGCCGACAAGGCGCCGCGCTTCAACGGAACTTCGACGGAACCACCGACCACGCCACCGTCGTGTCCGCCGTCCACACCGGCCTGGCGGCAGATGCCGCCAGGCACCGCCGCCGGTCAGCACGTACACCACTGCGGTGTTTCTAAGCCTTGATCGGAGCGGCCGACCTGGCGGCCTGCTCGATCCTCGCGCAGTAGGCCGCACGGGCTTCCTCGTCGATCTGCTTCTCGTGTTCGGCGCGCAACCCGGTCCGGCCGTCGAGGCCCTCGCGCAGGATATCGGCGTGCCCGGTATGCCGGATGGACTCGCCGAGGACATGGACCATGATGGCGAACAGGTTCGTGTCGGCATGAGGCTCCGGCCACCACGGGACGTGGCCGGGGGCGTCGAGGGGAAGCTCGTCGATCGTCGCGTCCGCGTGTTCCCAGGTGCGCCGGTAGAACCCGATGATCTGATCGCGGGTCTCGTCCTCGGTCGCCCACAGATCGCTGCCGTTGGAGTCCTGCCACCGGGGCAGCGGTTCCGGGGAAGGGCGGTCGAAGACCTCGCCGAAATACCTGGCCTCGACGCTGGCCACGTGTTTGACCAGGCCGAGGAGGTTGGTCCCGGTCGCTGTCAAAGGCCGGCGGGCGTCGTATTCGGACAAGCCGTCGAGTTTCCAGAGCAGCGCCTTGCGATCCCGCCGCAGTCTCCCGTGCAGGTTGTCTTTCGCGAATTCATCGATCATGCGGCATGAGCCTGTCATGGGCTGCTCGTGGTCTCAAGATCCCGTACCTGGTCCGCGACGACTGGCAGGGCCGAGGTCTCAGCGCTTCCACTCGTAACACCCAGGTGATGTCTCCACCACTTCCATCGGCCAGGTTTTCATTCCTTCCACGAGGAGCGTGCGCTGCTCCTGGATCCATCCGGGATTCAAGGCGATCGGAAGGATCGCTGTCGCGTACGAGCCGGAGGTGTCCTCGATGAAGACGGTCGTGTCGTGATGGTCGCTTTCCGCGCATTCGATTCTGATCGTGGGGCCGTTTCCCGTGTCCAGCCATTCGGCGTTCTGGCCGTTTTCGAGGGAATCCAGGGCCGAGGACCATGCCTTCAGGTCCCGGAGGAAGAAGTGGACGCGGAAACTGCCGTTGATGAACTCGCTGCCCACGATCATCTCCGCGTCCATCAGGTCATGGACCGGGAGGATGCCGGGTCTGTGGCGACCCAGAATGCGGAGGCGGACGCTGTTGCCGCCGTCCGACAGGTTGATCAGGTCCATTTTGTCTCCCGCCGTGGATATCCGGCAGCAGGGGCCCCACCGTGACCAATTCCCCCATGGTGACCGTTCGCGTGCCGATCGCTCTGGAAGGGGACTGGATCGATGACCACCGGGCCCGTCTTCGGCGCTTCGTCGACTCCTTGTGACGGCGGTTCAGGTGCGTGTCACGGGCGGAGGCGGGCGGCCAGGCCCTCGAAGTAGCCGCGGTGTACGGCGGGCAGGTCCACCTGGTCGGGGTCCAGGAGCCAGAGGAGGTGGGCGCCTTCCAGGAACGCGGCGACTTCGGTGGCCAGTGCCGCCGGGTCCACGTCCGGGCGGGCCGAACCGTCGGTCGCCGCGCGGGTGAAGAGGGCCGTCAGGTGGGCGCGGAGGGCCCGGCCCCGGTCGCGGAACCAGGTGTGGAGGGTGGTGCCCGGTTCCAGGTTCTCGGCCGTCAAGGTGGTGTGCAGGGCGGTCAGTTCGCGTTCGGCGGCTGCCGTGTGCTCGGCGTCCCGTACGAACCAGCCGAAGGCCTCTGTGAGGGTGGGCTCGGAGGTCGGGGTGGCCGACAGGCGGGCCAGGGCGCGGCGGTCCGCCTCCTCCAGGACCGCCCGGACCAGGCCGTCCTTGCTGCCGAAGTGGTGGATGAGGGCGGAAGGGGTGACGCCGGCCCGTTCGGCGATCGCGGCCACGCCGGTGCCTCGTACGCCCTGCTGGGAGAAGAGGCCGATCGCCGCGTCCACCATCGCGCGGCGGCGTTCCACGCCCCGCTTCTGCACCTGTCCCTTGACTCCGGCCATGGGCATCAGGGTGCCGGGTGGGGTGGTGAGGCGTCCACTTCGTAAAACGGCGTGCGTGATCCGCGTCGACTCATTATCTTGAATGACCATGCAGGAAAATAGAGTCATGAACGAAGACCTGGTCGGCCGCGAGCGGGTCGTCCCCGTGGACGGCATCGAGTTGTGGGCCGAGGAGTTCGGCAGTTCCGAGCACCCGGTTGTGCTGTTGGTGATGGGCGCGCAGGCGCAGGGCGTGCAGTGGAACGACGGGATCGTTCGGCGGCTGGTCGAGGGTGGGCGTCGGGTCATCCGGTACGACCATCGCGACACCGGGCGGTCCTCCGTCGTCGACTTCGCCGTCCGGCCGTACACCGTCGCCGACATGGCCTCGGACGCGCTCGCCGTGCTGGACACGTTCGGGGTGGCGCGGGCGCATCTCGTGGGGGCGTCGCTGGGCGGGATCATCACGCAGCGGATCGCCGTCACCGATCCGGAGCGGGTGCTGACCCTGACGAGCCTGTCGTCCCAGCCGCTGGGTACGGACACCGCGGCGGCGGTGAGCCGGGCCATGGCGGGGGAGCCCCCGGCGCCCGGTGAACTGCCGCCGCCCAGCACCGAGTTGCTTGCCGCGCTCGCCACCACCCTTCCCGATCCGGAGGCGGGTCTGGAGGGCCACCTCACCCTCCGGCTTCCGCTGTGGCGGGTGCTGCACGGCTCGGTGCTGCCGTTCGACGAGGAGGAGTACCGGGCCATGGAGCGGCGGGTGTTCGAGCGGGCGCGTGATCTGGCCGCAGGGTTCAACCACACGCTCGCCGGGGCGGCCGGCGGGGACGGCACGGCGGACCTGGCCTCCGTCACCGCGCCGACGCTCGTCCTGCACGGCACCGAGGACCCGATGTTTGCGCCGGCGCACGCGGAGGCCACAGCCGCCGCCATTCCGGGCGCCAGGCTGGTCATGGTCGAGGGTCTGGGGCACACCCTGCCCAGGGCGATGGACGCCCGCCTGGCCGAGGAGATCCTGCGGCACACGGCCTGACGGGCCGCTCGCCGACGTGGTGCGGCGCGCGTACCCGGCACCGCCGGGCACGCGCGCCGCAACCGGTCTCAGCGCAGCGCCGCTCCGAACATCGCGTCCGTAACCGGAGCCGCCACGTCCCCGGGGCCGAAGGCCAGGGACGACTTCGTGGTCAGGCCCGTGGTCGTGCCGGGGAGGATCCAGACGGCCCCGTTGTCGCTGTTCTCGGTGGGGGAGCCGGCGGCGAGGTCGGGGTGGCCGTTGCCGTTGAGGTCCAGGAGGGCCGTGGTGGCGCCGAACTTGTCGTCCGCCTCGGCGACTCCGGGGACCCCGGCGGTGTTCTGGTGGAAGACCTTCGTGCCGGCGCCCGTGACGCCGGAGGCGCTGCCGGGGACCAGGGCGACCGAGCCGGCGTTCACGATGCCGTCGATGTCCTCGTACGCGATGCCGAGGGCCAGGTCCGCGTAGCCGTCGCCGGTGACGTCGGCGACCGAGACCGCCGAGCCGAGCAGGTCGCCGTCCTCCTGCACACCCGGGAAGCCGGGGAGGTTCTGGTCGAAGGTCTGTACGTTCGCCTCGGACGGGCCGGTGGGGGAGCCGTACGCCACGCGGACCTGGTCGGACCAGCCCTCCGCGCCCACGACCACGTCGTCGTAGCCGTCGCCGTTCACGTCGCCGATGCCCGTGCCCGCCGGGTCGCGGCTCACGTCGTCCCCGGGCACCCAGCCCCGGGTGAAGCCCGAACTCCCGCCCAGGAGAAGGCGGTTGCCCCAGGTGCCGTCGCCCGTGTAGTGCCACTGCACGAGGTCGTCCCGGCCGTCGCCGTTGACGTCCCCGACCTGGCCGGAGACGACCGGGCCCGTGATGGAGGACGGGCCGTTCTCGCAGCCGCCGCCGGTCGCGCAGGACGCGTCGTCCTCTTCCCAGCCCCACCACAGGGACTTGTCGAGGAGGTTCAGGACGGCGGTGGGCTTGCCCGTGCGCGAGATCGGGCCCTTCCACAGCGCCGCCGGGGCACCCTCGGGCTCGTCGCCGCCGACCGACTGGGCGGAGAAGAGCGCCAGGTCGGTCTTGCCGTCGCCGTCGAAGTCGCCCGCCTGCGGGGCCGCCCCGAGCCCGGCGATGTTCGTACCGCCGGTCAGCCCGGAGGCCGACCCCCAGACGATCACGGAGCCCGCCGTACCGCCCGCGATCACCAGGTCGCCGTAGCCGTCCCGGTCCAGGTCGCCCTTGGCGAACGTCGAGCCGAAGCGCTGGTTCGCGGTGGCGGAGCCGGGCACGCCGCTCGTCGAACGGCTGACCAGCTTCTTCTTCGCCGTCGAGACCCCGCTCTTGGAGCCGTACATGACGGCCACATAGCCCGCCTTGGCCTTCCCCGACACCGTGGCGTTCGGGGCGCCGATGACGAGGTCCGCGTACCCGTCGCCGTTGAAGTCGTCCGCCGCGCCCACGGAGGCGGGGGCCGCCGAGGCCGGGCCGAGCGACAGGGCGGTCAGGCCTCCGGCCAGCAGCACCACTGCGGCCAGGGGTGCGCTCACTCGTGCCGTACGGGTGCTGCGTCGTGCTCCTGCTCGTGCTCGTGACATGCACGTGCCTTTCGGGTCGGTGGGGTCCGGCGGGGCGGAAGCGCCGCGTCCATGTAGTCCGACTCGAATGAGGGTTCACCGGTTGTACGTCCGAATGTCATGGGTGAGTAACTGAGTGACCGACTGGGTGAGTAACTGACGGAGAGCCTCTGACGCGAGTACGTCGTGCGTCCAGGGGCTCTCGTGGTCAGCGGTACGGGTCTGCGTCCAGCTGAAGACGGCCAACGCCACCGCCGCGAACGCCAGGTTCACGATCCGCTTCACCAGGCCGGTGTCGGCCGCGTAGAGGTAGACGGCGAAGACGGCGGGCAGGGCGATGTAGCCCTGCAGCATCTTGGTGTTGAAGGCGAGGCCGAAGCAGGCGGCCGAGCCGAGCAGCGGCAGCAACCTGCCGTTGGGTACGGCCCGCAGGGCGAGGGCCGCGCCCGCGACCATCAGGAAGACGGCAGCCTGTGGATTCACACAGGTGCGGGTAAAGAGGCACCTGTGCGGAACGGCGAACCCCGGCCCCAGGAGGGGCCGGGGTTCGCCGTGCTTGCCAGGCACGCCGTGCGCGTCTACCAGATCGCCTCGACCCACTCCGGGTGGTCGATGAACGGGTTCCGGTTGCCCTGGTAGTTGTTGTAGATGAGGTCGTTGCGGCGCTCCTCGAAGGAGTCCGGCGGGTCCTCGTCGTTCCAGGCCTTCAGTACGGAGAGGCGGCCGTGGAAACGGGTGCCGCCGTTGGTGACGAGGTCGTTGGGCTCCAGGTTGGGCCAGCCGTCGTCGCCCTCGTAGCGGACGGCCATGTAGAGGATCATGCGGGCCACATCGCCCTTGACCGCGTCGCGGGGCTCGAAGGAGTTCGAGTCGACGAGGCTGCCGCCGCTGTTGGTGAAGCTGCTGCCGCCGTTGTCGAAGTCGAGGTTGCCGCGACGGGCGTTGACCGCCACGTCCTCGGGGCGCAGGTGGTGCAGGTCGGTGCCGGGGCCGGCGGAGGTGCCGAAGTCGCCGTGGGACTGGGCCCACACGTGCTCACGGTTCCAGTTGCCGGAGTTGCCGCCGTTGAGGGACTTGCTGCGGGAGATGCCGCTGTACAACAGCTTCACGTTGCTGCTGTTGTTGGGGTCCTGGTCGGTGACCTTCAGCGCGTTCCAGACCGCCGAGTACGAGATGGTCGTGTGACCGTCGATGATCGAGTGCAGGGAGGACTTCAGGGCCGTGCCGGTCTTGCCGATCGCGTTCGCGTAATACGTGTCGTCGTACGCGGTCGTGGTCGCCGAGGCGGGGGTGGCGGTGGCCGCCGGGAGGACGATACCGACGAGCACGGCCGACGTCGCGAGCGCGACCGACTTCCAACTGCGTATCCGCGCAGCAGGCATGAGGGGTGTCCCTTCCCAAGGGCCGCGTCGAGCGAGGAGTTGGTGCCGGGGAGTCTCGATCTACGCGGGTTGACTGTGTGGGTAAGCGAGAGATTGGCATGGACGGGTCAGTCCATGTGTTACGGCGGGAAGGCGATTCGGTGACGTTATCGCTAACAGGGCAACCGCTGTGCTCCCACTCCCCTCTGCCTGCTTCCATTCAAGGGGAGACCCCCATTGACGTGGGGATTCGGGCGTGCTGCGGGCAGCCGGAAGACAGGATCGTTAGTGTCCTCGCTCGTGACCGAAGCCGCATCGCACCTCACTGTGACCTCCGACGCCTACGACTCCGTGGCCGTCCTCTACGCCGAACTCGCCCGCGACGCGCTCGACGGGCAGCCGCTCGATCGCGCGGTGCTCGCCGCGTTCGCCGAACTCGCGGGGACGACTCCCGGTGCCGGGCCCGTCGCCGAACTGGGCTGTGGCCCCGGGCAGACGACCGCCCATCTGCGGGACCTCGGGCTGGATGTGTACGGCGTCGACCTGTCCCCGGTGATGATCGGCCTCGCCCGCGAGACCTACCCGGACCTGCGCTTCGAGGTCGGCTCCATGGACGCGCTGGACCTGCCGGACGGCGAGTTGGGCGGCATCGTGTCCTGGTACTCGCTCATCCACACTCCACCGCGTGAAGTACCCGCGTACTTCGCCGAGTTCCAGCGGGTGCTCGCGCCCGGCGGTCACCTCCTGCTCGGCTTCTTCGAGTCGGAGGGCGAGCCGGTCACGGAGTTCGACCACAAGGTGACGCCGGCGTTCCGCTGGCCCGTCGACGAACTCGCGCGGGTGGCGGGCGAGGCCGGATTCGTCGAGGTCGGCCGTATGCTGCGCGAGCCGGGTGAGGGGGAGCGGTTCCGGCAGGGGCGTCTGCTCATGCGTAAAGGCGGGTGAGCGGTGAGCGGGTGAGGGAGTGGGAGTGGAAGGGACAGCTGTAGTGGACGCGGGGGCGTCGAGTCCTACGAGCCCCTGGTTCAGAGGCATGATCTCCGGCGTCCTCTTCGGGGCGCTGACCGCGGTGGTCTCCGTCGCCGGGATCGGGAGGGCGTGGGCCGCCTGTGACATCGGCGGCGCCGCGGCCAACAGCATGACCTTGCTCTTCCTCGCCCCTCTCATCTGGCTCGCCGCCGGGGTGCCGTGGCTCGTCCTGCACGGCACCCTCGGACGACGTCACCGAGGGGCGGCGCTGGTCGCGGGGCTCGCCTTCACCCTGTGGTTCACCTGGTTCCTCGTGACCTGGCTCGGCATGCCGGACTCCTACCCGGCCCCCGTATGCCCGGGCAATGTCCCGCCGTGGTGGCCGGGCTTCCTCCCCGCCTGAACCCCTGTCGTCACGAGTTCTCCAGGCGGTCCCGCAGCTCGTCGATGTCGGCCAGGAACCACGTCTGGCGGTTGCGGTTGCACTCGCGGACGAAGTCGCGCAGGGACGAACTGGCGGTCGTGTGACGGGAGATGTCGCCGACGACGGCGAGGCCGACGCGGTACTGGACGAACTTCTGGATGATGTCGCCGGCGACGCGGGTGCGCAGTTCGAAGAACGCCTCGTCGAAGCGTTCGGCGGGGATGACGACCCATGAGGCGCCCTGGTACCCGGCGTCGCCGATGAGATCCAGGGCGTCGCTCTCCCGGGCGATCGTCAGGCCCTCGGGGGAGCACATCAGGACGGGCACGTCGTGGATCGTCTGCAGTGTGGTGGTCATGGGTGCCGACGCTAATGCGTGCGCCCGGTCCGTGCCGGGGGAACCCGGGGAACGCGCTGTGCCACGCGGCCTGTTGGGGAGGCGACCGCACGCCGGCGGCGGATACGGCCACACCCCGTGCGCCCGCTTCGGACGCCTGACGCGACGGTTTACGCGGGCGTCTGATTGGGCGGCTCGCCCGGACGACTCCACCCGGACGACTCCACCTCGACGACTCACACCGAGGCGGGCTGCCAGACCCCGTTGAAGAGGGCCAGTTCCAGCAGGTCGGGGCCGCCTGGCTCGGGCCAGTTGATGCCGGACCTGGCGAGTTGGCCGGCGGTGGCGGTCATCCAGCGGAGGTACACGTCGTAGCGATGCGAGGTCCAGCCGTTGTCGGACCAGATCCAGGCCGCGATGTCCGCCGCCGACGCCATGCCCATCTCCGAGCCGACCCGCGTGGCATACGCGCGCAGGACGCGGGCGACGCGCTGGTCCAGGATCAGGGCGCGGGGGCCGGGCGCGGTCGGGCCGTCCGTGGCCCGGTCGAGGAAGTACAGGAACTTGGTGAAGAACGCGGGGCCCAGCCCCTTCACGGCTCCGCGCAGCGAGCGGTACGCGGCGACCGGGCCCTCCTCGCGCAGACCCGCGCCCGCCGTGGCCAGCGTGGCCTTGACCGCCGACTCGGCCAGGATCTCCTTCAGTCGGTGGGGGCCGTAACCGGTCCTGCCCTGGCCCCACACGTACGAGGCCACCAGCGCCTCGGCCCACTCCCCGCGCTCCACGGCCTCTCGCGTGGCGGCGGTCACATCGTCGCGGCTCACCGGTGAGGCCTCCGTCCGCGCACGGTCGAGGAGTCGGTCCGGCCACGGTTCGACGCCCGACCAGTACGCAGGGACGTAGTCCACCGCGTGCGTTCCGACGCCCCCCACGGCATAGGCGGCCCCTGGCCCGGCCAGCCACCCGCCCAGCGCCTCCACTGCGGAGTCCGGCAACAGCCGTCTCATGCACTCCTCGTCCAGAGCGTCCGCGCAGTCCTGCCGCCCCACCATCGACCTCCCACAGCTCCTGCGGCTCCCACCGCTCCCGCAGCTCCTACCGCTTCCGCAGCTCCTACATCCCAACGAAATCCCGTTCTGCGAACGCGTGTACAACTTTCGGTCATACTCGCGAGTCAAATGAGGTGAACACGCCTGTGGCGGGTTCTTGTCGCTCAAGGGGATTGGAAGCGTTGACATGACTCACCGGATATCGGGGGTAGGCCGGGTGTCGCGGACCTCCAGACGGACACGTGTGCTCGCCGCGGGGGTCGGGGCGGGGATGGCCGTCTCGGCGGCCGCCGGCGTGTTCGCGCCGGCGGCGGGTGCGGCGGGGCCGACGGTCAGTTGTACGTCGGGGAAGGCCGGGCTCGCCGAGAAGCTGAAGAAGGACATCACGGCGGCGCTGGCGAAGCGGAAGGGGACGGTGGCGGTCGGGCTGTACGACCGGGTCACCAACACCACCTGCACGCTGCGCGGCGACACGGCCTACGACTCGGCCAGCGTCGTGAAGGTGACCGTGCTCGCGGCGCTGCTGTGGGACGCGAAGAAGACGGGGCGGTATCTCACCGATCGCGAGACCAAGCTCGCCACCGCCATGATCACCAAGTCGGACAACGCCTCCACCAGCACGCTGTGGAAGCAGCTCGGCATGACGAAGATCAAGGGATTCCTCGCCGCCGCGAAGATGACCCAGACCAAGCCGGGCGCGAACAACTACTGGGGTCTGACCCAGATCACCGTCCGGGACGAGCAGCGACTGCTCGCGCTGCTCACCGCGAAGAACAGCGTTCTGAGCGACAACTCCCGCGCGTACATCCTCAAGCTGATGAACCAGGTCGTCTCCTCGCAGCGCTGGGGCACCCCGGCCGGGGCGCCCTCCAGCGTGAAGGTGCACGTCAAGAACGGGTGGCTGTCCCGCGCCACGCACGGCTGGCGGGTGCACAGCGTCGGCACGTTCAAGGGGGGCGGCCGGGACTACACGATCACCGTCCTGACCCACGGCAACCCCGACATGAAGTACGGCGTGAACACCATCCAGGGCGTCGCCAAGGCCATCCACAAGGACCTTGTGCCCGTCACGACGTCCGCGAGCACGCAGCGGTACGTGCCCACCGACCAGCCGCAGGAAGCGACCGTGCCGGTGCCGGAGGCGGCCGGCACCACGGGCGGCTGATATCCGGACGTTCACGGCGAGGCCATCTCCGTATCACCGGCATCGTCCTACCGTGACGCCATGCCTCTGAGAACGCTCCTCGCCACCCTCACCGCCGGCCTGGCGGCGGCCACCACCACCCTCGCCGCCGCCGGGCCGGTGCACGCCGACTCCGCGCGGAACGACGCCTGTTCGTCGTCCGTGTCGATCGAGGCGTACTCCGACGCCCTCGACAAGACGACGTACGAGAACACCTTCGTCGGCAACTTCTCCGGCCTCGCCGTCGACCGCGACGGCTCGCTCCTCGCCGTCTCCGACCGGTCCTCCCTCTTCTCCCTCGACCCCCGCACCCTCCAGCCGAGGGGCGTCGTCCCGCTCGCCACGGAGACCGGCGCCGCGCTCGACTCGGAAGGCCTGGTCGTCGACCGGGACGGCACCCGCCTCATCACCTCCGAGACGGAGCCGTCCATACGCCGGTACGACCGGGAGGGCCGGATCCTCGGCAGCCTTCCCGTGCCGGACGCGCTGAAGGTCGCCCCGGCCGGGCGGGCCGCCACCAACCAGACCTTCGAGGGGCTCACCCTCCTGCCCGGCGGGCGCACCCTGCTCGCCTCGATGGAGGGCGCGCTCTCCGGTGACAGCGCCGGGGTCGTCCGCTTCCAGACCTGGCGGCGGCAGGGCGGCGGCAAGGACTTCCGGCTCTCCACCCAGTACGGCTACCGCGCCGACACCGGGCTCGGCGTCGTCGAGGTGGCGGGCCTGCCGGGCGGGCGGCTGCTCGTGCTGGAGCGCGGGTTCACCGCAGGCGTCGGCAACACCGTGCGGCTGTACGTCGCCGACACGCGCCGCGCCACGGACACGTCCGGTGTCGACGTCCTCACCGGGCAGGACGGCGACGGCGTACGACTCGTCCGCAAGACGCTCCTCGCCGACCTCGTGAACTGCCCGACCCTCGGCGCCACCGCCAAGCAGCCGCAGCCGAACCCGCTGCTCGACAACATCGAGGGGATGGTCATCACCGGGCAGCAGCGGCACGGGGGCCGGCTGAACGTCCTGCTGGTCAGCGACGACAACCAGAACGCGGTCCAGACGACACGGTTCTACGGCCTTCGGGTCCGGGTGGCCTGACAGACCCGGCGCTGTCGCGACACGCAGGTGCTCGCGCGGACGAGGGAGCCGCCCGCGTGAACCGCTGGGGGCCTCTCGTCCGATGAGGGGGTGTGAGCGAAACGAACCGGGGGAGTCCGGGCGACGCCGAGCTGTTACGGGCCGTCGCGGACGGGGACCGTCGCGCCTTCGAGGAGCTGTACCGCCAGTACGCGCCGTGGCTCGTGCTGCGGCTGCGCGGGCGGTGCGCCGATCCGGTGCTCGTCGACGACGTCGTACAGGAGACGTTCCTCGACGTGTGGCGGGGAGCCGCCCGCTACCGCCGCGAAGGTGACGTGGCGGGCTGGCTGTGGCGGATCGGGTCGCGGCGCCTGGTGGACGCGCTGCGAGGTGACGGGGGGCGGGCGGCCACTGCCGTCCGACCTGCTGGGGCGGCCCGCCGGATGGCACGCGCTGTACCTGCTGGCGCTCTCGGGGCTGGCGGCGGCGGGGCGGCCCTGGTGAGCGGTGGCCGGACGCGGGCCTGCGGGTCACCGCCGTGGCTTCGCTCGGCGGGGTCGTGGCCGCTGTCGCGTTCCAGGGCATGGCGCCGTCGGACACGGTGCGCGAGGCACGGGAGGTGGCGACCCGGGACCCGGCGGCGGTGCAGGACTGCGAGCGGCGCGGGGCGACGACGTACTGCGCCTTCCCCGAGTTCACCCCCTGGGTCGACGAATGGGCCCGGGTGACGGACAAGGCCCGGTCACTGGCCGGCGGACCGGAGGCGACGCGGGCCCTGACCGTACGGCAGAAGGTCGCCGCGCTCGACGGGCCGTCAGGCATGTCGGAGCTCTCGCCCGCCGTGCCCGGCGAGGTGACGTCGAGCACCGCGTGGGGCGGCGAGCGGGAACTGGAGTTCGCCGCGAGCGTCGCCCGGGGACTGGTGGTCGGGCACGAACGGTACGGCGGAGCGCACTGCGACGCGCGGGGCGTCCTGATGGTCTGGCTGGCGATCCGGGCGGCGTGCACTGGTCCGCGCTGCCCTCGGGCGCGGTGACGGTCGAGGCCGGCGCGCTGTCCGGGCTGGCGCTCGCGCTCGCCGGGGCGGTGGTGCGGTTCAGCGGGACGCGGGCGCCGGGACCGGCCGTGGCGGGCGCCGTGCTCGCGCTGCCGATCGGGGCCGGTGTGCTCCTCCCGCACCGCTTCGCCCTGTTCGTACCGCCGGGCGACCTGCGCTGGGCGGACGCCCACGCGCTGTGGGCGGGCGTCCTGATCACGGTGCTCGTCACGTGGACGGCATGCGGACCGGAGCCGCGCCGCCGCCGCTTCGGCGGCGGACTCGGCTTCCGGCGCGGTGGGGTGGGGTGACGCGGCTTCATGGGTCCGCGCCACGGGACGCCACTGGACTGACCGCATGAGAGCTCGGGGGCGCGGAGAGTTCGGGGACGCGGGGAGTTCGGGGGCGCGGAGAGTTCGGGGACGCGGGGAGTTCGGCGAGTGCGGGTCGTGCGTGGCTGATCGCGCAGTTCCCCGCGCCCCCAAAGGCGACCGGCTACGCCGGCCCGCCTCCAACTCCGCACCACCACCCCGACCGAGCCCGTCCCGCACTCCCCGCGCCCCGCCTTGGGGTGGTCGGCCCGCGTCCCGCCGTGGGGCCCACCCGGCGTCGCGCCTTGGGCCCGCCCGGCGTCGCGCGTTGGGCCCGCCCGGCGTCCCGCCCCGCGCCCAGTCCTGCCGCGAGCCCCGCCTCGCCTTGGGGTCCGCCCGGCGTCGCGCCTTGGGTCGCGCCTTGGGTGCGCCCGGCGTCCCGCTCCGCGCCCAGTCCTGCCGCGAGCCCCGCCTCGCGTCCCACGCCCAGTCTTGCCCCGTGTCTCGCCTGGGGGCCCGCCCCACGTCCCGCCTCCGGCACGCCCCCAGGCCTGCCCCACGTCCCGCCCTACTCCCAGCCCCCAGGCCTGCCCCGCGTCTCGCCTCGCGTCCCACGCCCAGGCCTGTCCCGCGTCTCGCCTTAGGGTCCGCCCCGGCGCGCGACCCCCGCCCCGCGTCCCTCCGCGCGCTCCCGCCCCGCGCACCCTGCCTCGCCCCGCGCCCCGCCTTAGGGTCCGCCCCAGCGGGCGACCCCCGCCCCGCGTCCCTCCGCACCCCGCCCTCCCGCCGCCCCGCATCCGGCGTGCCCTCGCCCCGTGCCCCCAGAGAAGCCCTCGCCCCCCGCTCCGCGCCCCAGAGAAGCCCTCCCTCTCCCCGCCCCGCGACCCAAGAAGCCTTCGCCCCCGCTCCGCGCCCCGGACAAGTCCTCCCTCTCCCCGCCCCGGCGTGCGTTCCGGCGGGAGGAGGAGGGGAGAATGTGAGCCGTACTCAAACGGTCGATCCTTGCGGAGGACGGGCAATGCAGAACGCGCGAGCGGGGCAGGTCGCCGGGCCCGATGATCTCGTCGATGTGGCCCGCCTGGTCACGGCGTACTACGCGCTGCACCCCGACCCGGCCGAACCGGGGCAGCGGGTGGCGTTCGGTACCTCGGGACACCGCGGCTCCTCCCTGGCGACGGCGTTCAACGAGGACCACATCGCGGCCACCAGCCAGGCCATCTGCGAGTACCGCGCCGCCCAGGGCACCGACGGCCCCCTCTTCCTCGGCGCCGACACCCACGCCCTGTCGGAGCCCGCCCGGATCACGGCGCTGGAGGTCCTCGCCGCCAACGACGTGACCGTCCTCATCGACCAGGCCGACGGCTACACGCCCACCCCGGCGGTCTCGCACGCCATCCTCGCCCACAACCGTGGCCGTACGTCCGGCCTCGCCGACGGAGTCGTGGTCACCCCCTCGCACAACCCGCCCGCCGACGGCGGCTTCAAGTACAACCCGCCGAGCGGCGGCCCCGCCGGCTCCGAGGCGACCTCCTGGATCCAGGACCGCGCCAACGAGATCATCACCGGCGGGATGAAGGACGTACGGCGCATCCCCTACGCCCGTGCCCTGACCGCCCCCGGCACCGGCCGCCACGACTTCCTCGGCGCCTACGTGGCCGACCTGCCGAACGTCCTGGACCTGGAGGCGATCCGGTCCGCCGGTGTCCGCATCGGCGCCGATCCGCTGGGCGGCGCCTCGGTCGCCTACTGGGGCCGTATCGCCGAGCAGCACGGCCTCGACCTCACGGTGGTGAACCCGCTCACCGACCCCACCTGGCGCTTCATGACGCTCGACTGGGACGGCAGGATCCGTATGGACTGCTCCTCGCCGTACGCCATGGCCTCCCTCATCGAGCGTCGCGACCGCTTCGACATCGCCACCGGCAACGACGCCGACGCCGACCGGCACGGCATCGTCACCCCGGACGCGGGCCTGATGAACCCCAACCACTATCTCGCCGTGGCGATCTCGTACCTGTTCTCCCACCGCCAGCAGTGGCCCGCCGGGGCCGGCGTCGGCAAGACCCTGGTGTCGTCCAGCATGATCGACCGGGTCGCGGCGGACGTCGGCCGCCCGCTGGTCGAGGTCCCCGTCGGCTTCAAGTGGTTCGTGAACGGCCTGTCCGACGGCACGCTCGGCTTCGGCGGCGAGGAGTCGGCGGGCGCGTCCTTCCTGCGCCGCGACGGCTCGGTGTGGACCACCGACAAGGACGGCATCATCCTGGCCCTGCTCGCCTCCGAGATCACGGCCGTCACCGGCGAGACCCCCTCGCAGCACTACGCCCGGCTCACCGACCGCTTCGGCGCCCCCGCCTACGCCCGCGTCGACGCCCCGGCCACCCGCGAGGAGAAGGCCCTGCTCGCCAAGCTCTCCCCGCGCCAGGTCACCGCCGACACCCTCGCCGGCGAGCCGGTCACCACGGTCCTCACCGAGGCCCCCGGCAACGGCGCCGCCCTCGGCGGCATCAAGGTCGCCACCACCAACGCCTGGTTCGCGGCGCGCCCCTCCGGCACCGAGGACGTCTACAAGATCTACGGCGAGTCCTTCCTCGGCCCCGACCACCTCCACCAGGTCCAGGAGGAGGCCAGGTCCGTGGTCCTGGCGGCACTGGAAGCCTGACAAGAGGGGGATCAAAAGGCTGGAGGGCCCGGGGCGCAGCCCCGGGCCCTCCAGGGGCGCGGGGAACTGCGCGAGCAACCCCCACCCACCCGCACCCGCCGGACGCACAGCCCCCTCACCCCCCACAGGCGCCCCCAAAGATCACGGCGGGATGAAATCCCTCTCCCGACGCGTTGGTGCCTTCCGGACAACCGACGACGAGGAGGGCACCGGCGTGGCAGCGCAGCAGGGGGACGACCGAGGTTGGGCGCGAAGGCTCGCCGCATATGCCTGGCGGTACCCCAAGGACGTGGTCCTCGCCCTCGGCTCCTCCCTCGCGGGCATGGCCGTGATGGCCCTCGTCCCCCTGATCACCAAGGTGATCATCGACGATGTCATCGGGGACAAGACCCGGGACATGGCCCCCTGGGCGGCCGCCCTGATCGGCGCCGCCCTCCTGGTCTACGTCTCCACCTACATCCGCCGCTACTACGGCGGCCGCCTCGCCCTCGACGTCCAGCACGACCTCCGTACGGAGATGTACGGGACGATCACCCGGCTCGACGGACGCCGTCAGGACGAGCTGTCCACCGGCCAGGTCGTCGGCCGCGCCACCAGTGACCTGCAGCTGATCCAGGGCCTGCTCTTCATGTTGCCGATGACCATCGGCAACATCCTGCTGTTCCTGATCTCCCTCGTGATCATGGCGTGGCTGTCCCTGCCGCTCACGCTCGTCGCCCTCGCCGTCGCCCCCGCGCTGTGGTGGATCGCCGAGCGCAGCCGCACCAAGCTGCACCCCGCCACCTGGTACGCCCAGGCCCAGGCCGCCGCCGTCGCGGGCGTCGTCGACGGCGCAGTCAGCGGCGTACGCGTGGTGAAGGGGTTCGGACAGGAGGAGCAGGAGACCGGGAAGCTGCGGGAAGTGGGCCGCAGGCTCTTCGCCGGCCGTCTGCGGACCATCCGGTTCAACTCCCGGTACACCCCCGCCCTCCAGGCCGTCCCCGCGCTCGGCCAGGTCGCCATGCTGGCGCTCGGCGGCTGGCTGGCCGTCCGGGGCCACATCACACTCGGCACGTTCGTCGCGTTCTCCACGTACCTCGCCCAGCTGGTCGGCCCCGTCCGCATGCTCGCCCTGGTCCTCACCGTCGGCCAGCAGGCCCGCGCCGGCACCGAGCGTGTCCTGGAGCTGATCGACACCGAGCCGAGCCTCACCGACGGCACCAAGACCCTGCCGGCGGACGCACCGGCGACCGTCGAGTTCGACGACGTGTCCTTCGGATACGAGGACGGGCGCCCTGTCCTGGACGGCCTGAGCTTCGAGATCCGGCCCGGCGAGACCCTCGCCGTCGTCGGCTCCTCCGGCTCCGGCAAGTCGACCGTCTCGCTCCTCCTCCCGCGCTTCTACGACGTGACGCGCGGCGCCGTCCTCATCGGCGGCCACGACGTCCGCGAGCTGACCTTCGACTCGCTCCGGGCCGCGATCGGCCTCGTCCCGGAGGACTCGTTCCTCTTCTCCGACACGGTCCGCAACAACATCGCGTACGGCCGCCCGGACGCCACCGACGAGCAGATCGAGACCGCCGCCCGCGCCGCCCAGGCGGACCGTTTCATCGCCGAGCTGCCCGACGGCTACGCCACCAAGGTCGGCGAACACGGCCTCACCCTCTCCGGCGGCCAGCGCCAGCGCATCGCCCTGGCCCGCGCGATCCTCACCGACCCGCGCCTCCTCGTCCTCGACGACGCGACCTCGGCGGTGGACGCCCGCGTGGAGCACGAGATCCACGAGGCGCTGACCCACGTCATGGAGGGCCGCACGACCCTCCTCATCGCCCACCGCCGCTCCACCCTCAACCTCGCCGACCGCATCGCCGTCCTCGACGAGGGCCGCCTCGCCGACCTCGGCACCCACGAGGAGCTGGAGCGGCGCTCCGCCCTCTACCGCCGTCTGCTCACCGACCCCGACGAACTGGGCGGCGTCTCGCCCGGCCACAACCCGCCGGCCTCCCTGACCAAGGACGACGACAGCCCCGCACGCGACTCGATACGAGACGAGCTGGACGCCGAGTTCGACGCCGAGCGCGGCATCACGCCCCGCCTGTGGACCGGCGACCGGGAGCCACGCGACACCGCCTTCGACGGCACCCCCGCCACGCCCGAACTCCTCGCCCAGGTCGAGGCGTTGCCCCCGGCGACCGACACCCCCGGCATCGACGAGGCGCGCGCGGTAGAGCCGGAGGAGTCGTACGGCCTGAAGCGGCTGCTGGGGGGCTTCGGCCGGCCCCTCCTGATCAGCCTGGCCCTGGTCGCCGTCGACGCGGGCATGGGTCTGCTGCTGCCGGTGCTGATCCGGCACGGCATCGACGAGGGTGTCTCGCAGGCGGCCCTGGGCGCGGTCTGGGCCGCGTCGCTGCTGGGGCTGCTCGCGGTCGTCGCGCAATGGGCGGCCCAGATCGGCGAGATGCGCATGACCGGCCGTACCGGCGAACGCGTCCTGTACTCCCTGCGCCTGAAGATCTTCGCCCAGCTCCAGCGCCTCGGACTCGACTACTACGAGCGGGAGTTGACGGGCCGGATCATGACCCGGATGACGACCGACGTCGACGCCCTCTCGACGTTCCTGCAGACCGGTCTGGTCACGGCCTTCGTCTCCGTCGTCACCTTCTTCGGCATCATGGTCGCGCTGGTCGTGATCGACGTACAGCTCGCTCTCGTCGTCTTCGCGACGCTCCCGCCGCTGATCGTCTGCACGGTCTTCTTCCGCCGGGCGAGTGTGAAGGCGTACGAGCTGGCCCGTGAGCGGGTGTCCGTGGTCAACGCGGACCTCCAGGAGTCGGTGGCCGGGCTGCGGATCGTGCAGGCGTTCCGGCGTGAGCGCGACGGCGGCGAGCGGTTCGCGGCCGGCAGCGACAGCTACCGCAAAGCCCGCGTCCACGGCCAGTGGCTGATCTCGCTCTACTTCCCGTTCGTGCAGTTCCTGTCCTCGGCAGCGGCGGCGGCGGTCCTGATCGTCGGCGCCCACCGCGTCGACGCGGGCACCCTCACCACCGGCGCCCTGGTCGCCTACCTCCTCTACATCGACCTCTTCTTCGCCCCCGTCCAGCAGCTCTCGCAGGTCTTCGACGGCTACCAGCAGGCCACCGTCTCCCTGGGCCGCATCCAGGAACTCCTCCAGGAGCCGACGTCGACGAAGTCCGCCGACGAGCCGCTGGAGGTGCTCTCGCTGCGCGGTGACATCACCTTCGAGGACGTGGACTTCGCGTACGGGGACGATGAGGAGGCCCTCAGCGGTGTGGCGCTGTCCATCCCGGCCGGGCAGACCGTCGCCTTCGTCGGTGAGACCGGCGCCGGCAAGTCGACCCTCGTCAAGCTCGTCGCCCGCTTCTACGACCCCACCGGCGGCCGGGTCACCGTCGACGGCACCGATCTGCGCGACCTCGACCTCACCTCGTACCGCCACCGCCTGGGCGTCGTCCCGCAGGAGGCGTACCTCTTCCAGGGCACGATCCGGGACGCCATCGCCTACGGCCGCCCCGACGCCACGGACGCCGAGGTGGAGGCCGCCGCCCGCGCCGTCGGCGCCCACGACATGATCGCCACCCTCGACGGCGGCTACCTCCACGAGGTCGCCGAGCGGGGCCGCAACCTCTCCGCCGGCCAGCGCCAGCTGATCGCCCTGGCGCGCGCGGAGCTGGTCAGCCCCGACATCCTGCTCCTCGACGAGGCGACAGCCGCCCTGGACCTGGCGACGGAGGCCCAGGTCAACCACGCCACCGACCGCCTCGCCGTCCGCCGTACGACCCTCGTCGTCGCGCACCGCCTCACCACCGCCGCCCGCGCCGACCGCGTCGTCGTCATGGCCGACGGCCGGGTGGCGGAGGACGGCACCCACGACGAACTGCTGGCCCGGGACGGCCGGTACGCGCAGCTGTGGCGGACCTTCGTGGGCGAGCCGGCGCTGAAGCCGTAGCAGCGAGTCGACCCGCACGCGCAACCGTTCGAGGGGGGTCCCGCGTCCGTACATCAGTACGGTCGTGTGGCGGGAGGGACAACAGTGAGCAGGCGTGGGGGACGTCGGCCGGCGGCGCTCGTGCTGGCCGTGCTGACGATGGCCGGACTGCTGGCGCTGACCGGTCCGGTGGGGAGCGCGGAGGCGGCCGGCGCCCCGTCCTGTCCGGGGCGCAAGGTGCGGACGCTGACGTTCGACGCCGGGACCATCAGGGTCCACCGCAAGGGCCCCCGGTACGTGTGTGCCGTGCTCGTGCCGAAGAAGGCCGGGAAGGGGAAGGCCCGCAGGGCGTACGTCCAGATGCGCCCGTGGGGCGGGCGGTGGGGCAGGAACAAGACCCACCCCACCGGGCCGGTGACCGTGCACGCGGGCAAACGCGGTGTGTGGATCCACGCCCGGGTCGGCTCGCGGACGTACGACTCCGGCTGGATCCTGCGCTGAGGGTTTTCCCTACCTTTCCCATCTCCGTCTGAAAGCAGTCCAGTTGGCCCCTTTCCTCCCTGGTGCCCCGGCGGTCGCTCCGATAGCTTCCGGCGCACAGCCGCTGCACAGGGGAGAGAAGCATGCGCAAAGCACTCCGATGGGTGCTGTCGCTCGTGGTGCTCATAGGCACGTTGAGCACGGCGGGGGCGGCCACCGCTGCCGAGCCGGACACCGGTGACATCAAGGACCGACTGCTCGCGGTACCGGGCATGAGCCTGATCGAGGAGAAGCCGTACCCCGGTTACCGCTTCTTCGTCCTCAACTACACCCAGCCGGTCGACCACCGGCGCCCTTCCAAGGGCACGTTCCAGCAGCGGATCACCGTGCTGCACAAGGACACCAACCGCCCGACGGTCTTCTTCACCAGCGGCTACGGCGTCAACACGGCCCCCCGCCGCAGTGAGCCGACGCAGATCGTGGACGGCAACCAGGTCTCCATGGAGTACCGCTTCTTCACCCCGTCCCGCCCCGACCCGGCCGACTGGTCCAAGCTCGACATCTGGCAGGCCGCCAGCGACCAGCACCGCATCTTCAGGGCGCTGAAGAAGGTCTACGGCAAGAAGTGGATCTCCACGGGTGGGTCCAAGGGCGGTATGACCGCCACCTACTACGAGCGCTTCTACCCGAAGGACATGGACGGCGTCGTCGCGTACGTCGCCCCCAACGACGTCGTCAACAAGGAGGACTCGGCGTACGACCGGTTCTTCGCGAACGTCGGCACCAAGGAGTGCCGCGACCGGCTGAACGCCGTGCAGCGCGAGGCGCTGGTGCGCCGTGAGCCGCTGAAGAAGAAGTACGCGGAGTTCGCCGCCGCCGAGGGCTTCACCTTCAACACGGTCGGCAGCCTGGACAAGGCGTACGAGGCCGTCGTCCTCGACTACGTGTGGGGCTTCTGGCAGTACAGCCTGCTCGCCGACTGCGACAGCGACGTCATCCCGAAGGACGCCAAGAAGGCCACGGACGACGAGATCTGGACGTCCATCGACACGATCGGCGGCTTCTCCTCGTACACCGACCAGGGCCTGACGCCGTACACGCCGTACTACTACCAGGCCGGTACGCAGCTGGGCGCGCCCACGATCAAGTTCCCGCACATCGAGAAGAAGTACATCCGCTACGGCTACCAGCCGCCCCGGAACTTCGTCCCGCGTGACATCGACATGCGGTTCCAGCCGTACGCGATGCGGGACGTCGACACCTGGGTCCGGAACAACGCCAAGCAGATGCTCTTCGTGTACGGGCAGAACGACCCGTGGGGCGCCGAGCCCTTCCACCTGGGCAAGAAGGCCCGTGACTCGTACGTCTTCACGGCCCCCGGCGCCAACCACGGTGCCAACGTCGCCGGTCTCGTCGAGTCGCAGAAGGACCTGGCCACGGCCCGGATTTTGGAGTGGGCGGGTGTCGTCCCGGCCGCCGTCGAGGAGGACCCGAGCAAGGCGAAGCCGCTGGCGAAGTTCGACTCCAAGATCGACAAGCGTGACGTCGAGCGGGAGCTCACGCTCAGGCCGTAACTCGCAGCGACAGTAAGTGATTCGAGCCCCGGTTCCGCCGCAGAGCGGGGCCGGGGCTCACTGCTCCTCGGTGTCCAGCGCCATCCAGCCCACCCGGGTCGACGGGACGTAGACGATGCCGCCCGCCACCATCGGCTCGGTGTCCAGGCCCGACTCCACACCGCTGGCGTCCTTGATGCTCGGCAGGCTGTGCTGGTAGAGCAACTCGCCCGTGCGGGGCTCGAAGACGGCGACATCACGGGTGTTGGCGACATAGACGCGGTCGCCGGCCTGGACGGGCGGTGCGTCGGCCGGGCCCAGGCCGGGCATGGGGCTGCGCCACAGCTCGGTTTGCCGGTCCGTGTCCACGGCGACCAGTTCGCCGCCCGTCTGGGTGGGGGAGACGAACAGCACCCGGCCCGGGGTCACCGACAGCTCGGGCGCCCCGCTCTGGCCTCCGCCCAGCGTCGCGTCGACCTCGGTGCGCACCCCCTTGGCGCCGGGCGCGAGCTCCTGGCTCAACAGGGTGCTCTCCGCGCTCTCGTCGTTCAGCACGATGCAGTACAGCCGGGTCGCGCCGTCCTCCTCGAGCAGCGCCTGGCTGCCGGGTTCGCACGGCGCGGACAGCTCGAAACCGGCGACCTTCTCACCGCTGCCGGTGTCGACGACCGTGACGAAGCCCTCGCCGGGGTCGGAGTCGGTGACGCCGGTGAACACGTACAGCCGGTCGCCGACGACCCGGAGCGCGGGCGGCTGCCCCCTGCCGCCCCCGGGGCTCCGCGCCGACAGCGTCCAGCTCTCCCGGCCCGTGCGCGCGTCGACGGCCAGCACCAGGGCGTCGTGGTCGACCGCGTACACCCGTTCGCCGTCGCCCATGAGCCGCTGCGTGAGCAACGCCATCGCGTGACGCCACTTCACCGTGCCATCGGCGAGCGAGAGACCGATGAGGCGGTCGCCGATGTTGACGACCGCGGTGTCGCCGACGACGACCGGGGTGTTCTGGCCGTACGACGAGGCCTCGTCCGTCCGCCACAGCTCCTCGCCGGTCGCGGCGTCGATCCGGACCGTCCGGTCGCCGACGCACACCAGGGACGACCGGGCGTACACGCAGTCGCTGTTCTGGAGGTTGTACTGCCAGCGCCGCCAGCCGTCCGGGCGGCGCTCGGGGCTGTCGTGGTACGTGAACGTGAAGCCGCCCGAGCCGGACTGTGTGCTCGTGTACGGGGCGGACCCCTCCGGCTGGGTGACGGCCCGCGCGGTCCGGCCGGGCCTCCCGCTCGGACTCCCGGCGGAATCCGAGCCGTCCCCGGCGCCGTCCTCGCCGCCGCGCAGCCCGTACAGCAGTCCGCCCGACAGTGTGGCGACGGCCACCACCGCCGCCACGGCGAGGACGAGCCGCCGGCGCCGCCGGGGCGGCGGAGTGGCGGCGGAGCCCGCGCCCGCGCTCACGGGCGGCGCCTGGGAGCCGGGTGCCGGTGAGCGCAGCACGAAGGTGTCCGGGGAGCCGGGGCCGGCCGGGTAGGTCGTGCTCCGCAGCAGGGCGAGCAGCTCGTCCGCGTCCGGGCGCTCGGCCGGCTCCTTGGCCAGACAGCTCTCGACCACCGGCAGCAGCCAGTCCGGCACCCCCTCCAGATCGGGGGGCTCGTGGACCAGCTGGTACGCCACCGCGTACACGTCCGTGGCGTCGAACGGCACATGGCCGCTCGCCGCGTACGTCAGCACCGAGCCCAGCGCGAAGATGTCGCTGCGCGGCCCGACGTCCTTCTGGGCGCGGATCTGCTCCGGCGACATGAACGGCGGGGTGCCCACCGTGATCCCCGTGCCCGTGGGCATGTCGGTGTCGGCGGCGCGCACGATGCCGAAGTCGATGACCCGGGGGCCGTCGGCGGCGAGCAGGACGTTGGCCGGCTTGAGGTCGCGGTGCACTATGCCGGCGCGGTGGATGTCGCGCAGCGCCTCGGCGAGGCCGGTGGCGAGCCGGTACAGCTCCTCGGCGCCCAGGACGGGCCCCCGCTTGATGCGCTGGTCCAGCGGCTCCCCGGGCACATAGAGGGTCGCCATCCAGGGCGGGTCGGCGTCCGGGTCGGCGTCCACCACGGGCGCGGTGAAGGCGCCGCTGACCTGCCGGGCGGCGGTCACCTCGCGCCGGAAACGGCGCCGGAAGTCGGGCTGGTGGGCGAGGTTGCCGCGGATCACCTTCACGGCGACCTGGCGGCCCGAGGGCGACGTACCGAGAAAGACGCGGCCCATCCCACCGGAGCCGAGCAACGAGTCGATGCGGTAACCGGGAATCTCCGGCAACTCCTCCGTACCAGGAGCGCCCTGAGGATCCTGGGCCATGGTCCCCCCACCGTTCACCGTCGTCCTACGGTCCGTAAGCGGATGATATCGATCCGAGATCACGGTGTACGGAGGGATTCACGACGCGATTCGCCAAGGGGGACGCGGAATTCAGACGGGCACCGCGCACCCCACCGGCCTGGCCCCGCCCAACTGCACATACAGATCCGTGGTGGCCGGGCACTGCGCCCTGGTGCCGACGGCCGTCGTCACCTCGTACTCCGGGGCGTGCCTGCCCCTGCCGTCGCAGGCGGTCTCGCGGACCTCGCCCCGCCCGGCGCTGTACACGCAGTCGCCGACGATGGTGCGGGGACCGCCTCCGCCGCCGGGGTCGCCCGGGTGCGGCGGCTGGAGCTTGCGCATACAGGCGTAGCCCTGCGGTACGGAGCCGTCGCCGTCCTCGTCCTCGGTGGACTCGGTGGACTCGCCGGACTCGCCGTAGGAGGGCCGGGACTCGCTGATGTGCAGGACGAAGTCGGTGGTCGGCGGACAGAGCGGCCCCTGGCCCACCCGGCCGTCGTGCCGCGCCACGACCCGGGCGGCGGCGCGCTCGCCCGCGCAGGGCACCTCGGTGAAGCTGGTCGTCCCGAACGAGCTGCACTCGTCGACCCCGAGGAACACCGTCCCGTACTCGGACGGCCGGGCCGGCGCGGTCGTACTCGGCCGCTCCTCGGGCTCCTCACCCACCCCGCCCGTCCAGGCCTGACACCCCGACAGCAGGGCGACCGCCACGGTCACGCTCGCCCACACAAGCCCCGCGGACACCCCTCGCACGGCCCACCCCCCGATCTCCCCACGTCCAGCGTGACCCGCTCGGGAGGGCCACGCCAGGCGTACCGTGCGCTTTGCGTCAGTCGGCGGGGTTACGCCGGGTGTGCGTCGTAGGTCTAGTACGTCAGCCCGTGTCCGATCGGGTACAGCACCCGCGCCGGGTCGTCGGCCCGCTGCACCGGCACCGGCAGCTTCCCGCGCGGCGCCACCCGCCCGGCCAGCACCCGCGCCGCCGCCCGCACCTCGACGTCCGTCCAGGAGTACGACGCCAAGTAGCCCTTCACCCCGGTCAGTTGGGCCACGTCGTACGGATTGCGGACCGCGAGGGCGATGACGGGGACCCCGGTGGTGAGGAGCCGGTTCACCAGCGCCTTCTGCTGGGCGGTGACGTTGTACGTGGCGACCACCACCGCGTCCTTGCCCACAGCCGCCGCCGCGGCCTGGTCGATGACGGTCTGCGAGGGCGCCGTACCGGTCGACAGGCGGGTCGTCGTGAAGCCGAGGGAGGTGAGCTCGGCGGCGAGGACGGCCGTCGGCGGGCCCGTGGTGCCCGACGGGGACGCCGGATCGGCGCCCACCACCAGCACGTTCTCGTGCGTACGCCGGGACAGCGGCAGCAGCGGGCCCTCGTTGACCAGGAGCGTCGTGGTCCGCTCGGCGATCCGGTCGGCGGCGTCGAGGTGCCGCGCGGTCCCCACCACCCGGTCGACGCCCGCCTCGCTCACATACGGCGGCTCGAACAGCCCGAGCCTCGCCTTGAGCCGCAGGATCCGCAGGATCGACGCGTCGAGCCGCGCCTCGGTCAGCTCCCCGGCGCGTACGGCGGCGAGCACGGCGTTCCACGCCACGTCGATCGAGGGCGGGTTGAGGAGCTGGTCGACGCCGGCCTTCAGTGCCAGCACCGGCACCTGGTCGTCGCCGTACTTCTCCCGGACGCCCTGCATGCCGAGCGAGTCGGTGACGACCACCCCGTCGTAGCCGAGTCGTTCGCGCAGGATGCCGGTGAGGATCGGGCGGGAGAGGGTGGCCGGGTCGCCGGAGGGGTCCAGGGCGGGGACCATGATGTGCGCGGTCATGATCGAGTCGATCCCGGCGCGGATCGCGGCCAGGAACGGCGGGGCGTCCAGCGTCGTCCACTGCTCCCGGGTGTGCTCGATGACCGGGAAGCCGTAGTGACTGTCGACGGCCGTGTCCCCGTGCCCCGGGAAGTGCTTGGCGGTCGCCGCGACCCCGGCACCCTGATACCCCTTCACCTGCGCGGCGACCAGCCCCGCGACGGCCTTCGGGTCGGCGCCGAAGGAGCGTACGCCGATGACCGGGTTGGCCGGGTTGACGTTCACGTCGGCGACGGGGGCGTAGTCCTGCCGGATGCCGAGGGCCCGCAGCTCGGCACCCCCGATGCGCCCGGCCTCGCGGGCGTCGGCGCGCGAACCGCCCGCGCCGAGGGCCATCGCACCCGGCAGCAGCGTGGCGGGCTCGCCGACCCGGGCCACGATGCCGTGTTCCTGGTCGGTGGAGATGAGGACGGGCAGGCCGCGCGGAAGGCCGAGGGAGGCGCGCTGGATGCCGTTCGACAGGGCGGCGATCTGGTGCGGGTCGCGGGTGTTGTGCGCCCAGGAGAAGTAGATGATCCCGCCGACCCGGTACTTCGCCAGCAGCTCGGCGGCCGTCCGGACGCCGAGCTCCTGGAGGTTGGCGTCGATGTCGGCCTGGTCGGGCGCGGTCGCCGAGTGCCCGTAGACCCGCATCACGAAGAGCTGCCCGACCTTCTCCTCGAGCGTCATACGGGAGACGAGAGTGCGAAGCCTCTTGTCGTCGGTGCTGCCGGCCTGTGCGTCGGTGCCGAGGCCGAGGGCCGCGGTGACGCCGGCCGTGGCGGCGAGAACGGTACGTCTGGAGGGCACGTGCGCTCCTTCCGGAGGGAGCCGCTGAAGGAAACTTCCAAGGTGTCACGAATATCCGGGAAGTTTCTTCCGGTCAAGGGAACGCACGGCGGGCCGCTTCCAAGGGGCCGTCACCGGCGCTGTCGGAGGGGGGCGCGCCGGTGACGGCGTGCTGCCGGCCGCAGGCGGAGGAGAGGGTTGGTCAGCGATCGCAGCCAGCGGCGAAGCCGACGTCCGCGCTGCGGAGACTCGTCCGGCAGCATGGCGGTTGGACGGGGTGGGGTGGGTTCGGGTTCCCGTCGGACGGGCGATTTTCGGAACTTGGAACGGGCGGGACGGGAGGGTCGCGGGAGGTGGTGGGGGGGGGTGAGGGTCCGTCGGCGGGTGCGGCTGAGTGGGGGCTGGTCGCGCAGTTCCCCGCGCCCCTGAAAAGCATGGGTCGCGCCCGGGGCCCTCAGGGGCGCGGGGAACTGCGCGAGCAACGACGAACCACCCGCACCCGCCGACGAACCCGCAACCCCCGAGCCGGAACGCGTCGGTCACCTCCAAGGCGGGCTTCCACGAGGTGTTCGCGCGGCTTCCGCTAGCCTCCCGCCATGACCGCCTCCGAGCCCACCATCGTCGCCACCTCGGGCGGTCACCGTCTCGGTGACCGCACCCGGGTGACCTTCCACTCGCTCGTGCACCACGCGGTGGAGCTGTCGGGGGTGAACGGCCGGCGCCCGAAGGTCATGTACGTCGGTACGGCGGTCGGCGACTCCGAGCACATGACCGCGCGTATGGGCGAGGCGGCGCGGGTCGCCGGCTTCGACCTGACGCCGCTCGCCCTCTTTCCCATGCCGAACATCGAGGACATCGAGGCGGCCGTCCTCGAACAGGACGTCGTCTGGGTCATGGGCGGCTCGGTCGCCAACCTGCTCGCCGTGTGGCGCGTTCACGGCCTCGACGCCACGTTCCGGCGCGCCTGGGAGTCCGGTGTCGTCCTCAGCGGCGTCAGCGCGGGCTCCATCTGCTGGTTCCGGGGCGGCACGACCGACTCCTTCGGCCCCCGGCTCCGCCCCGTCACCGACGCGTTGGCGTACCTCCCGTACGGCAACGGCGTCCACTACGACAGCGACGCGGGGCGGCGGCCCCTGGTGCACCGCCTCGTCGCCGACGGGACCCTGCCGGAGACCCACTGCACGGACGACGGGGTCGGCCTCGTCTACCGCGGGACGCGGTTGGTGGAGGCCGTCGCGGAGGTGCCGGGCAAGGGGGCGTACGTCGTACGGCGGGACGGCGACACGGCGACGGAGGAACGCGTCGAGCCGCGCCTCCTGCCGGAGCCGCGCGACGCGGGTGGGTTCGCCGGCTGAGGGCTCACCACTGCTGGATGCGGCGTCCGGTGTCCTGGGGCTGTCGGTGGGACCGGCCGGGCACGGGCTCGAAGAGGGAGCCGGTGGAGTCGTCCGGGTGCTCCAGCGGTACGTCGGGGCGGTCGGCCTGCCAGGGCCGGCGCGGTTCCTCGGGGGCGCGTCGCCGGACAGCCGACTTGTTCCAGTCCCCGTCGCCCAGCACCAGCATCGGGTCGAACATGACGACCACCCCGGCCAGCAGCAGGAAGAGGACAGGCCCGATGAGCATCGGCAGGAGGATGGACATGGGCGACTCGCCGGTGATCGTGCCGCCGGTGGTGCCGTGGAGGTGCACCCCGACCGCGGCCATCCCGGTGTAGTGCATGCCGGAGACGGCGACTCCCATGACCAGGCTGGCGCCCAGGCTGGTGAGGAAGCCCTGGATCGACACGGCCGCCCAGAGCGCGGCGGTCGCGGCGACGATGGCGATGCCGACGGAGAGGGCGACGACGGGGATGTCGTACTGGATGTAGCCGTTCAACTGGATGGCGGCCATGCCCAGATAGTGCATGGCGGCCACGCCGAGCCCCGTGACGCACCCCGCCGAGCACAGGGTGGCCGTGCTGACGCCGCGATAGCCGACGGCGAATACCCCGACGCCGACGACGGTGACGGCCACGACCAGGCTGAGCACGGTCAGGCCGACGTCGTAGTGGATCCGGCTCTCCTTCACCCGGAAGCCGAGCATCGCGATGAAGTGCATCGTCCAGATGCCGCAGCCTATGGAAGCCGCGCCTAAGGCGAGCCAACCCGGCTTCCAGGACCGCTCGTTGTAGACCGACCTGACGACGCAGCGCAGTCCGAGCGCCGCGCCGAGGCAGGCCATGATGTAGGCGGCCACCGGGGTGACCGCGCCGTAGCTGAAACCGTCGACCGTGCCCTGCATATGCGAATTACCCCCGTTGCATGGCCAGTTGAGTGGCGGGTGCGGGAGGTAAGTCTGGTGTAAGGAAGGCCGGAGCGCTCCGTTTTCCAAGAGTTACTGTCGGTATCTGCTTGGTATTCGCTCGGCAGGTGATCGGCTTTGGGTGACTCGTGTCGATTCGCGGCCAAAATCTCCGCCGCACCCGGCCTGAGCTTGATGTTTCAAGCTCAGGCCATGGCTTTACGCGGCGTCGTTGAGCAGTCGTCCGAGGTGCTCCCGGCCCGCCGCGAGCAGCTCCGGCAGCGGCGCGGCCTCCTCGTACCACCGCTTCTCGTACTCCCAGCAGAGCCAGCCGTCCCACTCCTTGCGGGAGAGGAGCTCGACGCACTCGGCGAGCGGGAGGACGCCCGCGCCGAGGGGGAGCGGGGTGGTGTCGTCGGGGGAGGCGATGTCCTTGACCTGGACGTAGCCGAGGAAGGGGGAGAGGGCGGCGTAGGACTCGGCGGGCTGTTCGCCGCCGAGCCAGGTGTGCATCACGTCCCAGAGCGAGCCGACGCTGCCATGGCCGACCGGGCCGAGCACACGGATCGCGTCGGCGCCCGTGCGGTGCGAGTCGTGGGTCTCCAGCAGGACGCGTACGCCCCGGTCGGCCGCGTCCTCCGCCGCCGTGCCGAGCCGCCGGGCCGCGATCGCGTCGGCCTCCTCCGCGCTCTGGCCGCCGGCCAGGTCGCCGCCGGGGAAGACGCGGACGAAGGGGGCGCCCAGGTCCCGGGCGAGGTCGAGCAGTTCGCGGATCTCGTCCAGTACGGGGCCGTCCTCGCCCGGCGCCGCGACCCGTGCGTACCCCGCGAGGCCGAGGATCTCGACACCGGCCGCCTTGAACTCGGCGGCCACGTCGGCCCGTTCGCCGGCCCCGATCCCCGGGTGCACCGGCTCCTCGGGGTGGGCGCGCAACTCGACACCGTGGTAGCCGTGGGTGACGGCCAGGTGGATGACGTCGGGGAGGGGGAGGCCGGGGACACCGAGGGTGGAGAACGCGAGTTTCATGCCTTCGGACCGTACACGTCGTTGTCGGCTGCGGGTGAGTGGGGCTTCTCGCGCAGTTCCCCGCGCCCCTCTGGGACGCGGGTGTGGGCCGGAGGTTCTACGGTCGGGCGGCGAGAAGCAGGGGCGCAGCCCAGCTTCTCAGGGGCGCGGGACTGTGTCGATATGCGGCTCCGCCGCGTGGGCGCGACCAGCCACCCGCGCACCCGCACCCGAGAACGTCACCCGGCCATCCCGCACCCTCAAATGTCCCGCCTCTCCAGCGGCTTCGTCGCCGGCCCCTGGACGATGTTCCCCTCCGGGTCGAAGCGGGAGCCATGGCAGGGGCACTCCCAGGTGCGTTCCGCGCGGTTGAAGCCGACCAGGCAGCCCATGTGCGTGCAGCGGGCGGAGACGGCGTGGATCACGCCGTCGTCGTCGCGGTGGACCGCGCAGTGGTGCCCGTAGAGCCGGACGACCGCGCCGTCCCCGGGAGCGATGGACTCGACGGAGGTGTCGCCGGGCGGGCTCAGCCGGTCGCCGACGAAGTGGCGGGCGACCTGGGCCTGGTGCTTGAGGAAGCTCGGCGCCTCCCGCACCGCGCTGAGCACCCGGCGCGGGTCGTACAGGTCGCTCCACGGCGCCTTGTGCCCGGTGATCTGCTCGGCCAGCAGCCGCCCGGCCATGATGCCGCCGCTCATGCCCCAGCCGCCGAACCCGGTCGCCACCCAGCTGTGCCGGCTGCCCGCGTGGAAGGGGCCCACCAGCGGTACGGAGTCCGTGGAGTCGTTGTCCTGCGTGGCCCAGCGGTGGGTGAAGTCGAGCGGCCCGAAGCGGTCGACGGCCCAGTCCCCGAGGAGGGCGAACCGCTCGTCGACGTCGGCGGTGCCCGGCGTGAAGTGCTCCCCTGTGAGGATCAGCAGCCGCCGCCCGTCGCCGTACGGGGCGGTGCGCACCGAGCGGGTGCGCTGCTCCTGGGTGATGTACGTGCCGTGCGGGTCGGCCTCGGCGGGAATCGGGGCGGTGAGGACGAGTTCGCGGCGCGGGGAGAGCCGGGTGAAGAGCATCGCCCGGTCGAACACGGGGTAGTGCGTGGCGACCACGACGTCCCCGGCGGTCACCGTGTACCCCGCCTCGGTCGTCAGCCGGCACGGCGAACCCTCCTTGAGCCGCACCACCCGGGTCCCCTCATGGACCGACGCGCCCTGCCGCACCAGATCCCCGACCAGGGCCAGCAGGTACTTACGGGGATGGAACTGTGCCTGCTCCTCCACCCGCACCGCCCCCGCCACCGGGAACGGCAGCCCCGTCTCCGTCACGAACTCGGCGGGCAGCCCGGCCTCCCGCGCCGCCTCCGCCTCGGCCCGCAGCTCCGCGACACGCCCCTCGTCCTCGGCGTACGTGTAGGCCGCCGTGTCCTCCCAGTCGCACGCGATCTCCAGCTCCTTCACCGTCGCGGCGGCATGCCGGATCGCCTCCGTCTGCGACCGCGCGTACAGCGCCGCGGCCTCGGCGCCCCGGGTCCGCCGCAGCCGGTCGTAGATCATCGTGTGCAGCGCGCTCACCTTGGCCGTCGTGTGCCCGGTGACCCCCGAGGCGACCCGGTCCGCCTCCAGCAGCGCCACGCGCTTGCCCCGCCGCGCCAGCTCCCACGCGGTGCTGATCCCGGCGATCCCCGCCCCGACCACCGCCACGTCGACGATCAGCTCCCCGTCCAGCGGCGGGTACGCGCCCTCCTGCGGCGCGCTCTCGATCCAGTACGACTCGTGCTTGGGCTGCATGGGCTGCTTCTGCTGCGGCATGGCTCCGGAATCCCTTCAGGTGGGCGGCTGCTGAGCGTGGCGGGGGTCGTCGGCATCGGGCTGCCGTCGTGCGTCGGCCGCGGCCCGCCGGCGGTGGCTGGTGTCGCACCACGGGTAGATGCGGCTGCGGCGACAGGTGCACAGGGCCACGCAGAAGCGGTCCGACGACACGGTCGTACCGTCCTCCAACGTGACGTCGACCGGCCCCTCGACCAGCAGCGGGCCAGGGCGTTGCACGGTGAGACGGCGGCGTTCAGCGGGGACGTTCGGCACGGATGATCACCAGCTCTTCCTTCTCGTCGTCGCCGCCGTCCCCGTCGGACGGCTCTCCCAGCAGCCCGCGGTCGCGCAGCCATGCGCTCCGCGACCGCAGCACGGGCCCGAACGCGACCCGGCGGTGGTCCACGACGTCGGCCCGCAGCCCCTCCGCCCGCAACTGCGCCAGCGTCCGCTCCGCGTCGCTCAGGGCCGACTGGACCAGCAGCAGCACCCCGCCGGGCCGCAGCAGGGACGGCGAGTCCCGGCAGATCCGGTCCAGCACCAGCCGCCCGTCCCACCCGCCGTCCCAGGCCCGCGCGTCCCCTCGTACGGAGTCGAACCCGTCGACGCCCGGACCCGGCACGTACGGCGGGTTGGACACGATGAGATCGAAGGACCGCCCGGACACCGGGGCCAGCAGGTTCCCCCGTACGACCGTCATGGGCAGCCCCGCCAGTACGGCGTTGACCTTGGCGTTGAGGACGGCCCGCCAGGAGATGTCGACGGCGGTGACCCGCGCACCCCGCCGTGCCGCGGCCAGCGCGACGGCCCCGGTCCCCGTACCGACGTCGAGCACGACGGCGTGCGGGGCGAGAGGCTCCCGCCGCAGGGCGTGGACCAGGAGTTCGGTGTCGTCCTGAGGGGCGTAGACGCCGGGCAGCGACACGGGCAGCGAAAGCGGGATCACGGGGGATTGGCCTCCAGAGCGAGAGAGCGATGAGCTGTCGGGTCACTGAGCGTCCGAAGCACGTGAGTGTCTGAGCACCTGAGCCGGTCAGACGGGCGTGCGGAGCGACGACCGGCCCGCTCGCCACGCTCCGAGGAGACGGTCGGCGAGGGCGTCCTCCAGATGGTTGGTGGCATCGACACCGAAGGCCACGTCGGCGTCCAGTTGCGGCTCCTCCTCCAGCAGACCGGCGACGACCTCCCGCCGTACGACCTGCTCGTGCACGGCGTCGGCCTCGACGTGCTCGTCGTAGAAGTGCTCGGCGGCGGCGCCCGCACCGGTCCGCCGCATCGCGCGGGCGAGCCGTCGGGAGCCGGGGGAGGAGGTGATCTCGACCGTCGCGAAGTGGCCCACGAGAGCGCCGCGCAGGGAGCGGTGCAGGCCGAGGAGCGACATCAGGTTCACCAGGGCGAGGGCCTCGGCACCGGCGGCGTCCACATAGCGGCCGTAGGCCGGGTCGAGCCCCAGGTCGGTCATGAGGTCGGCGAAGAGGCGCGCGTGCACCCGGTCGGCCCGGCCCCCGCCGAACTCGTCGAACTCCACCGCGGCCATCCCCGCCTTCGCCCGCCCCCACAACCGGGGCAGCACCCAGGCGTGCGGGTCGGCCTCCTTCAGGTGGTACAGCGAGCGCTGCGCCGCGTACTCACGCACCTGCCACAGCTCGCCCTCGTCCTGCAGAAAGTCACCGACACCGCCTCCGTTCCCGTCTCCGTCCCCGCCGGCCGGTTCCACCAGCAGCTCGTCCAGCGCCTCCTGGGCGCTGGTGTGCCGCGTCGCCCGGTCGCGCAGGGTTTCGAGGAACGGCCACTCCAGGGCCGCCCGGCACCGCAGCAGCTCCGGGTCCCATTCGAGGTCGGCGTCGACGTCGGCGAAGCCCCGGTAGTGCAGCTCGTAACAGAGGTAGAGGGCGAGCTGGAGATCGTCGCCGAAGGGGTCGGCCCCGGCGATCTCCCGGCCGTCCGGCAGTGCCCCCTTCCCCCGCAGGTACTCCAGGACCGCAGCCGAAACCCGGCCCCTGCTCTCCGGCAGCGCCGGTCCTGTCATCCGGGTCTCCATGGGCGCCGGGTACCCGTGATGCGCGAGTACTCACCAGCGGACATGCGAAGGGGGCTCCCCATGATCACGGGAGCCCCCATTCACCGGGCGTCCGTCGGGTACGCCCATTCACCGGCCGCACGTCGGGTACGCCCATTCACTGGCCGTACGCGGGTACGTCCACTGACCGGCTGTACGCGGGTACGCCCACTCACAGGCCGTACGCCGGTACGTGCCCGGCGGCACTCAGGCGCGGTCGCGCTTCACCGAACGCTGAGCCTTCTCCACGCGCTCCTGGGCCTTGCCCTGCATCTTCTTGGCCTCGCCGCGTGCCTGCTGCATCTTGCCCTCGGCCTGCTGCTCGCGGTTGCCGGTGACCTTCCCGGTCATCTCCTTGGTCTTGCCGGTGATCTTGTCCATGTGGCCCTTGCTCTTGGCCTTGGCAGCCATGGTTCCTCCTTGATGGGGGGTGAGGCGATGGCTCTCCCGCCCAACGTAAGACGGTCCGGTGACTGTCGCGCGCCGAAGCGTCACGTTCCGTGACGGGACCTGTCTCGGGAGGGGTCCCGGCTCGGGCGGGCTACAAATCGTGCCGGAAACGCCGAGCGGGAACCCGCCGACCACAGGAGGTCCACCTCATGACCACGGGTACGAGCCGACGAGCCGTCACCACCGCCGCGACCCTGACCCTTACGGCCGCACTGGGCCTCGGTGCCCTGGCCCCGGCCGCGCAGGCCGCCAACGGCCCCTGCTACGACGGCCGTTGCAACACCACCGTCTCCGCCCCCAAGACCATCAAGGTCAGCAGCAAGAAGTTCGGCTTCGGGAAGCTGAAGGTCGTCTCCGTCAGCTCACGGTCCGTCAAGTTCTCGGCCACGTCGGGCGGTGTCTACCTCAGCGGCAGCACCAGCCCCGGTGGCACCGTGAAGTTCAACAACCTCAAGATCTGGGTCAAGTCGGTCTCCGGCAAGAAGGCCAAGATCGCCCTGTTCCCCACGAAGTACTAGCCAGGCGGCCGGACCCCGGCCCCCACCCCGCGTCCCTCCGGGGGCGCGGGGACCTACCGGCTCCGACCGGAGCCAACTTGAGCACCTGAGGGTCCCCACCGACCCCACCCCACTGCACGAGGCCCGACTGGCCTCGCGCCTCTCCGCTGTGGGGAGCCGGAGTGGTGTCACGCCTCCCTGCTGTGGGGAGCCGGAGTGGTCTCGCGCCTCTCCGCTGTGGGAAGCCCGACCGGCCTCGCCCCACCTCACTGCACGACGCCCGACCGGTCTCGCGCCTCACGCTCTTCGAGGCGCCCCGCTCGACCCCCGCACCATCAACTCCCCCCGAACCGTGGCGATCCCGCCCGGCGGCGGCTCCTCCCGCCCCATCGCGATCCGCCCCGCTCGAGCCCCGGCCTCCGACAACGGCAGCCGCACGGTCGTCAGCGCCGGCACCGCGTCGATGCTGAACGGCAGGTCGTCGAATCCGGCCACGGAGACATCGTCCGGAATGCGTAGCCCGGAATCCCGAAGCGCCGCACAGGCCCCCAGCGCCACCGTGTCGTTCGCGGCGACCACGGCCGTCAGCGACGGGTCCCGCCGCAACAGCTCCAGCGTCGCCTCGTACCCGGAGAGCCGGTCGTACCGCCCGTACACGGTCCGCTCGGGATCGTCCTCGATCCCGGCTGCGGCCAGCGCGGCCCGGTGCCCCTCCAGCCGGTGCCGGGTCGTCGTCCGCTCCTGCGGTCCCGCGATGTATCCGAGCCGCCGGTGCCCCAGTCCGATCAGATGTTCGGTGAGCCGCTGCCCGCCACCCCGGTTGTCGAAGGTGATCGCGATGGCCTCCGGCGTGGGCGGTCGCCCGCACAGCACCACCCGCGTCCCGGCCTCCGCCAGCTTGCGCAGCTTGTTGCCCACGGCGGCCAGATGAGCCGGATCCTCGATGGCCCCACCGGTCAGCACGACAGCCGCGGCCCGCTGCCGCTGCAACAGCGTGAGATACGTCAGCTCGCGCTCCGGGGAGCCGCCCGTGTTGCACACCACGCCCAGCCGCTCCCCGCCCGCGCGCCCGCCCGGCCCCCCGATCTCGGACTGGATGGCGGCGGCCATGATCCCGAAGAAGGGGTCGGCGATGTCGTTCACGAGGATGCCGACCAGGTCGGAGGTGGCGGCGGCGAGGGCGCTGGCGGGACCGTTGAGGACGTAGTCCAGCTCGTCCACGGCCTTCAGTACGCGCTCGCGCGTGGACGCGGCCACCGGATAGTTGCCGTTGAGCACCCGGGAGACGGTCGCGGGCGACACCTGCGCACGGGCCGCCACGTCCGCCAGGGTCACAGTCATCGTTTTCTCGTCCTCCGGGTGCGCGTCTCGTTGGGGCTGTCGGGGAACCATACGACCGCGATCGCCGTTCGCCCCCTCGAACAACTCGACCCCTTCGCGGTCTTGTCCAGACCGCTGGTCAGAGGCTAGCTTCTCATCAGATAGAAAGCGCTTGCTGTCACGCTCACCTCTCCCACGGGTTCTCCGGGCGTACGCGGCGCGGACGCGTACACCCCACAGCGCGCACCGAACGACATACGAATGAAGGGACCGGCCGTGACACGCAAGACCGTACGGATCGCCATGAACGGCGTGACCGGGCGCATGGGCTACCGCCAGCACCTCGTCCGCTCCATCCTCGCCATCCGCGAACAGGGCGGCCTCGACCTCGGTGACGGCACCGTGCTGTGGCCCGAGCCGATCCTCGTGGGCCGCCGCGAGCACGCGCTGAAGGCGCTCGCCGAGCAGCACGGCCTGGAGCACTGGGCCACGGACGTGGACCAGGTCCTCGCCGACGAGTCCGTCGAGATCTACTTCGACGCCCAGGTCACCTCGGCCCGCGAGGAGGCGATCAAGAAGGCGATCGCGGCGGGCAAGCACATCTACACGGAGAAGCCGACCGCCACCGGTCTCGACGGCGCCCTTGAGCTGGCCCGCCTCGCGAACGCCGCCGGCATCAAGCACGGCGTCGTCCAGGACAAGCTCTTCCTCCCGGGTCTGCTGAAGCTCAAGCGCCTCATCGACGGCGGCTTCTTCGGCCGCATCCTCTCCATCCGGGGCGAGTTCGGCTACTGGGTGTTCGAGGGTGACTGGCAGGAGGCCCAGCGCCCGTCCTGGAACTACCGCGCGGAGGACGGCGGCGGCATCGTCGTCGACATGTTCCCGCACTGGGAGTACGTCCTGCACGAGCTCTTCGGCCGCGTGAAGTCCGTCCAGGCCCTCACCGCCACGCACATCCCGCAGCGCTGGGACGAGCAGGACAAGCCGTACGACGCCACGGCCGACGACGCCGCGTACGGGATCTTCGAGTTGGACGGCGGCGCGATCGCCCAGATCAACTCCTCCTGGGCCGTCCGTGTCAACCGTGACGAGCTGGTGGAGTTCCAGGTCGACGGCACCGAGGGCTCGGCCGTCGCGGGCCTGCGCAACTGCCGCGTCCAGCACCGCTCCGCCACCCCCAAGCCGGTCTGGAATCCCGACATCCCCGCCACCTACTCCTTCCGCGACCAGTGGCAGGAGGTGCCGGACAACGCCGAGTTCGACAACGGCTTCAAGGCACAGTGGGAGCTGTTCTTCAAGCACGTCTACGCCGACGCGCCCTACCACTGGGACCTGCTGGCCGGCGCCCGCGGTGTCCAGCTCGCCGAACTGGGCCTGAAGTCCTCGGCCGAGGGCGTCCGTCTCGACGTACCGGAGATCCAGCTGTGACGATCCAACTCCCCGGCGCGAACGGGCTGTCGAAGCCCTACACCCCCCGCACCGAACCCCTTTCCCTCACCACCGGCGCCGCCTTCACCTCCCGTACGGTCTTCTCGGCGGCGCATGTCGTCGCCGACCCGTACGCGGACGTGTCCCCGGATTCCCCCGCCGCCGTCGACTGGGACGCCACCCTCGCCTTCCGCCGCCACCTGTGGTCGCACGGCCTGGGCGTCGCCGAGGCGATGGACACCGCGCAGCGCGGCATGGGCCTCGACTGGGCGGGCGCGGCGGAGCTGATCCGCCGCAGCGCGGCGGAGGCGAAGTCGGTCGGCGGCCGTATCGCCTGCGGTGTGGGCACCGACCAGCTCACCGGCCCCACCTCTCTCGCGGACATCCGCAAGGCGTACGAGGAGCAGCTGGCCGTCGTCGAGGAGTCGGGCGCCCAGGCGATCCTGATGGCCTCGCGCGCGCTGGCGGCGGCGGCACAGGGCCCCGAGGACTACCTGGAGATCTACGGCCACCTGCTGCGCCAGGCCGCCGAGCCGGTCGTCCTGCACTGGCTGGGCCCCATGTTCGACCCGGTGCTGGAGGGCTACTGGGGCTCGTCGGACCTCGACGCGGCCACGGAGACCTTCCTCGCGGTCATCGCGGCCCACCCGGACAAGGTCGACGGCATCAAGGTCTCCCTGCTGGACGCCCAGCGGGAGATCGACATCCGCCGCAGGCTCCCGAGCGGGGTCCGCTGCTACACCGGTGACGACTTCAACTACCCCGAGCTGATCGCGGGCGACGAGAAGGGCTTCAGCCACGCCCTGCTCGGCATCTTCGACCCGCTGGGGCCGCTGGCGGCGGAGGCCGTCCGCGTCCTCGACACGGGGAACGTGCAGGGCTTCCGGGACCTCCTGGACCCGACCGTCGAACTCTCCCGCCACCTCTTCCAGACCCCCACCCGCTTCTACAAGACGGGTGTCGTCTTCCTCGCCTGGCTGGCCGGTCACCAGTCGCACTTCACGATGGTCGGCGGCCTCCAGTCCGCCCGCTCGCTCCCGCACTTCGCGCGGGCGTACGAACTGGCCGACGGCCTGGGCCTGTTCCCGGACCCGGCGCTGGCGGAGGCCCGGATGAAGAACCTGCTCTCCCTGTACGGAGTGGCCCAGTGAGCACGGAAACGACGGCCGGAGTCGCCGGCGACCTCTCCCGCTTCTCCATCAACCAGATGACGGTCAAGCAGCTGTCGATGCCCGAACTGGTCGCCGCGTGCGTGGAGTTGGGCATCCCGGGCGTGGGCCTCTGGCGCGAGCCGGTGGCCGGGTACGGCCTGGAGGCCACGGCCAAGCTGGTCCGCGACGCGGGCCTCGCGGTCACCACCCTCTGCCGGGGCGGCTTCTTCACGGCCATCGACGCGACCGAGCGGGCGGCGGCCCTGGCCGACAACCGCAAGGCGATCGACGAGGCGGCGACCCTGGGCACGGACACCCTCGTCCTGGTCTCGGGCGGCCTCCCGGCGGGTTCGAAGGACCTGCACGGCGCGCGGGAACGCATCGCGGACGCGCTGGCCGAGCTGGGCCCGTACGCGGCGGCGAACGGCGTCCGGCTCGCCATCGAGCCGCTCCACCCCATGTTCGCCTCGGACCGCTGCGTGGTCTCGACGCTGTCCCAGGCCCTGGACATCGCGGAACGCTTCCCGGCGGACCAGGTGGGCGTGACCGTGGACACCTACCACATCTGGTGGGACGACACGGCCCCGGCCGCGATCGCCCGCGCGGGCGCGACCGGCCGCATCCACACCTTCCAGCTCGCCGACTGGATCACCCCGTTGCCCCAGGGCGTCCTGACCGGCCGGGGCCAGATCGGCGACGGCGCGATCGACATGCGCGAGTGGAAGTCCTACGTCGAGGCGGCGGGCTACACCGGCCCGATCGAGGTCGAGCTGTTCAACGACGAGCTGTGGGCGGGCGACGGCCACGCGCTGCTGGCGCAGACGGCGGAGCGGTTCGTGGAGCACGCGGCGTGACGTAGTCGCCGGTCGGTTCCCGGGGCCTGGTGGCACCCCGGGACCGACGGCGTCTCGGTTCAGACTTGCTTGACCTCGACCTGCTTGCCGCAGAGTGGCCTTAGGTCGTCGAGGTCGGACGTGAGGACGGTCACCGGTGGCTGTGCCGCGCGGGCAGTGGCGGCGACGATCGCGTCCCGCGCGTACTTGTGCCCGCCGGTCCTGCCGCTGTCCTTCAGACGTGCGACAGCCTCTTGGGCGGTGTCCTTGGTGACCGGCTCCACGACGAGTCGGGAAAGAGCCCAGGCGAGACGGGCGGCTGAACCGCTGACGGGTCGCCTCCCCGGAAGGGCCGGGCCGCCCCCTCGGGGCTGCTGGCCTCCCGGGGAGGCGACCCGTCACGAGGTGACCGTCAGCAGGTCCCGCTGGTCCTCCGGCAGTTCAACCCTGTCCGCGTACAGCAGCGCGTGCCCGGGGTCGAAGACAAGCGCCACTTCCCCCGCCAGCCCCCCGTTCCCGCTCAACACCTGCACCACCTGGTCGCCGAGGCGCACGTCGTACTCGTAGCGGGAGCCGACGTAGGAACTGGTGATGACCTGCGTGTTGAGCCGGTTCGCACCGGCCGGCGTCTCGGCCGAGGCCACGACCTCCAGGCGCTCGGGGCGGACGGCCACCGTCACCGAGTCCCCCGTCGGGACGCGCTCGTCGCTGTCGACACGCACGATCTCCCCGCTGGCGTCGAGGAGCACGCTGTGCCGGGTGCCGTCCACGCTCACCACCTTGCCGGTGAGGAAGTTGCAGCGGCCGACGAAAGCCGCTACCGCCGGCGCCGCGGGCCGCTCGTAGATCTCGTGCGGCGTGCCGATCTGGATCATGTTGCCACCCTCCATCACGGCGATCCGGTCGCTGAGCGCCAGGGCCTCGTCCTGGTCGTGGGTGACGTAGACGGTGGTGATGCCCAGCTCCTCCTGGAGCCGCTTCAGCCAGGCGCGGGCCTGCTCGCGGAGCTTGGCGTCGAGGTTCGACAACGGCTCGTCGAGGAGCAGGACCGTCGGCGAGTACACCAACGCCCGCGCCAGGGCGACGCGTTGCTGCTGACCGCCGGAGAGCTGGTGGGGGTAGCGACCCGCCAGCGCGGCCAGGCCCACCTTGTCCAGGGCGTCGTGGATCAGCGTCTTCTGCTTCTCCTTCGGCACCTTGCGGATGTTCAACGGCAGCGCGAGGTTCTTCGCGATGGTCATGTGCGGCCACAGCGCGTACGACTGGAAGACCATGCCGAGGTTGCGCTCCTCGGGGGGAAGGAAGACCCCGGCGGCGGCGTCCACGAACGTCCGGCCGCCGACCGCGATCGAGCCCTCCGTCGGCTGCTCCAGACCCGCGATGCAGTTCAGCGTCGTCGACTTGCCGCAGCCGCTCGCACCCAGCAGCGTGAAGAACTCGCCGTCCTTGATGGTGAAGGTGACGTCCCGCAGGACGGAGTTGTCGCCGAACGTCTTGGCGAGGTTCTTGACGGTCACCTCAGGCATGGTGCTTTCCCTTCATGAGCAGTCCCGCGAGTGCGACGAAGACCGCGGTGATGCCGATCTGGAGGGTGGCCAGCGCGGCGACGGATCCGGCCCTGCCCTGCGTCCAGAGACTGAGCATGGTGGTGCCGAGGATGTTGTTGTCGGCCGAGGAGAGGAAGACGGCCGGGGAGTACTCCTTGAGCATGATCACGAACGTGAGGACGAGCGCTCCGGCGAACGCCGGCGTGATCAGGGCCCGCAGGACGCGGAAGAAGGTCATCAGCCAGTCGGCGCCCGAGACCCGGGCCGCGTTGTCCAGCTCACCGCCGATCTGCATGATCGCCGGTGCGACCGAGCCGAACGCGCTGGGCAGGGCCCGCATACCGAACGCGATGATGACGGCCCAGACCGTGCCCTGGAGCACCGTGCCCATGTCGAACGGGGCGAGCGCGAAGGCCCAGAAGAAGCCGATACCGATGATGATGCCGGGGAGGGACTGCGGGATGAGGGCCAGGTACTCCACCGCCCGGCCGAAGCGGAACGTCGACCGCCGGGCCACCATCACCGCGAACACGGCGAGGGCGGACACGACCACCGAGCCCACACCGGCGACGATCATGCTGTTGTACAGCGACTGCACATAGTTGTCGGAGTCGAAGACGATCTCGTAGTTCTTCGTCGTGACCGTCCTGAACGGCGACTGCAGCGGCGTGAAGACGAGCGTGAAGGACCGCATCACCAGGCCCGCGATCGGGATCAGGGCGCCGACGATCACGTAGAACCAGATGCACGCGATGCTCACCCACTTCAGCCAGCCCAGGTCCAGCTTGCGCGGCCGGGTGACCTTGCCGCGCACGGACACGAAGCGGGCCGCGTCCTTCAGCAGCTTCGCCTGTACGGCGACCAGGCTCAGGGTGACGACGAGGATGACCGTCGAGGCGGCGCCCAGCATCGTGTAGTCGGGGTCCACCGACTGAAGTCCGTTGTGGTAGAGGAAAGTTGAGAACACGTCGATGCTGACCGGCTGGCCGTACAGCAGCGGCACGCTCAGCGTCTCGATGGAGACGGAGAAGACGAGGATCGCGCTGTAGACGATCGGCGGGCGCAGCAACGGCACGATCACCTGGGCCAGGATCCTGAACGGCCCCGCGCCGCACACCTGGGCGGCCGACTCCAGCGACGCGTCCGACTGCCGGAGCGCGTTGGCGCAGAAGACGTACGCGATCGGGGCGAGCGCCACGGCCTCCGTGAGCGCCATGCCGGGGATCGAGTACAGGTTCCACGGCACCGAGCCGAAGAGCTGCTGCACCTTGACGCTGACGAACCCGGCCGGGCCGTACATGATGATCCAGCCGAAGCCCAGGATCAGCGACGAGATGAAGAACGGCCACTGCATGGCGAGGGCGATCAACCGCCCGCCCGGCAGCTTCGTGCGGACCACCACGATCGCCATCGGGATGGCTATCGCCAGGCTCAGGATGGTGGTGAGCGAGGCGAACAGCAGGGTGTTCAGGGCGACTTCACCGAAACCGGCCTTGGTGAAGAGGTCGGTGTAGCCGCTGAGGGTGAACGCCCCGCCCGCCTCGTAGAGCGGGCGGTTGCGGATGCTCTGGTAGAGCGTCGGGACGATCGGGGCCAGCACCAGGACGGCGAGGAACGCCAGGACCGCGTACTGGACGACCGTGTCCCGTCCGATGCCGCGGACGCGGCGGTAGCGCGGCGGTGGGAAGGTCTCCGTGGGTGACTCGTCCGCCGGTGTGCGGGGCGGCTGAGTGAGGGTTGACATCTGCTCTGACTCCGATCGTCCCTGGAGGCTGCCTGGTTACGGACTACTTGCGCAGTCCGTCGAAGCGCTCCAGCCAGGCGGCGGCGTCGTCCTTCGCGACCGGCTCGTACTTGACGTGGATGATGTTCTCCTCGCCGACCGCGTCGACGACCTCCTGGTAGGTGTGCAGGCCCTCGCCCTTCACGCCCTCGCGGTAGGAGGCCAGACCGCCCTCGGCGACCGCGCGCTGCCCCTCGTCGGAGAGGGCGAAGTCCAGGAAGAGCTTCGAGGTCGCCGGGTGCGGCGCCTCGGCGGCGATACCCAGGCCGCGCGGCAGGACGACCGTGCCGTCCTTCGGGAAGACGATCTTCACCAGGCCCGCGCTGTCCTCGACCACCGGGTAGGCGGGGGAGGCGCTGATCAGGAAGCCGGCCGTGTACTCACCGGCGACGATCTTCTCCAGCTGGGTGCCGGAGGAGGTCTCCGGGCGGGTCAGCGGAAGGATCTTCTCCAGGTCCTTCCACGCCTCCGGGTTGCCCTCGGTGAGCGCCCGCGTGACCGTGAAACCGAACGAGCCCTCCGGGTCGCGGACCGTCACCTTGTTCTTGTACTTGCCCTCGTCCGCCGTCACGATCTTCGCGAAGTCCGTCAGGGTGGTCGGCGGGGTCTCCATCAGCGAGGTGTTGTAGGCGATCGTCATCGGGTCCTGCGACATCGAGTACACGCTCGGCAACAGCTCCGCGCTCTCGCCCAGCTCCTCCAGCTCCGGCGACTTGTACTCCAGGACCGTGTTCTTCCGGGCCGAGAAGTCCGCCCACGCGGTCGCCGCGCTGGAGATCAGCACGTCCGCCGGGGAGGACCCGGCCGCGTTCTCGGAGAGGGTCTTCTGGAACAGCTCGTCGCTGTCCAGCTCGTTGACGGAGACGGTCTTGATGAAGTCGTACTTCTTCTTGAAGTCCCGGACGATCGGCGCCATGTTCTCGTCGCCGAGGTTCGAGTAGACGGTGAGCTCGCCGCCCTCCTTCTTCGCCGCCTCGATCAGGTCGGAGTAGTCGGCCGGGTAGTAGTCCGGCACCTGGCCTGCCGAGATCTTGTTCTCCGCCACCTTCGGCGCGTCCCCGCCACCGCCGCAGGCGGCCAGGGTGGCGAGCGCGAGGGTCGCGGCGAACGCCGCCGCGAGGGGGCGCCGGGCGGGGCGCCGGTACGCGGACGCCGGCCCGCTGACGGGGCCGACGGTGTGTCCGGTGCCGATGTGGCTGGATCTGGCCATGGTTCTCCTCCTGGCGCGTGCCTTCTGGCAGCTGTTGCCGGGAGGTTAGGGACCCAGGTCAGGCCGGTAAATCCTTCACCCGTCAGAGCTCGTACTGCTCGTATTGGTCGTTGTGTACGTGACGCGAGTCACCGCTGCCGAGCAGGCGTTTCTGGCCGGGAATGATCGCTCCTGAGATGCGCCGTGAGCTGCTGCAGCCGCCCCCACGCCTCGGTGTCGGAGCCGTCCCCGAGGGGGTAGTGCAGCGCCGGGCGGGTCGTCGGCCCGAGCCCCACCGGGCGGACCTCGACCGGCGGCCGGCGCGCGTGATCGGCGCCGATCGCGTGCACGTCGTCCGGGCCGAGTGTGAAGGCGTACGGGATCGGCGGGCCCTCCAGCTGGGGCGCCGTCGTCAGGTCGGCGCGGGCCACGCGTACCGAGGTCAGCATGGTCCGCAGGCCGTGCTCCCTGACCAGGGTCTCCGCCAGCGGCTCGACACGGTCCAGGGGCGGCTCCTCACCGGCCGCGTACCCGACCGTCAGGACGATGTCCTCCTCCACGCCCTTCGTCGTCCGCTTCACCCGGACCGTCGCCATGGCCGGCCGCTCCGGGGTGCCGACCACGATCAGCTGTGACGGCTCGGGTGCCCGTTCCCGGGCCAGGTCGGTCAACTGCCGTGGCGACCAGGGGAGGTTGACCGGCTCGGCCGTGCCCCAGCCCGCCGGTGCCGTCCCCGTCAGCGCCTCCCAGGCCGCCTCCAGCGCGCCGCCCAACAGCAGCCGCTCGTCCGGCTGGTGCACCGTACGGAGGGCGACGATCAGCTGCCGGCCCGGCGCCTCCTGCGCCGGGCGCGTGAAGGCGGCGGCCACGGTCCCCGTCCCGTCCTCGGACAGCGCGGGCAAGAACGCCCCGTCCCGCCAGCGCAGCACCGCCCCCGACAGCCCGTCGTAGTACCCGCACTCCGGGTCCTGGACGACCCAGCGGTTCGGCACCCGCGCGAGCGTCGTACGGGCCGCCGTCGTCAGGCGCACCTCGGGCGGCGTGACGATCTGCAGGGAACGCCGGGACACCACCGCCGTACGCATGATCTCCGCGAGCCAGCTGGTCAGGGCCACCACCGGCCGGTCGATGAGGACGACGGCCGCGTGGTCGGTCACCACGTCCACGGCGGGCTGCCCCGACCCCGCCGACGGTACGGCGGACACGTCGACCACCTTCGTGCTCGCCGCCTCCGGGGGCCAGGTGGAGCCGCCCAGCAGCGCGTTGAGCCGCCCGCACACCACGCCCGCGAGCTTCTCCGCCTCCGGCACCGCCGTGGACGCCCGCGCCTCCGTCCACCAGAACGGCGCCTCGGCGGCCTGCCCGAGCAGCCGCTCCGCCTCTCCCGGCACCTGCACCAGCACCGGCGACTCCACGGACACCAGCGGGCGCCCACCGGGACCGTGCAGTTGTACGACCGCGCCGTCGGCCGCCGCCGACAGGTCCAGGTCGGAGCCTCCGGCGTACAGGCTCGCCATGAGCGCCCAGACGTTGGGCATCTTGGGGGTGAGGGCGATGACGTCCTTGGTCACGGGCGGTCGCCCTCCTCGCTGTCGAGCGCGGTCTGGATGAGTTGGTGGGCCCGGCCCCGGCGGACCAGTGTGCCCCGGCCCGGCGGCTGCGCCGAGGCGTACAGGCCCGGGAAGAGCTGGCCCTCGCTCCGCTCACCGGTCATCAGCAGCGCGGCCGTACCGGTCTCGCGGAGGGTCTGGAGCAGCGGCTCGTACATCGCCCGGGAGGCGCCCGCGACCCGGCGGGTGATCACGAAGTGCAGCCCGATGTCCTGCGCCGACGACACATACGGCAGGAAGGGCGACAGCGGCTGCTGGCCCGCGGTGGTGAGGATGTCGTAGTCGTCGACCAGGATCACGATCCGCGGGCCCTTGAACGCGGGCTCGTCGGTCAGCGCGTCCGGGTCGGCCGACTCCGGCATCCGCTTCTCCAGCTCGCTCGCGATGCCCGCCGACAGCCCCGCCGCGAGCTTCGCGTTGTGCGCGTACCCGCCCCGGTACGGCTCCGGGATCACACCCCGCAGCCCGCGCCTCGGGTCGAAGACACCGAAGACCAGCTCCTCGTCCGAGTACCGCTCCACGAGCCGCGCGGCGACCAGCTTCAGCAGGTTCGTCTTGCCGCACTCGTTGTCGCCCAGGACGAGGAGGTGCTGGTCCGAGCCGAAGAGGTCGAGGAGGACGGGGGCGAGGGCGTCCTGGTCGACGCCGATCGGCACCCGCTGGGGCTCCGCGACCAGCGACGGCAGCTGTGCCACCGGCAGCCGGGTCGGCAACACCCTTACCGGAGCCGCCAGTTGACCGTGCCACGTGGAGCGGATCGTACGGGCCGCGTCCTCCAGGGCGGGACCGAGGTCGTCCGTCGAGGGACGGCCGTCCAGGCGGGGGAGGGCCGCCTGCGCGAACAGCTTGCCGTCGGTCAGGACGCGCCCCGGAGTGTCGGGCGACAGCGTCTCGGAGAGCTTGCGGTCGACGCTCGAATCGCTCGGGTCGTTGAGCCGCAGCTCCACCCGCGTCCCGAACATCGACTGCGTGGCGATCCGCACGTCGTTCCAGCGCAGCATGGAGCCGACGACATGGATGCCGTAGCCGCCACCCCGCTTGAGCAGATCCACCACCGTGTCGTCCAGCTCGGCGAACTCGTCGCGCAGCGCCCCGAACCCGTCGATGAGCAGCACGATGTCCGTCGACCCGAGCTCGCGCAGCCTGCCCTGCCCGCGCAGGCGCCGCAGCTGGTCCACCGAGTCGATCCCGTGCTCGCGGAACAGCTCCTCACGCTCGATCAGCATCGTCCGCACCTCGGCGACCGTCCGCGCGGCCCGCTCCCGGTCGGCCCGCCCGGCGATCCCGCCGACGTGCGGCAGCCCGGAGAGGGCGGAGAGGCCGCCACCGACCAGGTCGAGCCCGTAGATGGCGACTTCGGCGGGCGTGTGGGTCGTGGCGAGCGAGAGCGCGAGCGTCCGCAGGAGGGTCGTCTTGCCCGACTGCGGGCCGCCGATCACCGCCGCGTGGCCGCCCGCGACCGTCAGATCGAGCACCCAGTGCCCCTGCCACTGCTTCGCCGGATCGTCCAGCACCCCGAGCGGCATCCGCAACGGTCCCTCGCCGCCGGCCAGTCGAAGCCCGCGCTCGTCCACCTGCACGGGCCCGGCCGCCGCGTCCAGCGTGATCGCGTCCGGCAGCGGCGGTAGCCAGATCCGGCGCACCGGCCGTGCGGCGGAAGCGAGTTGGTCCACCATCACCGACATCACGGTCGGCCCGGTCTCCCGCTTGGTCGCCTTGGGCTCTTCGGCGACCTCGTTCGTGGCGGATGCGCTGGCGAGCGTGTTGTACGTCGGATATGGCCAGGCCAGCGGCGTGTCGTCCTCCTGCGCGACCAGCGCCGGACCCCGGTACGCCCCCGACACGTACCCCGCCTTGAACCGTTCGTACGTCGACGTGTCCACCTTCAGATAGCCGAAGCCCGGCAGCGGCGGGAGATGGAAGGCGTCGGTGGTGTCGAGCACCGTCCGCGACTCGTCGGCGGAGAACGTACGCAGCCCCAGCCGGTACGAGAGATAGGTGTCCAGCCCCTTGAGCTTGCCGCCCTCGATGCGCTGGCTGGACAGCAGCAGATGCACGCCGATGGAACGGCCGATGCGCCCGATGGACAGGAACAGGTCGATGAAGTCCGGCTTGGCGGTCAGGAGTTCACCGAACTCGTCGATCACCACGAAGAGGTGCGGGAGCGGTTCGAGGTCCGGGCGGCGGGTCGAGCGCAGGGCGGCGTAGTGCCCGATGTCGGCCACGTTCCCCGCGTCCTTCAGCACCTGCTGCCGCCGCTTGACCTCACCCGCGAGACTGGAGTGCACACGCTCCACGAGGCCGGCCTGGTTCTCCAGGTTGGTGATCACGCCGGCCACGTGCGGGAGTTCGGTGAACGGGGCGAAGGTCGCGCCGCCCTTGTAGTCGACGAGGACGAGCGCCAGGTCCTCGGGGGAGTGGGTGGCGGCGAGCGCCAGCACCAGGGTGCGCAGCAGCTCGCTCTTGCCGGAGCCGGTCGCGCCGACGCACAGCCCGTGCGGGCCCATGCCCAGCTCCGAGGACTCCTTGAGGTCGAGCAGCACCGGCTCGTGACGGTTCGTCACACCGATGGGCACGCGCAGGAACTCACGCTCACCGCGCGGCGCCCAGAGGTCGGCCAGGTTCAGCAGGGCCGGGTCGTCGATGCCGAGGAGGCCGGGGAAGTCGACCGGGCCGGTGACCGGGGTGCCCTCGGCGGCCGACTCGGCGGACAGCCTGAGCGGCGCGAGCAGCCGGGCGAGTCCTTCGGCACCGGCGGCGGTGACGTCGTCGGAGGTGCCGTGGGCGACCCCACCCGTGGTGCTCCCCTCCGCCTGCGGCTCCCGGAGGTCCTCCACGGCGACCTGGTCGCCCCGCACGGTGATCCGCACCGACACCTGATCGGGCTCGTGCACCTGCTCCTGAAGCAGATGCAGCACGGTGACACCCATGTCCGCGAGCCCCACCGCCGTGTCCGGCCGGGGCAGTTCGGCGGCCGTCTCCCCGTACTCGTCGCTCACGACCAGCATGCGGGACGCCAGCTTGAGCGCCTTGCGGTCGGCGAGCCCCCGGCGCACCTCCGCCGCGTACGAGGCACGCCGGCCCAGCTCGTGCCGGAAGTGCCGGGCCAGCTGCGGCAGGCTCGGCGCGATACGGCGGGCCGCCACCGGGCCGTCGTGCTCCTGCGAGTCCAGCACATGCGGCAGCCACTTGGCCCACTCCCAGTCGCCCAGCCGCTCGCCCGGCACCCCGAGCGCCACGGCCACGTCGTCCGGCGCGTGCGAGACGGCGACCTGCACGAGGAGCGCGCGGGCCACCCGCAGGACGCCCTCGCGGTCGCCGACCACGCTGACGTTGCCCGCACGGTCCAACGGCACCGTGATCGGGCAGTCGTTCGCCACCGAGTAGCGGGCCAGCAGCGCCCGCGCCTCGTTCAGCATGAACGGGTCCGGCGGGGTCAGGACCCCGCCCTGGTTCTGCCCGATGGCCAGGTTCGCCACGGGCACGTCACCGGTGCCGACCCGCACCCGCAGGAAGTCCACGTCCTGCCGTCGCCGCTCCCAGAGCCGGGCGGGGTCGCGCACGAGGTCGTACAGCGCCTCCGGGGGCGGATTCAGCACCCGCGCCAGCTGCCGCCGCCCGCGCTCGTCGGTCCCGAACTCCTCGCGCAGCTCCTCCAGATACTCCAGATACCGCTCCCGCTGCGTACGCCGGGTGCGCTGGGCCTTGCCGCGCTGGGAGAGGAAGAGGGCGACCGCGCCGAGTAGCGCGAAGACCAGCACGATCGCGCCGAGCGCCGCGAACTGGCTGTTCCGGATCACGGTCATCATCACGACCGAGCCCATGACACCCGCCATCGGCAGCAACGCCGTCGCCGCCGTCCCCGCCTTGCCCTCCGGGAGGTTCGGCGGCGGCTCGATCGTCCGGGCACCGGCGGGCCCGAGCGGCCGGGTGCTCCGCGCGGGCCGGTGGATCAACTGCTGGGTCACGGACGGACCCCTTCTCGTCTCGCTCGCGTGGCTGCCGTGGTCATCGCATCCTCACCGCGCGGGTCATCGCCTCCGCCGCCAGCGTGATCGCCGCGTCGCGGGTCTCCTGGCCCAGCAGGGCGGCGCGGATGGGGCCGCCCTGGGCGAGGTGACGGTCGTAGGGGACGGGGACGACATGGACGCCGGACTCCTTGAGATGGGCGACGGCCGTCTTGCGGTCCAGCGTGACGTCGGGGGAGTTGGCGGTCAGCGCGACGACGGTCGAGGCGAGCGCGGAGTGCGGCAACTGGCCGAGCCAGTCCAGCACCTGACGCGTGCCGTTGACGCCCTCGGCGGTCATCGGCGCGACGACCACACGCGCGTGGGCCGTGTCCATCGCCGTACGGGCCACCTCACCCGGGAGCGTCTCGCAGTCCACGACGGTCACCGCGAAGTAGCGCCGCAGCGCGAGGGTGACCGTGCGGTACGTACGGATGTCCAGCGGGGCCCCGACGCGGCCCTGGCTCGCGGGCAGCAGCCAGCCGCCGTCCGACACGGGCACCAGGTAGCCGGTGACGTCGGTGAGCTGCATCGCGGGGTTGAGGATCCCCGCGAGATCGGCCGCCGCCCAGCGCACCGAATCGGCCCCCATCCGCACCGGCAGCGTGCCGAGCGCCGCGTCCGCCTCCAGCGTGAGCACCGGGTCGTGCCGGTAGTGGTTGAACGTCCGCCCCAGCAGCGCGGCCACCGTCGACTTCCCGACCCCGCCCCGGATCGACGTCACGGCGATCACCCGCCCCGTCGTCACCGGCTGCTGCAGCTCCCGCGCGATCCGCGTCTCCTCCGCCACGTCCTGCGCGGCGGAGGAGGTCAGCTTCCGAAGGGACCGTCCCGTACGCCGAGCCACCGAGTCGCCGTGCTGAGGCCGCCCCAGCGCATGCGCGAGCCGCGGGTCGATGGTGGGGACCGAGTCGGGCGTACGCAGGGGTGCCTGGGGCGCACGGGAACCGCGGTGGGCCGGGGCGGCCGGGGAGGTACGCGGGTCCGGGGAAGCCGCGGGGTCCGCAGGGGCCGGGGAAGTTCCGCCGGCCGTGCGGGGATCGTCGCCGGGCCGCCCCGGCTCAGCGGGAACACCCGGGGGCTGCGCGGCGGCCCGGGGGTGCTCCACACGGGGGTGGGCGGCGGGCACGACGGGCGTGGGCATCACCGGTGACGGCATGACGGGCTGCGCGGGCGGTGGCGACGCGACGGGCTGCGCGGGCTGCTGCGCGCCGGGCACCGGCTGAACGGGCCTCGGCTGGCCCTGCCCCGGCTGTGGCGACGGCGGCTGAGAGGGCTCTGGTTGTACCGGCCACGGCTGAACGGGCTCCGGCTGAACGGGCAGCGGCTGCACGGGAACCGGCTGAACGGATGCCGACTGATCCGGCCTCGGCTGATCCGGCATCGGCTGAACCGACGCCGACTGCACCGACGTCGGCTGACCTGGCACCGGCTGAACCGACGCCGACTGCACCGACGTCGGCTGACCTGGCACCGGCTGATCCGGCACCGACCGCACAGGCACCGGACGCACAGGCCGCTCACTCCCCGCCGCCTCGGCAGCCTCAGTCCCCGCCGTCCCCGTACGCCCCGCCGTCTCCGCCGTCCCCGTACGCCCCGCCGTCCCCGGCGTCTCGGACGGCACCGACCGCACCAGCCTCAGCGTCGGCTCCGCCCGGCGGGCCGGCGCTCCGGGCGTCTCCGCCGCACCTGACGCCGAAGCCGGGTCAGCCACCCACCCCGCACCGGAACCACTGCCTCCACCGGCGGCGAAATCCTCGCCCTCCCGCGCACCGGCCCCCGAGTGCGGTGTCGCCCGGGTCTCCTGCCCCAGCTCGCGCAGCACATCCCGCTGCCAGTCCCCTGCCTGCGCCATGTGCGGCCCCCAGCTCCTAAGCGAAGGTGTCGAGCAGTCGTCCGTACACGCCGAACACGCCGATGAGCAGCGGGATCAGGGTGATGACGCCGATGGACTCGAGCGTGTCGCCGAAGCGCCGGAGCCGGACGCGTACATGTTCGGCGGGCTGGACGGCGAGCACCAGCAGCGGCAGTACGGCCAGCAGCACGAGCACGGCGACCGGGCCGGCGGCCTCGCCGGAGTGGTCCAGCCAGACCGAGACCAGCCGCACGGCGAGCACGGCGGCCGCCCCGAGCAGCACCACGACCTCGGCGACGAGCGGGAACGCCCGCGCGCGCAGGGCGAGGACGACCATGGTGAGGACGGCCAGCAGGACCGTCCACTTGGTGGGTGCGCGCAGGGCGAACCCCCCGGCCACGGCCGCCGAGACGGCCATGGTGACCGTGGCGAGGACCAGCCCCCGGTGCGTGGCGGTGAGCGCCGCCGACACCTGCAGACGGCTCACCGAGGCCCCGCCGGAGCGCCGGTCGTCCAGCCCGGAGAGCCCCGACGCCATCAGCGCGAGCCGGGGCAGCAGCCCGAGCACGATCACGGAGACCACCGCGAGGACGGCCCCCACCTCGGACTGGTCCGTCACCGACAACGACAGCGTCCCCGACACGAACGCGGCGACCCCCAGCCAGCACACCACGGCCCCGGCCAGCGCCCCCGCCCCGACCAGCCCACCGCGCCCGAGCGGGGTGAACAGCCCGAGCAGGACGAGGGTGACGATCCCGGCGCCCGCCATGGCGGCGACCTGCGGCGTTCCGGACCAGTCCTGTGCTTGGGCCAACGTCGACATGCCGAGCAGGCCCAGCGCACCGGCCGTCGCGATCAGGGTCGCCGCGAGCCCTCGCTTCCCGGCCCGCCCCAGCAGCGCACCCGCGAGCGCGGCCACCAGAGCGACGACGAGCAGTGCGCCCGCGACGGCTCCGGGCTCGTACGCGGTCCGCGCGAACGTCCCGGCGGCCAGGGCCCAGCCGACCGTGGCGGCCCCGGCGGTGACCCGGCGTGTGGCCGGCCGCCAGCGCCAGCCGCGGGCGTCGAGATCCTCGGCCGCCTCGTCCGTGACGTCGTGGACGACGGGCGCCGACGGCGCGTCCTCGGCCCGGACGAGCCGCAGTACGGCACCGTCCGGGACGCAGGCCGACTCCAGCGTGCTGTCGTGCGCCAGCGCGGAACCGTCCGCGGTGACGAGATGCCGCAACTCGGGCCGCCCGCCGACCTGGTCGTCGAGCAGCCGCATGACCTCCGGCAGCAGCAGTCCGACCGGCTCCCGCGATGGCAGCACGAGGTCCACACGCCGCCGCTCACCCACCAGTGTGACCCGGCTGAGCGCCGTCCGCGCACCGCCCGTGGCCTGTCCCAACGTCCCCGTAGACATCACGCGTTCGAACCTATCACCGGGTAGAAGTGCTGGTCGGGGCTGTGGAAACCGCTGTGGACGCCGTCGGCGAAGCGGCCGGGGACGGAGTGACCGAGGGTTGCACGGAACTTCCGTACGGGCTCTTGCCGATGATGCGGTTCGACACGAAGGACCACCCCACACACCCCGCGCACAGCACCGCCGCGATGACGATTCCGGCGAACACCTTGCCGATCCGTTCGTCCACCGAGCGCCGCTGCCGCTGTGCTCCGAACAGCAGGGCGTCCCGCAGCCGTCGGCGCCGCACCGACACCGACTCCAGCAACTGGCTGTCGTAATCCTGCGCTGCCACCGCTACGGGACCCCCCTGTCACTACGTCCGTGTCAGCCGATCTGGTCGACCGCCGCGCGGGCCTTCGCCAGCGTGGACTGGGCGGTGCCGTCGTTCTGTTCGAGCGTGGTGCGCACCAGGCGGATGATCTCGCGGACCTCGCCCGCGGCCTTCTTCCAGCGCTCTTCCTTGCCGTGGTAGTCGTCGGAGACGCCGTCGGCCTGGAAGTCGGTCATCGCGGCCTTGACCGCGGCGTCGCGGTCACTGAGCACCCGCTCCAACTGCCCGACGATCGTGCCGAGCGCGGTCTGCACCTCGCCCGAGGCGCCGGTGTCGTACGAACGGCGGTCCTGGTTCTGAGCCATGGTGACTTCCCCCTCGTTCCTGGTTATCGGGCGCCGAAGCGGGCCGCGTCGAAGTTGGCCAGGCCCATGTTCTGGTTGGCGTTGTCCTGGGACTCCACGTCACCGGTGCCGAACGCGTTGTCCATGCCCGACTGACCGCCCAGGATCGCGGCGAGCGAGCCGTTCAGATCGGCGGTGATTTCGTCCGCGCGGTTCTTGAACGAGTCGAACGCGGCCTTGCCCGCGCCGTTGAACTTGCCCTCCAGCGGTTCCGCCGCGCTGATCAGCAGCTGGATCAGCGTCCCAAGGTCGTCACTCGATCCGACCGTGCTCTTGCCGAGCTCCGCCAGGGTCGTCGACCCCATGTCGAACTTCACGTCGTGTCCACCCCCGTGTGTCTGGGTCACCTACGTCCCGACCATGCTCTCCCACAACGCGTTGCACCCGCAACGCGCTTGCCCGCAAGGTGACATCATCGGGACATAATTCGAACACCCCTGTGGCGAGGCCACCCATGCCCGACCTTGGCATACCAAAAAATTCTCAAAACGCCGTGCAACCCTCTCCGCACGCCGCGGGTCGTACTGGGCATCGGGACTTCTCGGAGGGGGATCTGGGGGGATCGCGGGGGTTCTGATACGGAGGGGAAAGCCGAGGGGCCCGGTCCACTGGACCGGGCCCCTCGAAATGTCTCACCAGCTCCGGCAGACGAGCCGGCTCAGAAGAACACCCCGCACCGCAACAGCACATTCGCGTACGGCCGCGCCTCCCCGGTCCGCACGACCAGCCGCGCCCCCGCCGACAGCTCCTTCAGCCTCTCGTGGGAGACCAGCTCCAGCCCGGGGAAGCGGTCCTCCAGCAGAGCCGTCGCCTCCGGATTCGCCTCGCGCACCTCGTACGCGGCGGTCGCGCCCTCGACCACGAGCTCGTCGAGCAGCCCGTCCACCACCTCCGCGAACGACGGCACCCCGGCCCGGAAGGCGAGGTCGACCACGCGCGGCCCCTCCGGCACCGGCATCCCCGCATCGCACACCAGCACCCCGTGCCCGTGCCCCAACTCGGCGACGGCACCCGCCAGATGGCGGTTGAGTATCCCGGCCCGCTTCACAGCGCCTCGACCTCCTCGGCGGTCGGGAACGACACCTGCGCCCCGGCCTTGGTCACGGCGGCGGCCCCGACCCGGGCCGCGTACGCGGCGGCCTCGGCCGGCTCCGCGCCCGTGCCCAGCTTCCACGCCAGCGCCGCGGTGAACGCGTCCCCGGCACCCGTCGTGTCCACGGCATCCACCTTCACCGCCGCCACCCGCGCACTCCCCTCGGCGGTCGCGACCAGCGCGCCCTCCGCGCCCAGTGTGACGACCACCGAGCGCGGCCCGAGCGCCAGCAGCGCCCGCGCCCAGTCCTCCGGCGAACCCGCCAGCTCACCTCCGACGATGACCTGCGCCTCGTGCTCGTTGACGATCAGCGGATCACAGGCGGCCAGCACCTCCGCCGGCAACTCCCTCGGCGGCGAAGGGTTGAGCACGAAGCGGACGCCCTCCGGCAGCCGCCGTACGACCTCCACCACCGTCTCCAACGGGATCTCCAACTGCGCCGAGACCACCCGCGAGGCCCGCAGCAGCGCGTCCGCCGCCCGCACGTCCTCGGGGGTCAGCTTCCCGTTGGCGCCGGGCGACACGACGATGCTGTTGTCGCCGGACGGGTCCACCGTGATCAGCGCGACCCCGGTGGGCGCCCCGCCGACCAGCACACCCGCCGTGTCGACCCCGGCCGCCCGCTGCGAGTCAAGCAGCAGCCGCCCGTTGCCGTCGTCGCCGACCCGCGCCAGCAGTGCCGTACGCGCCCCGAGCCGGGCCGCCGCCACGGCCTGGTTGGCGCCCTTGCCGCCCGGGTGGACGGCCAGGTCGGAGCCGAGCACCGTCTCGCCGGCGCCCGGCCGCCGCTCCACACCGATCACCAGGTCGGCGTTGGCCGATCCCACGACCAGAAGGTCGTAGTCGTACATGAATTCTCCCTGTGGCAGGTAGCGGATGAAGCGGAGCTGCCGTCAGCCGCTGAACTCGGCCACGTTCTCCGACGTGACCACCTTGACCGGCACCATCACCGACTTCTCGACCTTCTCGCCCTTGGCGGCCTCGACCGCGTTGCGCACCGCGATCCTGCCGAGTTCGGCCGGCTGCTGCGCCACCGACGCGTACAGCGTGCCCGCCTCGACGGCCTTCAGCCCGTCGGCCGTGCCGTCGAAGCCGATGACCTGGACGGACTTGCCGGCCTTGGAGCCGAGCGCCTTGATCGCACCGAGGGCCATCTCGTCGTTCTCGGCGAAGACACCGTCGACGTCGGGGTGGGCCTGGAGGAGGTTCGTCATCACGTCGAGACCCTTGGTGCGGTCCCAGTCGGCGGGCTGCTTGGCGAGGACCTTGATGCCGGGGTAGGCCTTCAGCCCCTCGGCGAAGCCGGCGCCGCGCTCCCGGCTCGCGGACGTACCCGCCTGGCCCTGGAGGATGACGATCTCGCCCTTGCCGCCCAGCTTCTCGGCGAGCGACTTGGCGGCGAGCTCGCCGCCGCTGACGTTGTCGGAGGCGACGAGCGCGGCCGTGTTCGCGCCGTTGACCGCGCGGTCGACGGCCACCAGCGGGATGTCCGCCTTGTTCACGGCCTTCGCCGCCGGGGTCACCGCGTCGGAGTCGACCGGGTTGACGATGATCGTGCCGAGGCCCTCGCTGGTGAAGTTCTGCAGCTGGTTGGCCTGCTGCGAGGCGTCGTTCTGCGCGTCGGTGACGGACAGGTCCACGCCCAGCTTCTTCGCCTCGTCCTGCGCACCGGCGCGGATCTGCACGAAGAAGGGGTTGTTGAGCGTCGACAGCGACAGCCCGATCTTCTGGCTCTTCGCCGCCGACGACCCGCTGTGCAGGAAGGAGGTCGCGCCCACGACGGCCGTCGCGACCACCGCGGCCAGTACATACGTCACCGCCTGCTTCTTCCGGTCCCCGGAGCCACCGGCACCGGCCGGGACCGGAGTCGCCCCCGCCTTCCGCCGCACGGTGTCGAGCAGCACGGCCAGCGCGATCACCACACCGATGACGACCTGCTGCCAGAACGCGGACACCGAAAGGAGGTTGAGCCCGTTGCGCAGCACCGCCAGGATCAGCGCGCCGATCAGCGTCCCCGACGCCTTGCCCGTGCCGCCGGCCAGCGAGGCGCCGCCGATGACGACCGCCGCGATCGCGTCCAGCTCGTAGCCCTGCGCCGCCTGCGGCTGCGCGGAGGAGAGCCGGGAGGCCAGCACGATGCCCGCGGCGGCGGCGAACAGACCGGACAGCGCGTAGATCGCGAGCTTCTGCCGCTTCACCCGGAGCCCGGAGAGCCGGGCCGCCTCCTCGTTGCCGCCGATCGCGTACATGGCACGCCCGATGTACGTCCGGCCCAGGATCACCGCCGTGATCAGTCCCATGACGATCATCAGCAGGACCGGCACCGGCAGCCAGCCGCCCAGGTTGTCACCGAGGTGGGACACCGACTCGGGGAACGCGATCGGGCTGCCCTGCGAGATCACCAGCGACAGACCGCGCCCCACCGACAGCATCGCGAGCGTCGCGATGAACGGCGGCAGCTTCCCGTACGAGACGAGGAAGCCGTTGACGAGACCGCACGCGATACCGGTGACGATCGCGAGGATCACGGCTATCCAGACCGGTACGCCCTCCGAAGTGGCGCTCCAGGCGAGGACGGTGGCCGACAGGGCCGCCACCGAACCGACCGACAGGTCGATGCCCGCCGAGACGATCACGAAGGTCACACCGAACGCGAGGATCGCGGTGACGGCGGCCTGGACACCGATGTTGAGCAGGTTGTCGGCCGTCAGGAAGTCGCCGGACAGCACCGACATCGCGATGACGAGGGCGATGAGCGCGGTCAGCGCGCCGTTGTCGAGCAGGAGCCGGCGCAGCCCCGAGGCGCCACCCGCGCCCGTCGTGCTCTTGAGCGTGTCAGCGGCCACCGGGGGCCTCCTTCTCAGTGGTCTCAGTGGTCTCAGTCGTGAGGTTGGTGGAGTTGGTGGGGTTGGAGACGGCGAGCGCCATCACGGCGTCCTGGGTGGCCTCGGCGGCGGGCAGCTCACCCGCGATCCGCCCCTGGGCCATGACCAGCACCCGGTCGCTCATACCGAGCACCTCGGGCAGGTCACTGGAGATCATCAGAACGGCGGCACCGGCGGCCGTCAGCTCGTTGATCAGCTCGTAGATCTCGACCTTCGCGCCGACGTCGATGCCCCGCGTCGGCTCGTCGAGGATCAGCACCTTGGTGTCCGCGAGCAGCCACTTGCCGATGACGACCTTCTGCTGGTTGCCGCCGGAGAGGGTGCGGACGTGCTGGTGCAGCCCCGCCATCCGGACCCCGAGCTGCTCGGCGACCCGGGCCGCGTTCTCCCGCTGCCCCTTGAGATCGACGAACCCGCCCTTGGTGGCGCCCCGCAGGGTCACCAGCCCCAGGTTCTCCTCGACGGACGCGTCCAGCAGCAGCCCCTGGCCCTTGCGGTCCTCGGGCACGAGCCCGATCCCGGCGGTCATGGCGGCGTTGACGTCGTCCTTGGGAACAGCGGAACCCCCCACCCTCACGGCCCCCTTGTCGTAGGGATCGGCGCCGAACACGGCCCGCACGACCTCCGTACGACCGGCCCCCACGAGCCCCGCGATACCGACGACCTCACCGGCCCGCACCTCGAAGCTCACGTCGTGGAAGACGCCGTCCCGCGTGAGCCCCTCGACGACGAGCAACGCCTCCCCGGCGCCGGAGTCGCCCTGCTGCCGCGGGTACTGCTGCTCGATGGACCGCCCGACCATGAGCCGTACGAGCTCGTCCTGGGGTGTGGAGGCGGGCACCTGCCCGACGCTCTTCCCGTCGCGGATGACGGTCACCCGGTCCCCCAGAGCGGCGATCTCCTCCAGGTGATGGGTGATGAAGACGACGCCCACCCCGTCCTCGCGCAGCCGGCGCACGATCGCGAAGAGCTTCTCGACCTCCTCGGTGGTCAGCACGGCGGTCGGCTCGTCCATGATCAGCACACGTGCGTTGAGACTCAGAGCCTTGGCGATCTCGACCATCTGAAGCCGCGCGATGCCGAGTTCACGCACACGCGCGCGGGGTGAGACCCGCACCCCCACCCTCTCCAGCAACTCGGCGGCCTCGGCCTCCATCCGCTTCCGGTCGATCATCCCGAAGCGGCGCGGCTGACGCCCGAGGAAGATGTTCTCGGCGACCGTCAGATCCGGTACGAGATTGAACTCCTGGTAGATGGTGGCGATCCCGAGCCGCTCGGAGTCCTGCGCGCCATGGATGCGCACCTCCTCGCCACCGGCCAGGATCCGCCCCGCGTCGGGGGTGTACGCGCCGGAGAGCATCTTGATGAGCGTGCTCTTGCCCGCGCCGTTCTCACCGAGCAGGACATGCACCTCACCCCGGCGCAGATCGAAGTCGACGCCGTCCAGCGCGACCACACCGGGGAAGGATTTCCGTATGCCTTCAATGCGCAGCAACTCGTCCGGGTCGCTCACGACGCGCTCCTGTTCTGTGCGTGTTCCTCGCCGCACGAGAGACGTACGACGAGACGTGCGGGGAGGGTGACGGACTGCGGAGGCCGCCCCTCGATGCGGTCGACGAGCGCGCGTACGGCGGCCCGCCCCAGCTCGCCCGTCGGCTGGGCCACCGCCGTGATCGGCGGATCGGTGTGCACGAACCACGGGATGTCGTCGAAGGCGGCCAGCCCGACGTCCTCCGGAACGCGCATCCCCCGCGCGCGGACGGCGTCCAGCGCCCCGAGCGCCATCAGGTTGTCGGCCGCGAACACGACCTCGGGCGGCTCGGGCAGGTCGAGGAACCCCTCAGTCACCCGCCGCCCGCTCTCGGCCTGGAAGTCGCCCTGCCCTATGTACGCGTCCGGCAGCGGCAGCCCCAGCTCGGCCAGGGCCTCCCGGAAGGCCTCGACCCGCTCCCGCCCGGTCGTGGTGGCCGCCGGCCCCGCGATGATGGCGAGCCGCCGATGCCCGAGCCCGTGCAGATGGGCCACGAGATCCCTGACGGCCCCCCGCCCGTCCGCCCGCACCACCGGCACGTCGACCCCCGGAATCCACCGGTCCACGAACACCATCGGCGTCCCGGCCCGAGCAGCGTCCAGCATCAGCGGCGATCCGCCGTCGGTCGGCGACACGAGCAGCCCGTCGATCCGCCGGTCGAGCAGATTCCGTACGTGGTGATCCTGAAGCTCGGGCCGCTCGTCGGCGTTCCCGATGATCACGCTGTACCCGAGCGCCCGCGCCTCTTCCTCGACGGACCGCGCCAGCTCGGTGAAGTACGGATTCATGACATCGCTGATGACGAGCCCGAGGGTGTGGGTCTGGTCCGTACGCAGCGACCGGGCGACGGCGTTCGGCCGGTAGTCCAGCGTCTCGACGGCGGCCAGCACCCGCGCCCGCGCCTCCGCGCTGACCGACGGATGGTCGTTGAGCACCCGGGACACGGTGGCGACGGACACCCCCGCCTCGGCCGCGACGTCCTTGATGCTCGCCATCGCCGCCCACCTCCTTGTGGAATCGATTACATCGACGTGCATGGAGGATTGGAATCGATTACAGGGGGCGGAGGCAAGAGGCCGACGGTGGCCGAAATTCAATCGTGACCGAGTGGCCGAGTGGCCGGTCCCGGACGTGCCGAGCGGGGTGGCGCGCGACCCGCGCACCACCCCGCTCGACCCCGGTCCGTCCGGGCAGGGGTTCAGGAGCCGTCAGAGACGGCCTAGACCCATGTCTTGCCCGCGGCGTTGGACTTCAGCTTGTGCTTCTTGACCTTGTCCTTGCAGAAGCGACAGGCGGTTTCCTTCGCCTTCCCGTACGTCCAGGCCGTGATCTTCCCTCCCAGGCTTCTTCCGATCTTGTTGTTGTACTGGTCGGCCTTCGAGTCGCGCTTCGCCGCTGCGGAGCTTCCCGCGTTCTTCTCGTGGGCGTTCCCGAGGGCCTTGGCCAGGCTGGAGCCGACCGCCCAGGTGAGCATCGCCTGCCAGATGCAGTGGCGGTAGGCGTTCTGCTTGGCCCCGTTCGAGTACCGCTTCTTCGCCTCTCCCAGGGCCCAGTAGGTGATGTAGGCCATGTCCGCGCACCACAGCAGGAACAGGGCGCATATCGCGGCTTCGGGGACGAGGCCGTTGATGCTGTAGTTCCCGCTGATGTCGTAGCAGTTGACCGGGTCGGCGAAGCAGTAGTCGTACGAACTGGCGTTGCCTCCCACGATCCGGTCGACGGAGAGGAACCGCCCCGTGTCCGAGTCGTAGAGGCGGACCCCCATGAGCGTGACGCTGCTCGGCGTCTCGGACGAGCGCTGCTCCCCGCCGAGCCAGCCGTAGCGGGACGCGTCCGTACCGGGAAGGCGCTTGCCGTACTCGTCGTAGGTGTTGACCACGGGAGTGGTGGCGTCCGCCAGGGGGATCTGGGTGGCTACGTCACCGTGGAGATTGGTGAGTTGGAGAACCACGTCACCGGCGGCGCCGGTGGTGGCGATCAGGCTCCCCGACAGGTCCGACAGGTTGCGGGTGATCTTGCTGTCGCCCTCGCCGATCCACGTCGGGTTGTCCCCGTCGGCCCCGTAGTGGTTGCGGAGCGATGCCGTGGTGGCCCAGGCCCCGTTGTCGTCCTGACTCTCGGTCGTGGACGAGGCGAGCCTCCCGGCCGCGTCGAGGCTCCAGGTGGTGCGCTCGCCGCGCGCCGTGATCTGGCGTACCAGATCGTTGGCGTAGTAGGAGTACTGGGCACCGCTCGACTGGCTGGTCGTGCGGCCGAAGGCGTCGTAGGCGGTGCCGGTCCCGATCAGCCGGTCGGCGCTGTCGTAGGTGGAGTTGACCGTCCTGGTGGTGGGGGCACCCCCGTCCACGTCGTCGACCGTGGTCACCAGGGACGTGCGGTTGGTGTTGTCGTCGAACCCGTACCCGCGGTGGGTCGTGACGCCGGTCTGGGTGTCGTCGGCCTTGGTCAGGCGACCGGCCGCGTCGTAGGAGTACTCCTGGTAGGCCCCACCGCCCGTGTACGTGGTGCGGGAGACGACCTGGCCGTGGATGTTCTCGCTGACCGACTCGCCCTGGACCGTCCAGCCGGACTCCCAGTGCCAGTAGCGCGAGGTCTCACTGCCCGTCGGGTCCAGGTTGAACTCGACGTCCATGTTCCAGGGCAGCTTCTGCTTGTAGAGGCGCCCGTCGGAGTCGTAGGAACCGGTGACGTCGCCGATGCCGCCCATGACGGAGTCGTGCATCCGGGTCGGCAGGCCGGTCAGGCTGTCGTAGTCGTACGTGGTCTCCGAAGGAGCCGAGTCGGACCGCCTGGTGACGCGGTTGCGGGCGTCGTACTCGGTGCGCGTGACGTTCCCCGCGCCGTCGTCGTACGAGATCTCGCGGCCGAGCTTGTCGGCGACATGGCGAACCGTGGTGGCGCCGTCGGACATGGTGGCCACTTGGCCGTTGGCGGGATCGAAGGTGATGGTCTGGGTCGGTACGGCCGTGCCGACGCCGCCACTGATCTGGATCTGCTTGCCCCGACCGGCCGCGTCGTAGGTGGTGACGGTGGTGCGCGTCACCCCGTTGGCGGTCTCGGTGACCTTGGTGGCGTTGCCCCAGCGGTCGTACTCGAGGGTCTTGGTGGGCAGCTCATCGGGGTTCGAGCCGCCCCCGGTGATCTTTCCTGCCGGGCCGCTGGAACACAGCAGGTCCGCCCATTCGGGACGTCCCGCGCACGCTCCGGTGCCACTGGCGGACCAGTACTGCGACACCACCGTTCCGGCGTCGGCCCCGTTGGACTTGGGCTGGCTGTTCTTGGTGATGCGTCCCTGGGCGTCGTAGACGGAGGCCCGGGTCAGCTTGAGCCCGGTCGGGTCCGTCACGCTGCTGACCGGCAGGCCCTTCGCCCAGTCGTAACCGGTCGTGCTGGTACGCACGTCGGCGTCGGCCGGGTAGTCCTCGACGAAAGCGCCCGTCGACGTCGTGGTCGGCTGGTCCATGACCAGGGCGGACCCGTCGGTCGGACGGCCTTCGTCGTACCGCGTGACTATGTGTTCCCGCGCGGGCACCTGGGTGCGGGCCGGGATGTCGGGGCTGTCGGCGTCACCCTGGAGCTGCTTGGTGAGGGTGACCAGGTGCAGTGGTCCGAGCTGGTCCACCATCCGCCGGCCGTCGGTGGAGTACTTCGCGACGGTGGCCAGCTTCTGGGCACGCTCAGCCGTCGAATCGGAGAGGATGCCGAGTTCGCTCTGGGTGTTGACTTGGTATTCCTCGCTGCCGAGAGCGAGTTCGCGGTTGGTGGCCCCCAGTTCGAAGACGATGTTGCCGAACGCGTCGTACTGCGTGGTGGTCAGGTGCCGACCGGGCAGACCGGTGTTGACCTGGAGCCCCGAGGCGTTGGTGTAGGTGGTGGTCGCCTTGTCGTAGTCCCCCGCAGCGAGATCGTTCCCGCTGTGCGAGGCGGGCACCTGATCGGCGGGGAAGATGGCGGTGGCGTCCGTGGGCGCGTCCGTCTGCGCCCATGTCCTGGTGTCCACGGGGGCCACCTGGTTCGGCGCCTTGGTGCCGGAGAGCGGAACGTCGTAGACGAGGGAGAGCGCCGCCCTGCCGCCGTCCGGCTCGTCCTTGCTGCCCGGCTTCAGCGTGGGCCGCGACACGGACAGCACCATGCCGTCACCGGCCACCGAACTGGAGCCCGCCTTGCCGTACTCGAACGTCCACGGCAGCTCGCCCGGCGGGGTCTGGGTGACCACCCGGCCCGCGCTGTCGTAGGTGTAGGTCGTCTTCAGCGCCGGGGAGATCCGGGGATCCCACTGCTCACGCAGGCGGCCCGAGGCGTCGTACGCGTAACTGGACACCACGGTGGCGGTGGCGTTCGCCGCGCCCGGGTTGGTGGACCACTGGCGGATGCGGTAGACCTGCCCGGCGTAGTCGCCCAGCGTGCTGCCGGTCGCCGTGGTCGTGGTGGCGTACTGGTACTCCAGGATCCGGCAGCCCTTGGTGGAAGGGGCGTTCGCGCAGGTCTCGTTGCTCACGGCGGACGAGGGGGCGATCGCGTACTTCGGCCGGGCCAGCACGGCTCCGCCCACGGTGACCTTCTCCGAGATCAGCGAGGTGGTGGAGTTCTCCGTCGACAGCGAGCTCTTGGAGAGCTGCCAGGTCGTCGCGGCCGTGTCGATCTTGGTGAACTGCGAGGTGGTCCCCTCGGTGTCCTTCAGGGTGAAGGAGCCCGTCAGGCTGCCGGTGAGGGTCAGGGACTCGGCCCCCTCCTCGGGCTTCCACCCGCCGCCGCTCGTCGCGGTGAACCCGGTCTCCTCCCCTTCGACGTCCACCAACGCGACCGAGGTGCTCGACGTCTTGCGGATGTACAGCATTTGGGAGTCGGTGAGTTCCGCGGCGGTACCCGCGGTCCACTGCGGACCGAAGATGGCGACCTGCCCCTCCTGCTGCCCACCGGCAGTGGGACGGCGTGAGGACGCGGTGCGGCTCGCGGTCAGCCCGAAGGACGAACTGTCCGTCGCGGACACCGTGTAGTCACCGGTGAGCATGTTCACGTCGCCCGGGCCGGCGGCCTGGGTCGGCGCGGCGCCCGCGTCGCGGTCGACGGTGATGGAGGTGGCCGGGGAGGCGTCGGTGCTGGAGCCGTCGGTGAAGACCGCGCGGAGGTCCAGCGGACCGTCCTCGCCGAGGGTGTCGGTGATGTTCCAGACGAGTTCGTCCGGCACGCCACCGGTCACCTTCACCGGCCAGGCGGCGACGGCCGTGTTGTCCGACTTGCGTCGCACATCGGCGACGGGAACGTCCTTCCAGGTGTCGGTCTCACCGCGCCGGTACTGGTAACGGACCCCCGTGTCGGCGGTCTTGCCCTGGCCGGACAGGACGGTCCGCCGCGCGGGGCGGTCCCCCTGGGCCGGGGAGAGCAGCGCGGCGCCCGAGCCCGCGTAGAAGGTGAAGGTGGTCTGGGCGGAGGCGTTGCCGGCGGCGTCCTTCGTGCGGGCGGTCAGGATGTGCTTGCCCGCGCGGAACACCGGCTTGGCCGTCACCGCCGCGCCGGCGGTGGCGATCGTCTGCCAGGCTCCGCCGTCCAGTTGCCACTGGACCTCCTTCACGTCCGCCGAGGGCGGGGTGAGGGTGAAGCTTCCGGTGAAGTCGCCGCTGCCGTTCGGAGCGCCGGACCACTGCCCGGCGGGGAAGTCGCCGGAGGCGATCGAGGTCGCGGCGGGGGACGCGGTGTCCACCGTCAGGGTGCGGAAAGCCGACCAGGCACTGGTGGCGGAGCCGTCTCCCGCGCGGACCCGCCACTTGTAGGAGCCCGCCGCGAGCGCGGCCGGGGTCCAGCTGGCCTGGGCTCCGGAGGCGACCGCGGCACTGGAACCGGTGCGCAGCGCGGAGGTTCCGGTGGACGTCCACACCTCGTAGTCGAGGGTGACCTGCGACCCGTCACCGTCCAGGGCCTTCGCGGACAGCGTCGGCGTCGTGTCGTTGGTGGCCGCCGCGCTCAGCGGGGCCAGCAGTGTCGGCTGCTCGGGAATCGAGTTGTAGGTGACCGACAGATAGGGGGTGTTGGAGGCCGCGTTGCCGGAGTTGAACCGCTTCCAGCCGTACGGGTCGGTCTCGTCCGTGGCCCGCAGACCCAGGTGGTTGGTGGTGTTGCCGCCGCTCGCCCACGCCTTCGCCAGCGAGGTCACATCGGCGGACACCCAACCGTCGTTGCAGGCGCTGGAGAAGCCCTTGGTCTGGGTGCTGGTGGCGTACTTCGTCTCCCAGGCCGGCTGCGAGGTCCAGCGCGTGGCGGTGCTCGCGGCTCCGGTGGACCACACCTCCCAGCTCTTCGGGGTGCAGGACCACGAGTGGTAGGCGAACAGATTGAGCTTCGCCGCGGAGACCTGCTTGCCCGTGATGTTCTTCATCGGGAACGACAGGAACGACCGCGCCACCTCGGAGGAGCCGTTGTTGCCGAGCTTGAGGTCGGTGGAGGCGGACTCGTCGGTGGTGTGCCCCTCCTGCACGAAGGCGTCGAAGCTGGCCCCCACGTTGATCGCGGGGTCGATCGTCACCGGGAACCGCGTCGAGTCGTCGGCCAGGAACTTCGCGTCCGGTGTCAGGGTCAGGGCGACCGTGTCACCGTCCTGGGCCACCTTCACCGCGACGGGCGCGGTGCGCTTGTGCTCACCGGATCTGGCGTCCACCTGCGCGTCCCACATCACCGGCGCAGGCAGGACCCCCACGGTCCTGCCCTTGGCGTCGGAGAAGGAGACCGAGCCGTCCGCCTTCTCCTTCGCGGTCAGCCCCTTGGCGGTCAGGCTGTAGGTGATCGCCCCGCTCGCGTCGACGGCGGAACGATCCTTCAGCTCCAGGAACTGCTCGTAGCCGGTACGCGTGGACTCGATCAGGAGGTCCGTCGCGGGCAGCGCGCTCCGGTAGCGGGCGATGTTCTTCTCCGCGCCCTCGATCTCCGGCGCGGGCAGGGTCCCGTACCAGCCCAGCTGCATCCGCTGCCCGGTCCGGCCCTCCAGGGTCACGAGGGGGACGCCGGCCGAACCGGTGCTCTCCCCGACGTCCTTCAGCCCCTTGGGGGCCTTGCTCTTTCCGGCCAGACGCAGTCCGTGCGGATGCCGCCGGGCGCCGACCGAGCCGTCCGACAGTTTCCGCAGGGAGACGTCGACGTCCTGCCACCGGTCCTGGTCGTCCTGGAACCGGATCGGTCCCGCATACGCGGTCTGGGTGACCGAACCGTCCGGGTTGACGTAGGTCGTGGACGTCTCCGTGCGGGCGTCCAGCGCCTCGATGCGACGGTTCTGGATCTTCGCCTTCAGCCGGGCGGCGGCCACCGACCCGGCGGTCGCGGACCCGAGGTCCTTCGCGGGCTTGTTCCGGTCGGCAGCCGGGGCTTCGCGGCCCGAGGCGACTGCCACATTGGTGGTTCCCACGATCACGGCGGTCTCGAACGCCATCGCCAGGACGACGGTCGCCGCCACCGAGCGGAGGCGTCTTCGCCGGGCCGGAGGAAGGAAGGGCTGGACGGACGGTCTGTCCGATCTCCGCCCCGGTCTGAGGAAGGTGGCTATCAAGCGCACTCCTTGCAACGGTGCGAGTTCTTCCCGCAAGAACCTGAAGATCTTCATAAGGCCCTTACAGAAGTCAATCCGTTGCATGCCAAGCGCTCACTTCCAGCCAAAGTTGGCGGAAAGTGATGGCAGTCGCTACCTCAGTCCGAGCAGCTGGTGGGGGAGCCGTCGGCCGTGGAGTTGACGGACACGCGGTAGCCGAATCCGGCGTCGAACTCCGGCCCGGTCTTCGTCTCCTCCGCGTCCAGGATCTCCTTGGTCAGGAAGTAGACGTCCAGCGTCGTCGCCTCGTCGGCCTTGCCGCGGGTGAAGCACAGGCTCGCGGACCGGTTCTCCTTCAGCGCCTTGCGCGTGGCCCGGGACGGCTCCCACCCCTCGCGCTCCGCCGCGGCCCGGTAGTACTGGATCACTTCGGCCTTTTCGCCGGGGAAGACGTAGGTCCGGTCGGCGTAGAGCCAGGCTTCGCCGCTGTCCTCCCAGCAGCCGGCCTCGAGGTCCTCGAAGCCCTTGGGCGCGATCGTCCCCGGGGGACGGGAGTCGAGGACGTCGTACGACTTCAGCTCGTCGACGCGGCTCCCGGTGCCGTCGCACGAGACGGAAGCGGCATCGAGGGGCTCGCACCCGGTGAGCGCTCCGGTCGCCAACGCGACCGTCAACAGGAGGGTGGCGCACCGGCCGGTTCGCTTACGAGGCGTCAAGTCGGCTCCTGTGATCGACGTTCCGTGGCAGCCGACTTCACTGCCTGAGACCGAATATATGCGATCAGTGACATTAGCATCTCGTCGGATGGCGATGGCTTTTCGTGAACATCTCTCAGCCACCACCTCAGACGCTCACCCGTGCCCTCACGTTCCACCGTCCCTGTCACACCTCCCCGGTACCGTCGGGTCATGGCTCAACAGGCGGGCAATCCCCCGGGTGAACGGCGACTCGCCGTGCTCGAAGGCGTCCTGGAACGCATCACGTACGCCAACGAGGACAACGGCTACACGGTCGCGCGCGTGGACACCGGCCGAGGCGGCGGCGACCTGCTCACGGTCGTCGGTGCGCTCCTCGGGGCCCAGGTCGGCGAGTCCCTGCGCATGGAGGGCCGCTGGGGCTCGCACCCCCAGTACGGCAAGCAGTTCACCGTGGAGAACTACACCACCGTCCTCCCGGCCACAGTCCAGGGCATCCGCCGCTACCTCGGCTCCGGCCTCGTCAAGGGCATCGGCCCGATCTTCGCCGACCGCATCACCCAGCACTTCGGCCTGGACACCCTCCAGATCATCGAGGAGGAGCCGAAGCGCCTGATCGAGGTCCCCGGCCTCGGCCCCAAGCGCACCAAGAAGATCGCCGACGCCTGGGAGGAACAGAAGGCGATCAAGGAGGTCATGCTCTTCCTCCAGACCGTCGAGGTGTCCACCTCCATCGCGGTCCGCATCTACAAGAAGTACGGCGACGCCTCGATCGGGGTCGTGAAGAACCAGCCCTACCGGCTCGCCGCCGACGTCTGGGGCATCGGCTTCCTCACCGCCGACAAGATCGCCCAGTCCGTCGGCATCCCGCACGACAGCCCGGAACGCGTCAAGGCGGGCCTTCAGTACGCCCTTTCGCAGGCCACCGACCAGGGAAACTGCTACCTCCCGGAGGAGCGGCTGATCGCCGACGCGGTCAAGCTCCTCCAGGTCGACACGGGCCTGGTCATCGAGTGCCTGGCGGAGCTGTCCGAGCCGGACGAGGACTCCGGCGAGCCCGGTGTCGTACGGGAGAAGGTCCCCGGCCAGGACGGCGGCGACCCGGTCACCGCGATCTACCTGGTCCCCTTCCACCGCGCCGAACTCTCCCTCTCCGCCCAGCTGTTGCGTCTCCTGCGCACCGACCAGGACCGGATGCCCGGCTTCCACGACGTGGCCTGGGACAAGGCGCTGGCCTGGCTGGGGGGACGTACGGGCGCGGAGCTGGCCCCGGAGCAGGAGGCGGCCGTACGCCTCGCGCTCACCGAGAAGGTGGCCGTCCTCACCGGCGGCCCCGGCTGCGGCAAGTCCTTCACCGTCCGCTCGATCGTGGAGCTGGCCCGCGCCAAGAAGGCGAAGGTCGTGCTCGCGGCCCCCACCGGCCGCGCCGCCAAGCGCCTCGCCGAGCTGACCGGCGCCGACGCCTCCACCGTCCACCGCCTGCTGGAGCTGAAGCCCGGCGGCGACGCGGCCTACGACAAGGACCGCCCCCTGGACGCCGACCTGGTCGTGGTCGACGAGGCCTCCATGCTGGACCTGCTCCTCGCCAACAAGCTGGTGAAGGCGGTGCCTCCCGGGGCCCACCTCCTCTTCGTCGGCGACGTCGACCAGCTCCCGAGCGTCGGCGCCGGCGAAGTCCTCCGGGACCTGCTGGCCGACGGCAGCCCGATCCCCGCCGTCCGCCTCACCAAGGTCTTCCGCCAGGCCCAGCAGTCCGGCGTGGTGACCAACGCGCACCGGATCAACTCCGGCCAGCACCCGGTCACCGACGGCATGAAGGACTTCTTCCTCTTCGTCGAGGACGACACGGAGGAGGCCGGGCGGCTCACGGTCGATGTCGCGGCCCGTCGTATCCCGGCCAGGTTCGGGCTCGACCCCCGCCGGGACGTGCAGGTCCTGGCACCCATGCACCGGGGCCCGGCGGGCGCCGGCAACCTCAACGGGCTGCTCCAGCAGGCCATCACCCCCGCCCGCCCCGACGTGCCCGAGAAGCGGTTCGGCGGCCGGGTCTTCCGCGTCGGCGACAAGGTCACCCAGATTCGCAACAATTACGAGAAGGGCGAGAACGGCGTCTTCAACGGCACCGTCGGCGTGGTCACCGCGCTCGACCCGGTCGACCAGCGCCTGACGGTCCTCACCGACGAGGACGAGGAGGTGGCGTACGAGTTCGACGAACTGGACGAGCTGGCGCACGCCTACGCGGTGACGATCCACCGGTCCCAGGGCAGCGAGTACCCGGCCGTGGTGATCCCGGTCACGACGGGCGCGTGGATGATGCTCCAGCGCAACCTCCTCTACACGGCGGTGACCAGGGCGAAGAAGCTGGTCGTCCTCGTCGGCTCCCGCAAGGCGATAGGGCAGGCGGTGCGGACGGTCTCAGCGGGCCGGCGCTGCACGGCTCTCGACTTCCGGCTCGCACCCCGGCCACTGTGAGGGCACCCCCACGGCCACGGTGAGGACCTCTCCACGGGCCCGGTGCGGCCCTCTCGTGAAGGCCCGTCGCCCCGTGAGTGAAATTTGATCGATCAAACGAGTCGTAAAGGTCACACAGCCCTTCCAGATGTCGGACGGAGGGGGCAGGATGAGCAAGTTGGCGGCACTCAGTGCCGCCGATGGGCCCGATGGTCGACCCCGAGTGCACTCTCCAGAGCCAATTGGGGGATGGTAGAGACAGTCAGGGCACCTCGAAGAAGAGGCACTACGTCGGTGAGGGATGACGTGAGCGACAACTCTGTAGTACTGCGGTACGGCGACGGCGAGTACACCTACCCGGTGATCGACAGCACCGTCGGCGACAAGGGCTTCGACATCGGGAAGCTCCGGGCCCAGACCGGTCTGGTCACCCTGGACAGCGGCTACGGGAACACCGCCGCTTATAAATCCGCCATCACCTATCTCGACGGTGAGCAGGGCATCCTCCGGTACCGCGGCTACCCGATCGAGCAGCTGGCCGAGCGCTCCACCTTCCTCGAGGTGGCGTACCTGCTGATCAACGGTGAGCTTCCGACCGTCGACGAGCTCTCGACGTTCCAGAACGAGATCACGCAGCACACCCTGCTGCACGAGGACGTCAAGAACTTCTACCGTGGCTTCCCCCGGGACGCCCACCCGATGGCGATGCTGTCCTCCGTGGTCAGCGCCCTGTCGACGTTCTACCAGGACAGCCACAACCCGTTCGACGAGCGGCAGCGCAACCTCTCCACGATCCGCCTGCTCGCCAAGCTCCCGACCATCGCGGCGTACGCGTACAAGAAGTCGATCGGTCACCCGTTCGTCTACCCGCGCAACGACCTCGGTTACGTCGAGAACTTCCTGCGCATGACCTTCTCGGTCCCGGCCCAGGAGTACGAGCTCGACCCGGTCGTCGTCTCCGCGCTCGACAAGCTGCTGATCCTGCACGCGGACCACGAGCAGAACTGTTCGACCTCCACGGTCCGCCTGGTCGGCTCCTCGCAGGCGAACATGTTCGCCTCGATCTCCGCCGGCATCTCCGCGCTCTGGGGCCCGCTGCACGGCGGCGCCAACCAGTCCGTCCTGGAGATGCTGGAGGGCATCCAGGCGAACGGCGGCGACGTCGACTCCTTCATCCGCAAGGTGAAGAACAAGGAGGACGGCGTCCGTCTGATGGGCTTCGGCCACCGGGTCTACAAGTCCTTCGACCCGCGCGCCAAGATCATCAAGGCCGCCGCGCACGACGTCCTCTCGGCCCTCGGCAAGTCCGACGAGCTGCTGGACATCGCGCTGAAGCTGGAGGAGCACGCGCTCTCCGACGACTACTTCGTCTCGCGCAACCTCTACCCGAACGTGGACTTCTACACGGGCCTGATCTACCGCGCGATGGGCTTCCCGACCGAGATGTTCACGGTCCTCTTCGCCCTCGGCCGCCTTCCCGGCTGGATCGCGCAGTGGCACGAGATGATCAAGGAGCCGGGCTCCCGCATCGGCCGCCCGCGCCAGATCTACACGGGCGTCGTCGAGCGCGACTTCGTTCCGGTCGAGGCGCGCTGAGCCGCCGAGCACTTGTAAGCAAGGGGCCCGTACGGAGAGTCTTCCGTACGGGCCCCTTGCTTGCCCGACCGCAGAAGAGGGCGCCCTACGGCGAGTGAGCCGAAGGGGCGCGCCTGTGTCGAGACGGCATGGGGGCCCCTCCCGCTCGAGCGAAGCCGAGAGTGGGGGAGCGCGCAGGCCCCGACGAAGGAGGGGTCGAGCACGATCGCCGTCTCGACACAGGCACAGGCGCCCCGGAGGCGAACCGAGCCCCAAAAAAATTGCGAGAAGGCGCCCTGCAACGCTGGTCCCCCCACGGGCCGGCGAGCAGGGCGCCTTCCCATGTCCCGGTGCGGATTCCCCCCACGGGATCCGGCCGGGCGTCTGGTGGGCCAGCGCCTGAATCGCTGAGCTAAACGAGCAAAACTCGTCCTACCTGTATGCGTCTGTTGAGCCTCTATGCGCCTGTTGAGCGGCGGTGTGCGGTCTGCCGGGACGCGTACGTACGGGAGGGCCGCTCAAAGCTCCCCGGTGCACGTGCCCCGGCAACGCAATTCCGGGAACGTCCCCCAAGACATCCCCAGATGCCAGTCACGCCCCCCAAGACGCTTCTGACATCGCCAACTTAGACTCACGAACCCCTTCGATGGTTACGTTCACATCACTGTGATCTGCGTCTCTTGCCATATGTCCTGAAGATGCGCAAGAGACCCGATTCGGTGATCGAGACCCCAGCGTAAGGATGATGCGCGAGCCTTGTGAAGAGCTTATGTGAGGCTGCTTCTGGACTCTAGAGGGACTTTTGCCCCACGGTCACGAGAATGTCCTGAGTCGCAAGCTGTTCGTTACCACGAAAACGGACGAAAAGGCCATTGCGGCGCCCGCGATCATCGGGTTGAGCAGTCCGGCGGCGGCCAGCGGCAGCGCCGCCACGTTGTATCCGAAGGCCCAGGCCAGATTGCCCTTGATCGTGGCCAGCGTCCGCCGCGACAGCCGGATGGCGTCGGCGGCCACCCGCAGGTCCCCCCGGACGAGCGTCAGGTCGCCCGCCTCGATCGCCGCGTCCGTCCCCGTGCCCATGGCCAGGCCCAGGTCCGCCGTGGCCAGCGCGGCCGCGTCGTTGACCCCGTCACCCACCATCGCGACCGTACGGCCCTCGCTCTGCAGCCGCCGTACGACGTCGACCTTGTCCTCGGGCAGCACCTCTGCGATCACGTGCTCCGGGGAGATGCCGACCGACGCGGCCACGGACCGGGCCACCCGCTCGTTGTCCCCCGTCAGCAGCACCGGTGTGAGCCCGAGCGCCCGCAGCCGCCGTACGGCCTCGGCGCTGGTCTCCTTGATCGCGTCGGCGACCGTGACGACACCGAGTGCCACATCGTCGCGGGCGACCACGACCGCCGTGTGTCCCTCGTTCTCGGCGGCCTCCTTCGCGCGCTTCAGGCCATCGGGGAGCGGCCGGTCGAGGATTCGGCCCACCTGGACGTCGTAGCCCTCCACGCGGCCGCGTACGCCCTTCCCGGGCAGGTTCTCGAAGCGTTCGACGGGTGGCAGCGCGCCGACGCGGTCCTCGGCGCCCGCGGCGATGGCGCGGCCGACCGGGTGCTCCGAGGCGTGCTCGACGGCGCCCGCGAGCCGGAGCACGTCTTCCTCGAGGACGCCTTCGTCGCCGTCCTCCCCGACGTACACCTTCTGGAGGGTCATCCGGCCGGTGGTGACCGTGCCGGTCTTGTCCAGGACGACGGTGTCGACACGGCGGGTGGACTCCAGCACCTCGGGGCCCTTGATGAGGATGCCGAGCTGCGCACCCCGGCCCGTGCCGACGAGCAGGGCGGTCGGGGTGGCGAGGCCGAGCGCGCACGGGCAGGCGATGATCAGGACCGCGACGGCCGCCGTGAAGGCGGAGGTGGTGTCGTCCGTGACGCCGAGCCAGGCGCCGAAGGTGGCGACCGCGACGAGGAGGACGGCCGGGACGAACACGGCGGAGATCCGGTCGGCGAGCCGCTGCACCTCCGCCTTGCCGTTCTGCGCGTCCTCCACCAGCCGTGCCATCCGCGCCAGCTGGGTGTCCGCGCCGATCCGGGTCGCCTCGACGACGAGCCGGCCCCCGGCGTTCACGGTCGCGCCCGTGACGGCGTCCCCGACCGTCACGTCCACCGGCACGGACTCGCCGGTCAGCATCGAGGCGTCGACGGCGGAGGAACCCTCGACGACGCTCCCGTCGGTGGCGAACTTCTCCCCGGGCCGTACGACGAAACGGTCCCCGACGGCCAGCTGCCCGACCGGGATCCGTACTTCCCGCCCCTGGCGGAGCACCGAGACGTCCTTGGCGCCGAGCTCCATCAGCGCCCTCAGCGCGGCGCCCGCGCGGCGCTTGGAGCGGGCCTCCAGATAGCGGCCCAGCAGGATGAACGCGACGACGCCGGCGGCCACTTCGAGATAGATCGTCGACGAGCCCGACGTGCGCGACACCGTGAACTCGAAGCCGTGCCGCATGCCCGGCATGCCCGCGTGCCCCCGGAACAGGGCCCACAGGGACCAGCCGAAGGCGGCGAGCGTGCCGACCGAGACGAGCGTGTCCATCGTGGCCGCGCCGTGCCGGAGGTTGGTGAACGCGGCCCGGTGGAAGGGCAGCCCGCCCCACACGACGACCGGCGCGGCGAGCGTCAGCGAGAGCCACTGCCAGTTGTCGAACTGCAGGGCCGGGACCATGGACATGAGGATCACGGGCACGGCGAGCAGTGCGGAGACGGTGAGGCGCTCGCGCAGGGAGGCGAGTTCGGGGTCCGCCTCCTCCGCCCGGGAGGGTCCCTCCTGTGTGGCCTCCGGGGGAGCCGGGGGCGGGGGCTCCTCCGCCGTGTAGCCCGTCTTCACGACGGTGGCGATCAGATCGGCGACCTCCACCCCGGTCGGGTAGGTGACTTTCGCCTTCTCCGTCGCGTAGTTCACCGAGGCGGTGACCCCGTCCAGGCGGTTGAGCTTCTTCTCGACGCGGGCCGCGCAGGAGGCGCAGGTCATTCCGCCGATCGTCAGCTCGACCTCGTGGACGGGGGCGCTCGTGGCGGCTCCCGCCGTGGTGCTCGTCATGTCCGTGCCCGTGCGTGCTGCTCGGTGCCTCAGGCCTTGCCGACCAGCTCGAAGCCCGCCTCGTCGACGGCGGCGCGCACGGCCTCCTCGTCGAGCGGTGCGGCCGAGACCACGGTGACCTCACCGGTGGAGGCGACGGCCTTCACGGAGGACACGCCGTCGAGCTGGGTGATCTCGCCCGAAACGGCGCCCTCGCAGTGTCCGCAGCTCATGCCGCTCACCTTGTAGACGGAGGTGACGGAGCCCTGGGTGTCGGTCTCGGTGGTCATGTCGTTACTCCTCATCGGGCGCGGTGGATCGGGGGTGTAGGGGATCTGTGTCGGGTCGGGTAACCCTTCAGGGCATCCACTTTATACCCCCTAGGGGTATGAATCCAAGAGGGGGCCGCGTGGGGAGGTGGGGCGCGGGGGGCTCTAGGGGCAGGTGGGCGGGCGATCGCCCACCAGAAGTCCCAGGTAGCGGTGCAGGATGTTCTTCAATTCCTGGATGTAGGCCTCGCGCTCCGCGCCCTCGCGGCTGAGCACCGTGTAGACCACCGGCTGGCGGCAGTTGAAGTCGATGAAACGGTCGACGGCGGCGGCCACCTCCAGCGGGGTCGCCGGGGGCGAATAGGGCGAAGGGACGCAGCCCTTGGCGGATGGGGACGGATAGGGGTGGCGGGGCGAGAACCCGCTCCTCCCGACAATGCAATGCGATGCTGACCGGAACCCGGAAAGGGATCAACGGCCCGCGAGCGAAAGGTGGGACACATGCGCGCGGTGGTGTTCGAGCAGTTCGGGGAGCTGGCCACGGTGAAGGACGTCCCCGCGCCCACCCCAGCCCCCCAAGGCGTCGTCGTCCGGGTCGAGGCGACCGGCCTCTGCCGCAGCGACTGGCACGGCTGGCAGGGCCACGACCCCGACATCACCCTCCCCCACGTGCCCGGCCACGAACTGGCCGGAGTGGTCGAGGCCACCGGCCCGGCGGTCACCACCTGGCACCCCGGCGACCGCGTCACCGTCCCCTTCGTGTGCGCCTGCGGCACCTGCCCCTCCTGCGCGGCCGGCGACCAGCAGGTCTGCGAGCGGCAGACCCAACCGGGCTTCACACACTGGGGCTCGTTCGCCCAGTACGTGGCCCTGGACCACGCCGACGTGAACCTGGTGGCCCTGCCGGACCGGTTGTCGTACGCCACGGCCGCCTCACTCGGCTGCCGTTTCGCCACGGCGTTCCGCGCGGTCGTGACGCAGGGCCGCGTCGCGGCGGGGGAGTGGGTGGCGGTCCACGGCTGCGGCGGCGTGGGCCTCTCCGCCGTGATGATCGCGGCGGCCTCCGGTGCCCGCGTGATCGCGGTGGACGTGTCCCCCCGGGCCCTGGACCTCGCCCGGAAGTTCGGCGCGGCGGAATGCGTGGACGCGTCGGCCGTGGAGGACACGGCCGTGGCGGTGCGTGACCTCACGGGCGGCGGAGTCCATCTCTCGCTCGACGCCCTCGGTTCCCCCGTCACCTGTGCGGCCTCCGTCAACGGCCTCCGCCGCCGGGGTCGCCACATCCAGGTGGGCCTGCTCCCCTCCGAAACCGGCACGACCCCCGTCCCCATGGCCCGCGCGATCGCCCTCGAACTCGAACTCCTGGGCAGTCACGGCATGGCGGCACACGCCTACCCCCAGATGCTGGAGCTGGTCGGATCCGGCGTCCTGCGCCCCGACCTCCTGGTGACCTCGACGATCCCGCTGGACGCGGCCCCCGCCGCCCTCGCGGCGATGGGCACGGCCCCGGGCAGCGGTGTGACGGTCATCGAGCCGTGGAGCTGACCCGCCGAATGAGCTCACCGCCGGGCTGCCCCGGATCGTTTCGGAGCCGCCCCGGATCGCCGCCGGGCCGCCCCCGATGGGCGGCCCACTCCGGGGCGAGGATCGACATCCGAACGGCGTCGATCCACTCCCCGCCCTGCCACAGGCTCTGCCGCTCGACCCCCTCGGCCACGAACCCGACCTTCTCGTAGGCGCGGCGCGCCCGGGGATTGTGAGTGAAGACGTACAGCGAGACGCGGTGCAGCCCGAGCCCCTCGAAGGCATGGCCGACCGTCAGCCGCACGGCCTCCGTGCCGAGCCCACGGTCCCGCCCGCCGGGACCGATCAGAATCCGGAAGCAGCAGCTGCGGTTGGCCTCGTCCCACTCATGGAGCACGGTCTCGCCCACCAACGCACCGCTCGCCCGGTCCACGATGCCGAGGTCGAGCCGGTCGTTCTGCTCACTGCGGCTGCCGTACCAGGCGCGCAGCCGGTCCGGTCCGAACTCCTCGGTCGGGCTGCCGGTGAGGCGGACGACCTCCGGGTCGGCCAGGATCCGCACCATCACGGTCGCGTCGTCCTCGGTGAACGGCCGCAGTACGGCCCTCTCGCCGGTAAGCACGGGTTTGACGGAAAAACTCATCCCCGGATCCTCGACAGCCGAGGACCCGGGGGCAAGTGAATAACGCGGAGCGACGAAGAACGGGACCGGCTCACTCGACCCGGCGCCCCCGGTTCCCCGGTCTGGAGGCGACCCAGGCGCGGATGGTGTCGGCGTACCAGTACGGCTTGCCGTTCTCCATGTGGTCGGGCGGCGGCAGCAGCCCGTGTTTGCGATACGAGCGGACGGTGTCGGGCTGCACACGGATGTGCGCCGCGATGTCCTTGTACGACCAGAGGGGTGGGTCGGCCATCAGTGGCACCTCCCTGCGCGCACCACGGGGCGGCCGGGAGACCGTCGGGGGAGCCGGGCGCTGCGCTGCGATCACAAGCCTGTGCCCGGTCAACGACGCCCAGTGAGCATCAGGAAGGCCCGTGGGCCACATGTGACGGAAGACCCGCACACACATGACATGTGTGACAGAAACGGGCCCTTCGTGACAAGAGTGACGCATTCGCGCCCCTGCAGAGGCGCGGGGAACCGCGCGACCAGCCACGAACCACTCGCGGCCCGCCGACAACCCGCAGTTCCCCGGCGCTTCTCAGTACCCGCCGCCCAGCGGAGCGCTCACGCCCCGCAAGACCTCAGGAACGCCCGCGTCCGCTGAGCGATCGGCAGCGGCGCGTCCGGCTCGCACGGATACATGTCCTGCTCGACGATCGCGAACAGATCGACGTCCAGCTTCGCGGCGGCGGTGAGCACCGGCCCCAGCTCGGGCACACCCTTCGGCGGCTCGCACATCACGCCCTTGGCGACAGCCGGCCCGAACGGAATCTCGTTCGCCCGTACGTCGGCCAGGATCTCGGGGTCGACCTGCTTGAGGTGCAGATACCCGATCCGCTCCCCGTAGGTCTCGATCAGCTTGACGCTGTCGCCGCCGCAGTAGGCGTAGTGGCCGGTGTCCAGGCACAACGACACCACCGACGAGTCCGTGCCGTCCAGGAAGCGGACGACGTTCTCCTCGCTGTCGATGTGGGTGTCGGCGTGCGGGTGGACGACGATCTGGAGGCCGTACTTCTCCCGCACCTCCCGCCCGAGCCGCTCGGTCAGCTGGGTGAGGTGCCGCCACTGCTCGACGGTCAGCTCGCTCGGCTCCAGTACCTTGCCCGTCTTGTCGTCCCGCCAGAACGACGGGATGACGACGAGGTGCTTGGCACCCATCGCCTGGGCGAGGACCGCGTTGTCGGCCACGTGCGCCCAGGTCTTCTCCCAGACGTCGGGGCCGTGGTGCAGCCCGGTGAAGACCGTGCCGGCCGACACTTTCAGGCCGCGTTTGGCGGTCTCCTCGGTGAGGACCGCCGGGTCGGTCGGCAGGTAGCCGTACGGGCCCAGCTCGATCCACTCGTAGCCGGAAGCGGCGACCTCGTCGAGGAAGCGCTGCCAGGGGACCTGCTGGGGGTCGTCGGGGAACCACACACCCCAGGAGTCGGGCGCCGAGCCGATCCGGATGCGCGAAAGTGAGGACTGAGGTGACAACGACGTCATGCGAGTCAGCTTCAGTCCCGAAGCGGAGGGTGTCAATAGGTAGTCCGAATGTCTGGACAAAGTATTGACAGGGTCGCTCCGGCGGGGCTAGACCTTGACGGAACCGGAGCGTGACGTGAAGGGAACTCGATGGCGTACGACCTGATCACCATGGGGCGGATCGGTGTGGACCTCTACCCGTTGCAGACGGGCGTCCCGCTGCCACAGGTGACGTCCTTCGGGAAGTTCCTCGGCGGATCGGCGACGAACGTCGCGGTGGCCGCGTCCCGACTCGGCCGTTCCACCGCCGTCATCACCCGCACGGGTGAGGACCCCTTCGGCGAGTACCTCCACCAGGCGCTGCGCGACTTCGGCGTCGACGACCGCTGGGTCACGCCGGTGCCGGGCCTCGCGACCCCGATCACCTTCTGCGAGGTCTTCCCGCCGGACGACTTCCCGCTGTACTTCTACCGCCGCCCCAAGGCGCCGGACCTGGAGATCGACGCCCACGAGCTGGACCTCGACGCGATCGCCGAGGCCCGGATCTTCTGGGTGACCGGCACGGGTCTGAGCGAGGAGCCCAGCCGTACGGCGACGCTCGCGGCGCTCGCCCACCGGGCCAAGGCCGGCACGACGGTCTTCGACCTCGACTGGCGCCCCATGTTCTGGACCGACCCGGCCGAGGCCCGCCCGTTCTACGAGGAGGCCCTGCGGCACACCACGGTCGCGGTCGGCAACCTGGACGAGGTCGAGGTGGCGACCGGTGTCCGCGAGCCGCAGGCCGCCGCCCGCGCGCTGCTCGACGCCGGGGTGGAACTCGCCGTCGTCAAGCAGGGCCCCAAGGGCGTCCTCGCGGTCAACAGCAAGGGCGAGTCCGCCGAGGTCCCGCCCCTCCCCGTCGACGTCCTCAACGGCCTCGGCGCCGGTGACGCCTTCGGCGGCTCCCTCTGCCACGGCCTGCTCGAAGGCTGGGACCTGGAGAAGATCATGCGGCACGCCAACGCGGCCGGCGCGATCGTCGCCTCCCGCCTGGAGTGCTCCTCCGCGATGCCCACGGTGGAAGAGATCGAGACAGCGGTCGCGGCGGGAGCGGTCCTGTGACCTCCACGCGCCCCGTGGGCCCCCTCGGCCCCGTCGACGTCTCCGCCCTCGTCCGCACCCGGGTCCACCACCCCGAGGCCATCGCCGAGGCCGCCGCCCGCCGCATCCGGCGCCCCCTGATCGGCGACAGCGGCCGGCTGATGATCGTCGCCGCCGACCACCCGGCCCGCGGCGCCCTCTCCGTCGGAGACCGCAAGCTCGCCATGGCGAACCGGGCCGACCTCCTCGAACGGCTGTGCCTGGCGCTGTCCCGTCCCGGCGTGGACGGCGTCCTCGCGACCGCCGACATCCTCGACGATCTGCTGCTCCTCGGCGCGCTCGACGGCAAGGTCGTCATGGGCTCGATGAACCGAGGCGGGCTGGCCGGCGCGTCCTTCGAACTCGACGACCGCTTCACCGGCCACCGCCCCGAGGACATGGAGCGCCTCGGCTTCGACGCCGGCAAGCTCCTGCTGCGCGTCGACTACGACGACCCGGGATCCCTCAACACCCTGGAGTCCACCGCCCGTGCCGTCGACGCCATGGCCGAGCGCAGGCTCCCCGTGTTCGTCGAGCCGTTCATCAGCCGCCGCGATCCCGACACCGGCAAGGTCAGGAATGACCTGAGCGCCGACGCGGTCACCAAGTCGATCGCCATAGCGGCCGGGCTCGGCGGCAGTTCGGCGTACACCTGGCTGAAGGTGCCCGTCACCGCGAACCCCGACGACATGGCCCGCGTCATGGAGACCTCGACGCTGCCCGCCGTACTGCTCGGCGGCGATGTCGGCGAGGACCAGGAGGGCGCGTACGAGAAGTGGCGGGGCGCGCTGCAACTGCCCACCGTGCAGGGCCTGGTGGTCGGCCGTTCGTTGCTCTACCCGGCGGACGACGACGTGACCGCCGCCGTGGACACCGCCGTAGGACTGTTGTGAGGGCCGCATGACACAGAAGACCGAGCTGTACGTACCCAAGGGCGCGACCGCGAACGCGCGGTACGTCGTCGACATCGACCCGAAGAGGGCCGGCTGGACCCACAGCAGCCTCAGGATCGTGGAGTTGGAGCCGGGCGGTACGCACACGTTCACGACCGGGGACAGCGAGTGGATCGTGCTGTCCCTCAACGGCGGTTGTACGGTTCAGGTATCGGATGAACCGAACAAATCAGACGGCACCGGCTCCACCGAGTTCGAAATCCTGGGCAGGGAGAGCGTGTTCGCAGGAGTCTCCGACTTCGTGTACGCGCCCCGCGACGCCCGGGTACAGATCGCCTCCGGCGCGGGAGGCCGCTTCGCTTTGGCAGGAGCGAAGTGCGAGCGACGACTCCCCGCTCGTTACGGCCCCGCGCCGGAGGTTCCCGTCGAAGACCGGGGCAGCGGCACCTGCGCCCGCCAGGTGCGCAACTTCGCCTCCGCCGACGCCTTCGAGTGCGACAAGCTGATCACGGTCGAGGTCATCACCCCCGGCGGCAACTGGTCCTCGTACCCGCCGCACAAGCACGACGAGAACCGGCCGGGGGAGGAGACCGAGCTGGAGGAGATCTACTACTTCGAGATCGACGGCCCCCAGGGCTTCGGCTACCAGCGCGTGTCGCCCTCCCGTGAGGGCGGCGCCGAGGTGCTCGCCGAGGTCCGTTCCGGTGACGCGGTGCTCGTACCCGACGGCTGGCACGGCCCGTCCATCGCGCAGCCCGGCCACAGCATGTACTACCTGAACGTGATGGCGGGCCCCGGCCCCGAGCGGAAGTGGCAGATCTGCTTCCACCCCGACCACACGGAGGGGTACCGATGAGCCCGACCTCGAACAAGACCCCGGCCACGACCCGGCTCACGGTCGCCCAGGCGCTGGTCCGTTTCCTCTCCGCCCAGTACACCGAGCGCGACGGAGAGCGGCGGCGGCTGATCGGCGCCACCTGGGGCATCTTCGGCCACGGCAATGTCGCCGGCCTCGGTCAGGCGCTGGTCGAGTACGCCGACGACATGCCGTACCTCCAGGGCCGCAACGAGCAGTCGATGGTGCACGCGGCCGTCGGCTACGCCCGTCAGTCCAACCGGCTGTCCACGCACGCGGTGACGACCTCCATCGGACCCGGCGCGACCAACCTGGTCACCGGCGCGGCCCTCGCCACCATCAACCACCTGCCGGTGCTGCTGCTCCCGGGCGACATCTTCGCCACCCGCCCGGCCGACCCGGTCCTCCAGCAGCTCGAAGTGCCGTACGCGGGCGACATCAGCGTCAACGACACCCTGCGTCCGGTGTCGAGGTACTTCGACCGGATCACCCGCCCCGAGGCACTGATCCCGGCCGCGCTCCAGGCGATGCGCGTCCTCACCGACCCCGTCGAGACGGGCGCCGTGACCCTCGCCCTGCCGCAGGACGTGCAGGCGGAGGCATACGACTGGCCGGAGGAGTTCTTCGCCGAGCGGACCTGGAACGTCCGCCGCCCGGCGGCCGACGTCGCCGAACTGGCCGGCGCGCTCGACGCGATCCGCGCGGCCCGCCGCCCGCTGATCGTCGCCGGCGGCGGGGTCCACCACGCCCGCGCGGAGGAGGCGCTCGCCGAACTGGCCGGCGCCACCGGCATCCCGGTCGCCTCCACCCAGGCCGGCAAGGGCTCCCTCCGCTTCGACCACCCGCAGGACGTGGGCGGAATCGGCCACACCGGCACGGCGACCGCCAACGAACTGGCCCGCACCGCCGACCTGGTGATCGGCGTCGGCACCCGCTACACGGACTTCACCACGGCCTCGAACACCCTCTTCGCCGCCGACGGCGTCCGCTTCCTCAACCTCAACATCGCGCCCTACGACGGCCACAAGCTCTCCGGTCTGCCGCTGATCGCGGACGCCCGGTCGGGTCTGGAGGCGCTCGCCGAGGCGCTGGAGGTGCACGGCCACCGGGTCGCGGAGGCGTACGTCGCCGAGTACACGGAGGACAAGCAACGCTGGGAGCACCGCGTCGACGCCTGCTACGAGGCCGACGAACCGGACACCCGGCCCACCCAGGCCCAGGTGCTCGGCCTCCTCGACGAGCTCGTCGACGAGTCCGACATCCTCATCAACGCGGCCGGTTCCCTCCCCGGTGACCTGCACAAACTGTGGCGGGCCCGGTCGCGGGACCAGTACCACCTGGAGTACGGCTACTCCTGCATGGGGTACGAGATCCCGGCCGCGATCGGTGTCCGGATGGCCGCCCCCGGGCGCCCGGTGTGGGCGCTGGTCGGCGACGGCACCTATCTGATGATGCCCACCGAGATCGTCACGGCCGTCCAGGAGAACGTCCCGATCAAGGTGCTGCTGGTGCAGAACCACGGGTACGCCTCCATCGGCGGCCTCTCGGAGTCGGTCGGCGGCGAGCGGTTCGGCACCGCCTACCGGCACCGCAACCCCGCCGACGGAACGTTCACGGGCACCCCGCTGCCCGTGGACCTCGCCGCCAACGCGGCCAGTCTCGGCATGCGCGTCCTGCGCGCCAAGACGGTGCGCGACCTGCGCGCCGCCCTCGCCGAGGCACGGGCGGCCGACACTCCCACTTGTGTCTACGTGGAGACCGAAACGGCAGACACAGTGTCGGGCCCGCCTCCCGCGCAGGCCTGGTGGGATGTACCTGTGGCCGAGACCGCGACCCGCGCGTCGGCGGTCAAGGCACGCGAGGAGTACGACCGGCACGTCTCAACCCGACGCCGCCATCTGTGAGAAGGAGTCTCTCGGCATGACGAAGATCGTCAACCACTGGATCGGCGGCAAGACCGTCGAAGGCGCGTCGGGTACGTTCGGGCCGGTCACGGACCCGGCGACCGGCGCGGTCACCACCAGGGTCGCCTTCGCGACCGTCGACGAGGTCGACGCTGCGGTCCGCACCGCCAAGGAGGCCTTCGCCACCTGGGGCCAGTCCTCGCTGGCGCAGCGCACCTCGATCCTGTTCAAGTTCCGCGCGCTGCTCGACGCCAACCGGGACGCGATCGCGGAGCTGATCACCGCCGAGCACGGCAAGGTGCACTCCGACGCGCTCGGCGAGGTCGCGCGCGGCCTGGAGATCGTCGAGCTGGCCTGCGGCATCAACGTGCAGCTGAAGGGCGAGCTCTCCACACAGGTCGCGAGCCGCGTGGACGTCTCCTCCATCCGCCAGCCGCTGGGCGTCGTCGCCGGCATCACGCCGTTCAACTTCCCGGCGATGGTCCCCATGTGGATGTTCCCGATGGCCATCGCGACCGGCAACACCTTCGTGCTGAAGCCGTCCGAGAAGGACCCGTCGGCCTCCATCAAGATCGCCGAACTCCTCTCCGAGGCCGGCCTGCCCGACGGCGTCTTCAACGTCGTCCACGGCGACAAGGTGGCCGTCGACCGCCTCCTGGAGCACCCGGACGTCAAGGCCGTCTCCTTCGTCGGCTCGACCCCGATCGCCCGCTACATCCACACCACGGCCTCGGCGAACGGCAAGCGCGTCCAGGCCCTCGGCGGCGCCAAGAACCACATGCTGGTCCTCCCGGACGCGGACCTGGACGCGGCCGCCGACGCCGCGGTCTCCGCCGCGTACGGCTCGGCGGGCGAGCGCTGCATGGCGATCTCGGCCGTCGTGGCCGTGGGCGCGATCGGCGACGAACTGGTGGAGAAGATCCGCGAGCGCGCCGAGAAGATCAAGATCGGCCCCGGCAACGACCCGAGCTCCGAGATGGGCCCGCTGATCACGGCGGTCCACCGCGACAAGGTGGCGTCGTACGTCGAGGGCGCGGCGGCCGAGGGCTGCGAGGTCGTCCTGGACGGCACCGGCTTCACGGTCGACGGCTTCGAGGACGGCCACTGGATCGGCATCTCGCTCCTGGACAAGGTCCCGACCACGGCGAAGGCCTACCAGGACGAGATCTTCGGTCCGGTGCTGACCGTGCTGCGTGTCGACACCTACGACGAGGGCATCGCCCTCATCAACGCCTCCCCCTTCGGTAACGGCACCGCGATCTTCACCCGCGACGGCGGCGCCGCCCGCCGCTTCCAGATGGAGGTCGAGGCCGGCATGGTCGGCGTCAACGTCCCGATCCCGGTCCCCGTCGGCTACCACTCCTTCGGCGGCTGGAAGGACTCCCTCTTCGGAGACCACCACATCTACGGCAACGACGGCACCCACTTCTACACCCGGGGCAAGGTCGTCACCACCCGCTGGCCCGACCCGGCCGACGCCCCCACGGGCGTGGACCTGGGCTTCCCGCGCAACCACTGAGGCCGTACGGTGCCCCGCCCCTCTCTTCGCGAAAAGGGGCGGGGCACCGCCGCGTCCGGGCCCGGGGTCAGCCCTGCTGCCCCAGGGTCTCCTGCAGAGCCTCGGTGACATCGGCGGTCCGAGCGGCGGGCGGGGCCTTCACCTCGGCCGTGGCGCCGAACTTCTCGAAGTCCATGGTGATGGTCATGGCACCCATCTCCTGCCGCAGCCGGACCGGCAGGTCGTCGGAGCCGACCCACACATCCATCGTGACCTTGTCGACGCCGCCGGTCACCGAGTCCAGGACGCTGCCCTCACCGGAGTAGGCCTCCTGGAACCTGCCCATCTGCTCCTTGCCGACCAGGGCCCGGTAGTGGGTGGCGGCCCGCCCGTCCACGCGCTCCTCGCCCAGGTCCTCGAAGCCCTTCGCGTACTTCAGGCTCCGCATGGAGTCCGCAGGGCTGGCCCCGCTGCCGCCGCTGAAGGCCTGGGAGCCCTTCTCGCCGAACACCACCGACCCGTCGACCTTCAGCCACTCCTTGCCCTTGTAGGGACCGGAGGTCATCGGGTCGACGTTGTAGTAGTAGGCGCCGTCCACGAAGAGGGCGTGGACGGTCGGGTCGTCCGTCAGGTCCTGCATCCCGGCGGCCCCGGCGTCCATCTCGATGTCGTACGCGTAGCCGTCGCCCCAGGAGTACGTGCCCTCCATGGTGACCGGGCCGTCGCCCATGTCGGCGGTCATCTCGACCTCGGCGGAGCCCAGCTCCTCGGTCCGGTCCGTGGCCCGCGTCAGCGCCGCCAGGATCGCGTCGGACCTGTCGACCGTCTCGGCGGCCCGCTTGACGGTCTCCGCACCGCAGGCCGTCGTCGCCACGAGCGCCGCCGTCGTGACCCCCACCCAGGCCGCGGTCTGCCGCAGCTTCATATGCCCACCCCGAAGATCCATGCCCATCACGGACATGTGTGCCAGCTGTGAGCGGTGACTCTATCCGGCCGCACCGACACTCCCGCCACCGAATTCGCCGCCGGGAGGCCCGACTTATCAGGTTGCTGTCAGGTCCGTCCCACACCCCCGTGTACCGCACCCGCTGTATACCGAATTCCTCCCGTACGACCGTGGGATGGCCCACTCCTCCGACCGGAGAGGGCCATGGGCCCCCGGTGGAGCCCCGTACCGTTGACGCATGGATCTTCGACTGCCCGGACTGCGACTGCGTGGAGCGTTGCGGCAAAGGCCGCGCCGCACCATCGCCGCCGCGGCCGCCGTCGTCGTGCTCGCCGGCGCGGGCACCTGGACGGCCACCGCCTCGGACGAAGCGGCGCCGGTGAAGCGCACCGACCAGGCCATGGACACGGCCGACAGCGTGCGCATCGACACCTCGTACTTCACCTCCGGCTCCGACGGCCGCCGCCCGGCCGTCCTGCTCGGGCACGGCTTCGGCGGCAGCAAGGACGACGTCCGCAAGCAGGCCGAGGACCTCGCCCGCGACGGCTACGCGGTGCTGACCTGGTCCGCGCGCGGCTTCGGCGAGTCGACCGGCAGGATCGGGCTGAACGACCCCAAGGGCGAGGTCGCCGACGTCTCCAAGCTGATCGACTGGCTCGCGAAGCGGCCCGAGGTCCAGCTGGACAAGGACGGCGACCCCCGCGTCGGCGCCGCCGGAGCCTCGTACGGCGGAGCGATCTCGCTGCTGGCCGCCGGGCACGACGACCGGGTCGACGCCATCGCGCCCGCGATCACGTACTGGAACCTGGCGGACGCCCTCTTCCCGAACGGCGTCTTCAAGAAGCTGTGGGCCGGCCTCTTCGTCAACACCGGCGGCGGCTGCGAGAAGTTCGAGACCCAGCTCTGCGAGATGTACCAGCGGGTCGCCGAGACCGGTGAACCCGACGCGCAGGCCGTGAAGCTCCTCGACGAGCGCAGCCCCGAGGCCGTCGGCGACCGCATCAAGGTGCCCACGCTGCTGCTCCAGGGCCAGACCGACTCCCTCTTCCCCCTCGGCCAGGCCGACGCCGCCGCCAAGGCGATCAAGGCCAACGGCGCGCCCGTGGACGTCGACTGGATCTCCGGCGGCCACGACGGCGGCGACATGGAGACGAGCCGGGTCCAGGGCCGCGTCAACGCCTGGTTCGACCGTTACCTCAAGGACGACAAGAGCGCCGACACCGGCTCGGCGTTCCGCGTCACCCGCACCCTCGGCACCGGCTCCGGCGACGGCGAGCCCCGCCTCGCCGGTACGACCGACGACACGTACCCGGGCCTGGAGAGCGACCCCACGAAGATCGCCCTCGCCGGACGCGAGCAGAGCTTCGAGAACCCGGCCGGCGCCAACCCGCCCGCCGTGTCGGCCCTGCCCGGCCTCGGCGCCGCGGGCGGCCTCTCCCAGCTGTCCTCCCTCGGAGTCAGCATCTCCCTCGACTTCCCCGGCCAGTTCGCCGCGTTCCAGTCGAAGCCCGTCGCGGACGACCTCCAGATCACCGGCTCGCCCAAGGCCACGGTCCATGTGAAGTCGACCAGCGAGGACGCCGTCCTCTTCGCCAAGGTGTACGACGTCGGCCCGGACGGCCGCTCCCAGGTGCTCCCGTCCCAGCTCGTCGAGCCCCTCCGGGTCGAGGGAGCCAAGTCCGGCAAGGACGTCGAGCTCACCCTCCCGGCCATCGACCACGAACTCGACGACGGCCACAGCCTGCGCCTGGTCCTCGCCTCCACCGACCTCGGCTACGCCTCCCCGACGACCCCGGCGACGTACACCGTCTCCCTCAAGGGCGACCTGGAGGTGCCGACACCGCTCGGCCGGGCCGACCGCACGGATGTGCTGCCCGCCTGGGTCTGGTACATGCCGATCGGCGGCGCCGTGCTCGCCGCCGTCCTCCTCGTGACGGGGCGCCGCCGAATCGTCACCCCCGCCCCCGACCCGGCGCTCGCCGAGGTCCCGCTCCAGATCACCGACCTGAGCAAGAAGTACAAGAACGGCGACCGCTACAGCGTCCGCGACCTCTCCTTCCGCGTCGAGAAGGGCCAGGTCCTCGGCCTGCTCGGCCCGAACGGCGCGGGCAAGACGACGACCCTGCGCATGCTGATGGGCCTGATCCAGCCGGACGGCGGCCAGATCCGCGTCTTCGGCCACGCGATCGTGCCGGGCGCCCCGGTCCTCTCCCGGGTCGGCGCCTTCGTCGAGGGCGCGGGCTTCCTCCCGCACCTGTCCGGCCGCGAGAACCTGGAGCTGTACTGGGCCGCCACCGGCCGCCCGGCCGAGGACGCCCACCTCGACGAGGCCCTGGAGATCGCCGGCCTCGGCGACGCCCTGGCCCGCGCCGTCCGCACCTACTCCCAGGGCATGCGCCAGCGCCTGGCCATCGCCCAGGCCATGCTGGGACTGCCCGACCTGCTGATACTCGACGAGCCGACGAACGGACTCGACCCGCCGCAGATCCGCGAGATGCGCGAGGTCATGATCCGGTACGCGGCCGCCGGCCGTACGGTCATCGTCTCCAGCCACCTGCTGGCGGAGGTCGAGCAGACCTGTACGCACCTGGTCGTCATGGACCACGGCAAGCTCGTCCAGGCGGGCCCCGTGAGCGAGATCGTCGGCTCCGGCGACACGCTGCTGGTCGGCACGTCCGAACCGGTGGACGAGCCGATCGTCGACAAGATCTCCGCCTTGCCGGGCGTCGAATCGGCGGTCCGCGCCGACGACGGCCTGGTGGTCCGCCTCGACGCCGACGGCAGCGCCCAGCGCCTGGTCGCCGAGCTCGTCCGGCTGGAGGTCCCCGTGGAGTCGGTCGGCCCCCACCGCCGCCTCGAAGACGCCTTCCTCACCCTGATCGGAGAGTCCGCATGAGCACGCTGGCCGAGCGTGCCGAGCACGCAGAACCCGGACACCCCGGGCACAAGGAACCCGTCGAGGTCGCCGACGGCTACCGCGCGGGCCGCACCCTGCCCTTCGGGGTCGAGCTGGTCCGCCAGCTGAAGCGGCGCCGCACGATGGTCATGGGCGGCATCCTGTTCGCTCTGCCGCTCGTGCTGCTGATCGCCTTCCAGGTCGGCGGCACGCCCGGCGAGGGCAACAACCGGGTGAACCTGATGGACACGGCCACCGCGTCCGGCGCGAACTTCGCCGCGGTGAACCTGTTCGCCGCGGCGGGCTTCCTCCTGGTCATCCCCGTCGCGCTGTTCTGCGGCGACACGGTCGCCTCGGAGGCCAGCTGGTCCTCCCTGCGCTACCTCCTCGCCGCCCCCGTGCCGCGCGCCCGGCTGCTGTGGTCCAAGCTCGCCGTCGGGCTCAGCCTCAGCCTCGCGGCGCTGGTGCTGCTGCCGGTCGTCGCGCTCGCCGTCGGCACGGCCGCCTACGGCTGGGGCCCGCTGGAACTGCCCACGGGCGGTGAACTCGCCGCGGGCGCCGCCGCCCAGGCCCTGGTGATCACGGTGGCGTACATCTTCGTGTCCCAACTGGTCACCGCCGCCCTGGCGTTCTGGCTCTCCACCAGGACCGACGCCCCGCTGGGCGCGGTCGGCGGCGCCGTCGGCCTCACCATCGTCGGCAGCGTCCTAGACGAGGTGACCGCCCTCGGCGACTGGCGCGACTTCCTGCCCACGCACTGGCAGTACGCCTGGCTGGACGTCGTCCGCCCGCAGCCCGACTACACCGACATGATCCAGGGCGTCTCGATTTCCATAACGTACGCGCTGGTGCTGTTCGCCCTGGCCTTCAGGGGTTTCGGCCGCAAGGACGTCGTCTCCTAGGTCAACGGAGGATCACCCACCGGTCTCGGCGGGCCCCCGCCGTGGCCCGTTCGAGACGCATCCGCAACACCCCGTAGCGCACATCCGGGCCCCCTGCGCCGTCACAGTCACAACAGTCGCCCGCACCAGGGCGACAGATGACGTGGCTAGGGGGCCCGGATGCACACGTATCGCAGGAACAGGCCGACGACGAGGCCGGCGCCGACGACACGGCGACGGACGCGCACCGCACTCCTCGCCCTGGGCACGGCCGGCGTCCTCCTCCTCACCGGCTGCGGCGCGAGCGGCGAGCGCGGCGACTCCTCCTCGTACGACCGCGGTAAGGGCGAGAGCCGCCCCGACGACGGATTCCCGGCCCCGGCCCCCGAGGGAACCGGCACCGGCGAACAGCGCGGCGAGCAACCGGACGACGAGTCCCCGGACTTCGCCCCGTCCCCCGACTACCTCTCCACCTTTGCCCTCGACGTCGACACCGCCTCCTACGGCTACGCCCGCCGCACCCTGGGCGGCGGCAGCCTGCCCGACCCGTCGACGGTCCGCCCGGAGGAGTTCGTCAACAGCTTCCGCCAGGACTACGAACGCCCGGACGGCGACGGCTTCTCGGTCACCGTCGACGGCGCCCGCACCGACGCCGAGGAGTGGTCCCTCGTCCGCGTCGGCCTCGCCACCCGCGTCGCCGAGGGCGACAGCAAGCGCCCGCCCGCCGCCCTCACCTTCGTCATCGACGTCTCCGGATCGATGGCCGAACCGGGCCGCCTCGACCTCGCCAAGGACGCCCTGCGTACGATGACGAACCGCTTGCGCGACGACGATTCCGTGGCGATCGTCACCTTCAGCGACGAGGCCGAGACCGTCCTGCCGATGACCCGCCTCGACGACAGCCGGGGCGAGATCCGTGAGGCGGTCGACGGTCTGGAGCCCACCGACTCCACCAACCTCGCCGCGGGCGTCGAGACCGGCTACGAGACCGCCGTCGACGGCCTGCGCAAGGGCGCCACCAACCGTGTCGTCCTCCTCTCCGACGCCCTCGCCAACACCGGCGCGACCGACGCCGAGACCATCCTCGAACGCATCGCGGGCGAACGCCGCGAGCACGGCATCACCCTCTTCGGCGTTGGAGTCGGCAGCGACTACGGCGACGCCCTCATGGAACAACTCGCCGACCAGGGCGACGGCCACACCACCTACGTCTCCACCGAGGAGGAGGCCGAGGAGGTCTTCTGCGAGGAACTCCCGCGCCACATCGACCTCACCGCCCGCGACGCCAAGGCCCAGGTCTCCTTCGACCCGGCGACGGTCGAGGAGTTCCGCCTGATCGGCTACGACAACCGGCAGGTCGCCGACGAGGACTTCCGCGACGACCGCGTCGACGGCGGCGAGGTCGGCCCCGGCCACACCGTCACCGCCCTCTACGCCGTCCGCACCAAGACGGGCACCGAAGCGGGCCACCTCGCCACCGCCACGGTCCGCTGGCTCGACCCCGACACCCGCACCCCGCACGAGGAATCGGCCGGCCTGGAGGCGACGGCTCTCCACGACGACCTGTGGGCCACCTCCCCGCACGGCCTCCAAGTGGCCGCCGTGGCCGCCTACTTCGCCGACGCCCTCCGCCAGGAGGACGGCCGCTGGACGGACCTCCCGGCCCGCCCCTCCCTCCGCCAACTGGGTCTCCGGGCCGACGAACTGGCGAGGAACCGTGAGGACAGGGACCTGTACGACCTGGCCGGTTCGATCAAAGCGGCGGACCGACTGATGGGCTGAGGCCGCGCCTGGCTCCCGAACCCTCCCGGTTCCCACGAGTCGTCCGAAACCATTGAAAATTTCTTACGCACCGGTAAGTTGACTCGTCGGTAATGAAGCAGTGGTGGGCGTCGGGGAGTCGTGATGGGCGTACGCAAGGACCTGAACCGGGCGAAGCAGCGCGGCGACCTGACCGACCGCGTCAAGGTCGAGGTCGTCAGGGACGCGCAGGGAGTCGTCCGCGAGGCACGCACCCCCGCTCTCGCCCCCCGCCCCACGAGCGGCAGCATCGCCGACCTCCCCTTCGTCAACGCGACGGAGGCCCCCGACGCCGTGATCCTGCGCCGCGAGGACGGGCACGGCACCTGGCACCCGGTCACCGCAGCCGCCTTCGCCCGCGAAGTCACCGCCACCGCCAAGGGATTGATCGCCGCCGGCCTCGAACCGGGCGGCCGCGTCGCGGTGATGTCCCGCACCCGCTACGAGTGGACCGTCCTCGACTTCGCCGTCTGGGCGGCCGGCGGCCAGTCCGTCCCCATCTACGCCACGTCCTCGCCCGAGCAGATCGAGTGGATCGTCCGGGACTCCGGCTCCCACTTCGTGATTGTGGAGACCCCCGAGAACGCGGACGCCGTCGCCACCGCCACCGCCCGCCACGCCCAGCCCCCGCACGTCTGGCAGCTCACACCGGCATCAGCCGCTGCCACGGCGGGCGGCGCGGGCGCCCTGGCCCAACTCGCCGACCTGGGCCGGGGCATCCCCGACGACGAGGTCACCAAGCGCCGCGCCGCCCTCACCCCCGACACGGCCGCGACCATCTGCTACACCTCCGGCACCACCGGCCGCCCCAAGGGCTGCGTCCTCACCCACGCCAACCTCCACGCGGAGGCCGCCAACACGGTCGAACTGCTCCACCCGGTCTTCAAGGCGGTCAGCGGCCAGGCCGCCTCCACGCTCCTCTTCCTCCCCCTGGCCCACATCCTCGGCCGTACGATCCAGATCGCCTGTCTGATGGCCCGCATCGAGATCGGCCACTGCCCGAGCATCAAACCCGACGAACTCCGGCCCGCGCTCAAGAAGTTCCGCCCCACCTTCCTCGTCGGCGTCCCGTACCTCTTCGAGCGGATCCACGCCACCGGCCGCGCCACCGCCGAACGCATCGGCCGCGGCGCCTCCTTCGACCGCGCCCACCGCCTCGGCGTCCGCTTCGCCCGCGCCTACCTCGACAAGTTCCTGGACAAGGGCCCCGGCCCGACCCCCGGCCTGTACGCCGCCTGGGCCCTGTACGACCTGCTGGTCTACCGCCGTGTCCGGGGCGAACTCGGCGGCCGGGTGCGCTACGCCATCAGCGGCGGCTCCCCGCTCGACCGCGACCTCAACCTCTTCTTCTACGCCGCCGGGATCATCGTCTACGAGGGCTACGGCCTCACCGAGACCACCGCCGCCGCCACCATCGTCCCGCCCCTCAAGCCCCGCCCCGGCACAGTCGGCCAGCCCGTCCCCGGCACCGCGATCCGCATCGCCGACGACGGCGAGGTCCTCATCAAGGGCTCCATCGTCTTCGGCACCTACTGGAACAACCCGGTCGCCACGGACGCCGCCCTCACCGACGACTGGTTCGCCACCGGCGACCTCGGCGCGCTCGACGAGGACGGCTACCTCGCCATCACCGGCCGCAAGAAGGACATCATCGTCACCTCCGGCGGCAAGAACGTTTCCCCCGCCGTCCTGGAGGACCGCCTGCGCAGCCGCCCCCCGGTCGGACAGTGCGTCGTGGTCGGCGACAACCGCCCTTACGTCGCCGCTCTGATCACCCTGGACCCAGAGGACGTGTCCCACTGGCTGCATGTGCGCGGCATGTCCCCGGACACCCCGCTCTCCGAGGTCGTCCACGACTCCCGGATGCGCGCTGATGTCCAGAAGGCCGTGGACTACGCCAACCAGGCGGTCTCCCGGGCCGAGTCGATCCGCCAATTCCGTCTGGTGCAAGGCGAGTTCAACGAGGACAACGGCCTGCTCACACCGTCGATGAAAGTCAAGCGTCACGCGGTGACGGCGGCGTACGCCGAGGAGATCGAGGCGCTGTACCGCAGCTGACACCCTCCGGACCGCCCGGCCGGGGTCTTCGGCCGGGCGGTGTGCCCGCGTTGCGCGGTCCGTGCAGCTATGGTCGCATCATCCCGTAATGGCACCTAAGGGGTATTTGGGTGCTGAGATCGAGGGCGGACCGCCCGTTGGCGGCTGCCCCGGTTCCTGGGAGGACCTTTGTCTCACCGCATGCTCCGCTCGGCGGCCACCGTGCTGCTGGCATCCGCACCGCTCTTCGCCGCCGCGCCGGCACAGGCCGCCGCGCTGCCGCAGCAGTTCCCTTGCACCGTCGTCGTCCAGAAGGCCGACAACGCGGCGACCAGTACGGTCACCGTCAGCATCCAATGCCAGGAGAGGCAGGCCGTCGGTGTGACGATCACCGCGGGTGGCGTCGAACTGGCGAGGCTGCAGCAGACCGTTGAGGCCAATGTTCGACAGAGCGTCAGCCTCACCGTGCCCAGGGTCCCGCAGGTCTGCGCCGCCCTGCGGGCCGGCGGCGAGAGCACCACCGTCTGCACCCCCGCCGCCGTCACCCTGCCGGCACCCGCCTGAGCGAAAAGGTCGCCGCCCGTCCCGCGATCCATCAGGATCCGAGCGGGCGGCGGCCACCTCTCCTCCGCGGTATCCCGTGAACTCAGTTGCGCCAAAAGGGGCGTAACTCGATTTGTGTCACTCAGTCGGGCGTACCGGAAATCATGCGTTAAGAGAGGCATGTGTTAGCGTCAGTGACGAGTCGGACACGGTCCGTAAGGAGGCCCGTGTGCGTGAAGAAATCGGAGACCTGATGAACAAGCTCAAGAAGACCGCCGCCGTCGTTGCCATGGTCGGCGGTCTCGGCCTTGCGGGCGGCGGGGTGGCCAACGCCAACGGTGGCCACGACTACGACGACCCGTTCCCGTTCGCCATCAACAACCTGCAGGTCGTGGAGTGCGAGCAGGCGTTCGACGGCGGCGCTGCCTTCACCGCCACTCCCGCGACCACCGGCGACGTGGAGCAGAACATCGGCAACTTCTGCGCGGCGGTCAACGTCGAGGACTGATGTCAGCGCTGTGGTGCCTGCGGGTGGCGTTGCCGCCTGAGGGCTAGTGCCCCGGAAGGGTGTTGACCTTCCGGGGCGCGAACGGATAGTGCCTCTGGCGGGCGGTGGGAACAAGGGTGTGTCCCTTGTTACAACCCCCCCCCCACGCCGGGGTGGATTGGTTTTTGGACCCGCGCGGGGGGGGAGTCCTGAAGAAACA